>JBKEDH010000195.1:0-2941 GCA_047975295.1 Aestuariibaculum sp.
TTTAGAATCAGGAGCCAAGAATCAAGATTTTTGGACTTGAGATAAGAGAGAATAGAATAGATAAAAATAGAAAAGCACTATGTCATGTCGAGCTTACCGAAGCGTCTCTTTTTAAGTGAAAAGTGAAAAATTAAAAATGAAAAATGTTTGTATATGTTTAGAACCAAGAATCAGGACTCTTGGGCTTATTATTTTTTTGACTTTAGGCTTGTGACTTTAGACATCCTTATTTCTAAACTTTACAACTTTTTAACGTTCAACTCTTATAAAAATAATATCTTTACTTTTTAAGATCGAACTTTTAAACCGTCTAATAAAATGAAACGCAGAAATTTCTTTAAAAAAGCAGGAGTATTGGGTCTTGGTGGCGCTCTTTTGCATCCATCCACTATTTTGGGGCAGTCAAACACCTCTTATTTTCTAAATACAACAGCCAAAAATATTATATTTTTAGTAAGCGACGGCATGAGTACCGGTACCTTGAACATGGCTGATATATTTTTGCAGCGTTCTACGGGAAAAGGTAGTAATTGGCTTAATCTTTATCGCGAAAACAAAGCAAATCGTGCTTTAATGGATATGGCTTCGGCATCTTCAATTGTAACCGATTCTGCTGCGGCCAGCTCCTCGTGGGGCGGTGGTGTTCGCGTAAAAAATGGTCGTGTAAATATGGGTGACAATGGATTAAAACACAAACCCATTTGGCAAAAATTTAAAGATGCCGGTAAAATGGCCGGATGTGTTACCACGGTTCCTATTACACATGCTACACCCGCCGGTTTTACTGTTAACAGTGAAAGCAGAAGTGATATGGAAAGCATTGCGGAACAGCAATTAGAGCATAAATTTGATGTACTAATGGGTGGTGGCCAACAGGTTTTCGATACCAATAAACGTAAGGATGGCAAAGACATGTACAAAGCTTTCGAAAAAGCAGGTTACACCGTTACTAAAAATAAAACGGGCATGTTAAATGCCACCAAAAAAAGACCCCTATTGGGCGTGTTTTACGAAGGTGGCCTACCCTACTCCTTAGACCACCAACATGATGATACATTAAAAGCCGAAATACCTTCCTTAGCTGAAATGACAGCTAAAGCCATTGAAGTAATGAAAAATAACCCTAACGGTTTTGTATTACAGGTTGAAGGCGGTAAGGTAGATTGGGCTGCACATGCCAATTGTACGGGTGGCTTAATTTACGACCAAGTGGCTTTTGACCAAGCTTTGAAAGTAGCATTGGATTTTGCCGATACCGATAAAAACACATTGGTTATTATTACAACCGACCATGGCAACTCCAATCCGGGATTACTTTATGGTAAGGAAGCCAATAAAAACTTTGATCATCTCCAACAATTCAAACATACCAACGAATGGATTTTAAACGGTATTAACCCCGATCAATCCATAAATCAAATTATAGAACGTATCGAATATGCCAATGGTTTTGCAATATCCCGAAATCAGGCTTTGGAGATTTTGGGCTATTATAACGGTCTGGAAAAGCAGGACGACGGGCTTTACAACTATAAACACTTACCATACAAACTGTTGTCCAACATACAAAAGGATTACACCAATGTAGGGTGGATTGGCAACAACCATTCGGCAGATTATGTAGAATTGGCCATGTATGGTGCTGGAAGCGATTTATTACCTGCTTTTATTAAAAATACCGATTTACATACCTATATGTTAACAGCTACCGGTGTGGGGAGTATATAAGAGCCTGTTTAAAGTTATATCAATTGTTTTTTATATCTCTTTGTGCATAATTTCGTTAAAATTTCATCAAGTAGCCCTCTATTTTGTCTCATTATGAAGCAAAAATAAACTACACAAAAGTCTATCATACAAATTTAAACAGGCTCTAAGTGTATGACTCAAAATGATAAGTGAATGTTTTATAAATTTTAAAAAGAAGTGGATAAAAACGAGGTAAAAAGTGAACAGCTAAATGGCACTAAGAATAAGAGAACTTAAACCAAAACTTTTCAGATTTTTCTTTATATCTCTAATACTTTTAAGGCAAACCTGGCACTTCTAATGTTGAAAAATCGACTGTAGGAACAGTTCCTTTTGAGGTTCTTGTAAACATAGTTTTTGGTGTTTGGTTATCACTAAAAAACCCACAGTTTCTTAAATAGAAATATTCACCCTCAACACCGCCATCGTAATCAAAACGCACACCACTATTTCCTGTATTATCGGTTGTAAATCTTGCCGATGTTATTTCGTTCCAATTGCCTTCGGTATCGTAAACCCATTGGTTTGTGTAATTTATTTTTCTTACTTCATTTCCCATAGATGGACTGAAATTTTCCAAAAATGAATGCAATCGGGTTAAATGTTTTTTGGAATTACTAGGGAACGGACGACGAAAACTTGCTATTAATTTCCAATCGCCAACTTCCCATGCATCAAAATATGCAGTATAGTCGATGCTATTATCTAAGTTCGATTCTCCCTTCAACAAAAACTTGTAGGTAGTCCCTGCTTTCCAGTTATAAACCAAATAACTTTGTGCACCAGAGCCTTCGTTACCAAAATCTTTATTAACGACATATTTTCCTTTTCCCAACAAATCAACCGAATATTCCTTGGGGACTTGCTTTGGGTCTTGTGTATCGTAGGCACTCCATACCGAAAACAGAATACGTCGTTCGGTTTTTGAGTTTACCTGCATACCAAAATAGCCATCGGCAAACCCATTGGCCATAAAATAGCTTCCCACGGGATCCAATCCTTCCGGTACTGTCAGTTCGTTATAAAACCAAGTAATATTTTTATTTTTGGGCATAGTATAATTTAAGTGTACCGAAGGTCCTCTACGCCCCCAATAAAACCAATCTTTGTCGATATAAACAATATTAGAATTCCATAAGCTGTCACCCAACAAGATATGGGAAATATCTCCAAAAGTACTTCCCCCTTTTTC
>JBKEDH010000012.1:0-6151 GCA_047975295.1 Aestuariibaculum sp.
GTGGTTTTAGAACTAAATACTTGTTCTTCCAAATATTTGTCTTCGGGTTGGACATCCAAGTAATTGTCGCAAGAAGCAAACATTAAAGAGCCCAACAATACTATTATGTGTGTTTTTAATATTTTCATTGGTATATATTTTTTAGAAACTGGCATTTATGCTAAAGGATATGTTACGGGCAAATGGATAATCGATACCACGTTCGGATTTAATGGACGATACGCGGAAAATATCATTCATATAGGCATTGAGCCGAAGGCGGCTTAAACCTATAGTATTCATCCAGTTTTTATTGGTCAATTCGTAACCTAAATTAATAGATTCGCCCAGCAATATATTTTCTTCCTGTATGAAACGGGATGATTTTCCTACGTCATCAAAATCTGTGATGGATTTGAACAATGTAATATCTCCGGGGTTGACCCATCTGTCGGTTAATGCGCGTACATCATGATTGTAAATGCGCTGTGCCCGGCTAATATTTTCTACTTTGTTGTACAGTGCATTGTTTAGTACATCGCCACCCAGTCGGTAACGTAAACTTACGCTTGCACTAAAGTTTTTATAACGGAACGTGTTTCCTATTACACCTTCAACCGTAGGTCTGCTATTGCCTACTTTTCTAATGTTTTCGGTATTATATTCGAAAGTTGGATTGCCGTTTAAGGTTAAATACACTTCTTCTCCAGTTGCCGGATCTATTCCTAATGAAGGAACTGCCCATAAATCGTCGGGACTGTAGCCATCGTAATATCGCTGTAACGATGTGTTATTTGTTGCTTCGTCGTTAAGCGATTGTAATGTATTGTTAAAATCGTCGAATTTACTGGTTACAGACGAGGCGTTAAGTGTTATAGTCCAAATAATTTGGTCGTTTAAATTATAAATGGGCGATATGCGCAACATGGTTTCAAAACCATTAGTATCCATTAAACCGGCATTAATGGGGTATGCTACGATTCCGGTTGAAGACGGTTTATCTATTTTTACCACTAACGGATCGGTTAATTTACGGTAAATATTGGCTTGTGCCGTAATTCTGTTTTTAAGTAACGACATTTCCAGACCAAAGCTGTAATCTAATGTTTTTTGCCATTTTAAATCGGGGTTGGCTAGTGTAACCATATCTACTGCTTGGCCAAAATTATTGGTATAGGTTTGGTAATTGTAAATGGTTATATCGGATAAATTACCAAAGCCTTGGTTACCTGTTTTTCCGACACTTCCCCTTAAACGGAAAGAAGATACGATAGCATCATCAAAATTAAATTGGTTGGCCAAATTCCAACCGGCACCAACCGACCAGAACGGTGTATATTTGTTATTGGCACCAAAAACTGTCGATCCGTCTAAACGATAGTTAACATCGAAAAAATAGGTTTTGTTGTAATCGTAATTGGCACTTGCTACTAAATCTATGCGTCTGTACTTGTTTACTGCTGAATTAGGCTTGGAATTTGGTTTGTAACCAAACGAAAATATAGGATTACCATTTGTGCCCAAAGGAAATCCCACGGCACTAACACCAATATATTGGCTGTTATTTTCGCTAATGGAGCCACGTAGGTTAGCCGTGATACTATGTCTGTCCTTAAATACTGTGGCATAAGTGGCCATTGAGTTTAACGTATAGCTAAAACTTTCGGTGTCGATATTATTGTATGTGCCGGCCTCTGTATATGTAGTACCCGAAAATTGACTATGGGCAGGATCGATAAATATTTTGTTAACAGTACTTAGTTTGTTTATTTGTAAGTTGGTAGTAAGCCTTAACTTATTGGTTATACTCCAAATGGCCTGTGTGTTATTTGTTATTTGAATGTTTTTGGTATTGTTGTAAGAATTTAAATTGGCATCGTACAAAGGATTACCGTACTTGCTCCCAAAATATCCGCCGATATCCAAGAATTTGGATATATTTCCATTTTCGTCGGTTTTTCTAAAATAGGGGTTTGCACTTGCAAAAGTTGAAAATGAACCATAAGGAGACTCGTCGGCATCGTAACCGCTAATGCGCAAACGGTTACTGAAGTTTACTTTGCCCTTTCGGTAAGTTAAGTCGAAATTAGTGCCCCATGTTTTTCTACCGGATTCTTTCATAACTCCTTCTTGGTTTCTATAATTAATACCAAGGCCATAGGTTACATCGCCGGTACCACCACTGGCATAGATAGAGTTGCCAATAGTTGCACCCACCTGTACCGGCTCGTTCAGCCAATAGGTATCAACACCACTCGCTATTTCGGCCAAAACTTTATTGTACTGGGCATCTAATATAAATTGATTATAATAGTCGGTTTCAGAATTGGTGGTCCATAGCCCTGATAAGCGTTCGTACTCCAGTTTTTGGGCAGAGTTCATGAGGTTATAATCGGTCAGATCGGGCATTTCAAATCTAAAATCGCCCGTATAGTTAATTCTTAACTTACCAGCTTCTGGTCTTATGGTTTCAACCACTACCACGCCGTTTGCCGCTCTTGCTCCATACAGTGCTGTTGAGGATGCATCTTTCAATATGGTTATGGATGCCACACGGTTCATATCCAAATCGATAATGGTGCGTAATGTTGTTTCAAAACCATCTAATACAAAAAGCGGTTGGTTGGGATTACCACCAAACTCATCCCTTAAATCGTCGGTACCTATACTGGTTTTTCCGCGTACTTCAATATCAGGTAAACGGTTGGGGTTGGAACCCAGTGCATTGTTTTCAACAATAACAAACGACGGATCTAAGGTTTTTAAGCTCTCGATAACGTTTAGGTTTCCTACGGTTTTTAACTCTTCACCTTTAACAGTTGTTACGGCACCTGTAAAACTTTCCTTTTTACGCTCTACAATACCGGTAATAATCACTTCTTCGAGCTTGCTTACATCTTCTTCCAATATAACATTTATGGTCTGTTTATGCTGTACCTCAACTTCTTTTGTTTTATATCCTACATAACTAAAAACAAGTATTGCATCTCCAGTTGCACGAACTGTATAATTACCGTCAAAATCGGTAGAAGTCCCTATTACTGTTCCTTTTACCAAAACAGTAGCTCCCGGAATAGGCATGCCGGTTTTATCCTTTACCTTTCCTTTTACAAGTGTTTGCTGTTGAGGTGTTTTGGGTTTAGGACTAATAAGTATAATGCCATTATTGTTTTTTTGTACATTATAATTGGCTCCTACCAATTGGCTTACTACTTCCTGTGTTTCGGTATTTGTAAAGTTAGCGTAAACGGTACGGGTTACGTCCAATTCCTTATCACTATAAAAAAAATCGACCTTAGCTTCTTTTTTTATGGCTTTAAGTGCCTCATGAAGTTTTACCTCTCCCATTTTTATTGATATTTTTTGAGAGAAAGAAGATGCCGTTATACTAAAAAAGATAAGGAACAAGGTGAGAGATTTTTCCATAAGCCGTATAATTTGAGGTTTGTACGTTTCGAATAACCTACGTATTGCGGTTAAATGTTTTTCCATAAATTTGTTTTTTTGGTTAATTAATTGATTTCGATGGTCATTACTTAACTAATAAACAATTTCTGGGGGAAATGTTGCAGCATTTCCCTTTTTTCTGTTCTTAGTCGTTACCTTGTTACTATTATTTCATACTTTTTTGTTTTTTTGTTAGTTGTTATTTTATAATTAAGTTTTGTGGTTTTACAGATCATGTCCAACAGGTGTCCTATAGGCTTGTCTTTATAAGCTACGCCCGTAAACGTTTCGGTTTTTATGCTAGAATCTTCAAACGTTATATCGACATTGT
Source organism: Aestuariibaculum sp. (assembly GCA_047975295.1). Lineage (GTDB taxonomy): Bacteria > Bacteroidota > Bacteroidia > Flavobacteriales > Flavobacteriaceae > JBKEDH01. Next base: position 3,758 of record JBKEDH010000012.1, read on the forward strand.
ACCATCGCTCCATTTTAGTTAAAATCTGTTCTAAGGTTTCTCTTTCGAAATAAAATTTTCCTTCTTTCCAACTGGTGTAAATTTCGGTTTCTATCGGTGTAAGGTTTATTTTAGTATCACCTTTTAAAATAACAGCTCTTTGGCTTGGTATAAGCTCTTCGGAAGCATTATTAATTACCGATGTTAGCTTTATCTTGCCTTCAACCAAGGTGGCAGAGAAATGAGGGTCTTTTGCATACGACGATATGTTGAATTCTGTACCCAATACTGTTACATCTGCCGTAGGTGTCCTTACAATAAAGGGTTTGCTACTTTTGGTTACATCAAAATAGGCTTCTCCCTCTAAAGTAACATCCCGATAATTACCAACAAAACGCTCGGGAAATTTTAACGATGTGGCCGAGTTTAACCAAACACGAGTGCCATCGGGCAGTTTTATTTGGTACATACCGCCAACAGGTACAAATAAGGTGTTAAACTTTGGAATATAAGTGGGATCTATTTCTCTATCTACCGTTTTGTTGTTGTATTCAAGAACTCTGTCGTTATTGTTAATTATACTGTTTCCTTTTGTTATAATCTGGTTTTTATGTGTTTCCAGATTTAATGTATCTCCAGTAAATAATACCAAAGTAGCTTTGTTATAGCCTGGTTTTATTTTCAAAAGTGCTCTGTTGGTTACAGCCTCTTCATTATAAAAATAAGTATAGGCACCAATACCTACGGCAATAAAAACGACTACGGCTGCTGCATATTTTATTAAAGGTAAACCTATAACTTTTGGTTTGGTTTGTTTTAATATGTTGTGTAAGGCCGTTTTAGTGTCCGGATTACTTATACTGTATGTTATTGCATAATTTGTTTTAACATAATCTTTAAAATATAGTTTGTTTGTAGCGTCTTCCAGCCATTGAGAAAGTTGTTCTTCTTCGGTTGTAGTAACCGAATTGGAAAGGTATTTTGTTATTATATGTTCTATTTTAGAGGGAATCATCTTTTTTCTATTATTTTTATCTTATTACAAAGCAAAATTTCAATACCCTTACTTTTTTATTACTTTTTTGTTGCTTTTTTATGTTTTTTTATCAATTTTACGCAAGTCAAATAATAGATTTTGAAAAGTGCCGACATATAAAAACAAAACGAAGCTTATAAAAAAATTACGAAAAGGTGATGAAAAGGCCTTTGCGTATTTAATAAGTACTTTTCATAAACCTTTGTATGTTTATGCTTTAAGTCTGTCTAAGGATCATGCTGCTGCCGAAGATATTGTGCAGACTACTTTTTTAATGATTTGGGAATACAGGAAAAAGCTTAATATTGAATTTTCTATTAAAAATTTTCTCTACAAAAGCACTTATAATAATTTTATAAACCATTATAACAAAAAAAAGGCCTTTTCGGTTATTGAAAGTGCCTATATGGAAGCCATAAGTGAAAGCGTAAGTGATGATAACAGTGATATTTTAGAAAAAAAAATAGCTCTTGTTACCCATAGCATTGGTAAACTGCCTAAAAAATGTAAAACCATTTTTCTTTTAAGTAAAAAGGAAGGACTTACCAATACCGAAATTGCCGGATATTTAACCATATCGATAAAAACCGTCGAAGCCCAAATAAGCAAGGCTTATCGTTTAATACGGCAAGATGTAGGCAATACCTTTAACGATATTTTGTTTTTGATTTTACATTATCAAACCACCTGTTAAGCAGGAGGTTATGTTCTTAGTGCTTTGGCTATATTTGTTTTATGAGTAAATATAAGAAACAAAGTTATGTAATTTACAAATGAGATTATCATATAGTTTGGGCACCAAAGTATAGATTTAGGATATTAAAGGCACCATAAAGACATTAGTTGAAGAAGAATTACAGATGTTATGTGAAAGGAAGCAATGTGAGGATTAGGAGTTAAATGTTCAAGAGGGTCATATCCATATGTTGGTGTCCGTACCACCTAAAGTTTCTATTTCAAAACTGTTAGGGGCGGCTAAAGGTAAGTTGACAATAAAGCTATTTAAAAGTTATCCAAAGTTGAAACGGAAGCCGTATTGGGACAATCATTTTTGGGCTAGGGGCTATTTTGTGAGTACAGTAGGTTTAGATGAAGAAATGATAAGGAAATATGTAAAATATCAAGAAAAGGAAGAGAAGAAGAACGAGGATAATCAACAAAGGTTTTTAATTTTAGCACATGCCTTAGCCGCCCCTTTCAGGGGCTATTCAAAGCCATTTTCTTAAAAAGTAAGATTTTTCTTAAATAATTTGATAGCATAGAAGCTATGTAATCCAGACCATGTTTGAATATAGTTTTGGACATTCTGCCATGCTTTTTAACTTTGATTTGGTTGATTCAGATGTAAATATATGCCAACTTTATAGCACCATACAAAA
>JBKEDH010000023.1:0-21392 GCA_047975295.1 Aestuariibaculum sp.
ATAAAAGCAGTTGCATTTTTGCCTTGTCGAAACATAAAAACTCGATAGTATTAACTGTTTAACCATTAAAATTTAGAAATTATGAACACGCTTAGAAACAAAGTACAGTTGATTGGAAGATTAGGGCAGGATCCAGAGATTATTAATTTTTCCGATGGTAACAAAATGGCAAAATTCTCTTTGGCTACCGATGATGGCTATAAAGATAAAAACGGTAATAAGATAGAGCGCACCTATTGGCATAATATTGTTGTTAAAAACAGATTGGTTACCGTTGTAGAGAACTACATATCCAAAGGAAAAGAAATAGCATTGGAGGGCAAATTAACAAGTCGTTCGTGGGAGGATAAAGACGGGAAAAAACATTATGTAACCGAGATTGTGTGTAGTGAACTATTAATGTTAAGTAAATAAAAACTGAGATAATTAGTACACGATAAGAATTATCTTTGTTGTTTTATTAAATTGAAGCCTTTTAAAATACATTATTTTGAAAGGCTTTTGTAATCTTTAGATTAAGATAGAAATTACCGCAATTCCAAAAGTCTGGATACATATTTGCCCAAGACATCAAATTCCAAGTTAACAACAGTTCCTTCCTTAAATGTATTAAAATTGGTGTGCTCGTACGTATAAGGAATTATGGCTACACTAAACACATTTTGTTTAGAATTAACTACTGTTAAGCTCACACCATTAACGGTAATCGAGCCTTTTTCAATAGTAATATTATTAAGCTTGGAATCGTAACTAAAGGTAAAAATCCAACTGCCATTAGTGTTTTCTATACTTTTGCAAACTGCGGTCTGGTCCACATGCCCCTGTACCATATGGCCGTCTAACCTATCGCCTAATTTCATGGCACGCTCTAAATTAATAGTATCCCCTGTTTTTAAGTGGCCAAGGTTAGTTTTGTTAAGTGTTTCCTGTATTGCGGTAACAGTATATTCATCTTTATTTATATCGACAACAGTAAGGCAAACGCCGTTATGCGCCACACTTTGGTCTATTTTTAATTCGGGGGTAATATGGCTTTTTATGGTTAGGTGAAGGTTACCCAATGCTTTGCTTAAATTTGTAACGGTTCCGATTGCTTCAATAATTCCGGTAAACATATTGTGGTTTATTTTAATTAAATTTGCATTTCCAAAATTACAAACATTTTAATGAAGAAAGAAGAAAATATAGTAGTTGGTATATCCATAGGCGATTTAAATGGTATTGGTGGTGAAATAATTTTAAAAACCTTTGAAGATTCCCGTATGTTGGAATTTTGCACGCCCGTAATTTTCGCATCTTCAAAAGTGATTAATTTTTATAAAAATCAATTTAATTCCGAAATCAATTTCAATTTTATAAAGCATCTTGACCAAACCGTAGCGGGAAAAGTAAACGTATTAAATGTTTGGAACGAACCTGTAACCATCGAATTTGGCAAAGAAGACATTAACATAGGTAAATACGCCGTAAAATCGCTGCAAGCGGCAACCCAAGCCCTAAAAGAAGGAAATATTGATGTTTTGGTTACCGCTCCCTTAAACAAGCACAATATTCAATCGGAGCATTTTAAATTTCCCGGCCATACCGATTATTTGGCACAGGAATTACATGGTGAAAGCCTTATGTTTATGGTAACCGACACCTTAAGGGTAGGTCTGTTAACCGACCATGTTCCGGTTAAAGATGTGGTAAATCATATAACAGAAGATTTGATCGTTAAAAAAATAAGTACGGTTTACAAATCACTTTTAGCCGATTTTAAAATAAACAGACCCCGTATAGCCGTTTTGGGCATTAACCCCCATACCGGTGATAATGGTGTAATAGGTAAAGAAGACGATACCGTTTTGCGTCCAACACTAAAAAAGATAAAGGAATCTGGTAAACTGGTTTATGGCCCGTATGCTGCCGATAGTTTTTTTGGCTCGGACAATTACAGGAATTTCGATGCCATAATCGCTTCGTACCACGACCAAGGCCTTATCCCCTTTAAAACCCTATCCTTTGGTCAAGGCGTAAATTATACAGCGGGACTTAACAAAGTACGAACCTCGCCCGATCACGGTACGGCTTATGAAATAGCAGGAAAAGGGACTGCCAACGAAAGCTCGTTTAAAGAAGCCGTATTTGCTGCCATACAAATATTTAAAAATAGGGAAGAATATAAAAATTTAACCGCAAACCCATTAAAAAAGCAATCCAAAAAGATATAAACAAAAAAATGTTTATATCTCACGTTGCATAAATAAAAATTTATATATTTGTAGGCTCAAAATAGATGTGATTATGAAGCCATTAAAAGAATTTACAATTCCATTTGTAGGCCTAAAAACAACAAAACATCATTTTGATTATAAAATAGAGCAAACGTTCTTTGATTATTTTGAGTATAACGAGTTTAACGATATCAATGTTGATGTTAATCTGGAATTAGATAAAAAAACAACATTGTTAGAGTTACATTTCGAAATATCCGGATATGTAAACGTAAACTGCGATGTAACAAACGAACCGTACAATCAGCCGGTTAACAATACATTCAAGTTGGTAGTTAAGTTTGGTGATGAGTATAACGACAATTACGAAGACATTCTTATTGTTCCGCACGGTACTTACGAAATAAATGTACAGCAATATATTTACGAATTAATTGTGCTTTCTGTACCGTTAAAACGAATACATCCGGGTATTAAAAGCGGTACTCTAAACTCCGAAATACTTAAAAAATTAGATGAACTGAGCCCAAAAAGCAAAGAAAATAAAAAAGAAGAGGACGATATCGATCCTCGTTGGAATACATTAAAGAAACTGTTAACGGATAAATAAGATAGAAAATGGCACATCCTAAAAGAAAAATCTCGAAAACAAGAAGAGATAAGAGAAGAACACACTACAAGGCAACTGCGCCACAAATTGCTGTATGCCCTACAACAGGCGAAGCGCACTTATACCACAGGGCACATTGGCACGAAGGTAAGCTGTATTACAGAGGTCAAGTACTAATAGATAACTCTGAAACGGTAGAAAATAACGCATAAGGTATTATGCATGCATATATAAAAACGCTCATGTCGAGCGTTTTTTTTTGTAATATGCTTTTTCTAAAGAACAAAAACACTTAATTTGCATAACTTTTACATTAAAAATTAGTGGTTTTTGTAAAAAATAGGATGTTTTGTGATGTAACATCGAATTTTTGGTCAAATTAACTAAAATATTTATGAGTAAAATCTCTGCGGCAATAACAGCTGTCGGTGCGTATGTACCGGAATACGTATTAACCAACCAAATTTTAGAGACAATGGTTGATACTAATGATGAGTGGATAACTACGCGAACCGGTATAAAAGAGCGTAGAATTCTTAAAGAAGAGGGCAAAGGAACTTCTTACCTGGCCATAAAGGCTGCCCAAGACCTTATCGATAAAAAAGGAATAGATCCCAAAAATATCGAATTGGTAATTGTAGCTACGGCAACACCCGACATGAAAGCGGCTTCCACCGCAGCTTTTACAGCTGCCGAAATTGGGGCCACCAATGCTTTTACCTTCGATATGGATGCTGCTTGTTCAAGCTTTTTGTACGGTATGTCGGTAGCTGCAAAATATATCGAATCTGGTCGTTACAAAAACGTTCTGTTAATAGGTGCCGATAAAATGTCGTCCATAATAAATTATAAAGACCGCGCTACCTGTATTATTTTTGGCGATGGTGCCGGTGCCGTTTTATTCGAACCCAATACCGATGGTTTAGGGTTACAAGATGAATATTTACGGAGCGATGGTACGGGACGTGAATTTTTACAAGCTACCTACGGTGGTTCGGCATTTCCACTTACCGAAAAGGCTATGGCCGAAGGTGGTCAATATGCTTTTCAAGAAGGTCGTACCGTATTTAAGCATGCCGTTTTTAACATGGCAGATTCTACCGTTAAAATATTAGAACGAAACAATTTAACAAAGGCAGATGTTAATTGGTTGGCAGCCCACCAGGCAAACAAGCGTATTATCGATGCTACCGCCCAACGTATCGATTTAGAAGAAGAGAAAGTAATGATGAATATTCATAAATACGGCAATACAACATCGGCAACACTTCCTTTGTTGTTAAACGATTATGAATCGCAACTAAAACAAGGTGACAATATTATATTTGCTGCCTTTGGTGGCGGATTTAATTGGGGTGCTATTTATTTAAAATGGGCATACAATGCTAAAAAATAACTAATAAAATAATTTAATTCAAAAAATTATGGACATTAAAGAGATTCAAAACTTAATTAAATTTGTAGCCAAATCGGGTGCAAATGAAGTTAAACTGGAAATGGACGATTTTAAGATCACCATAAAAACAGGTGCAGATCAAGGTGTTACCGCAATACAGTATGCACCAATAGCACAACAAATTCCCCAGCCGGTTTCAACTCCGATTCCGGCAGTTGAGCAAACTAAAGTAGCAGAAACTTTGGCTCCAATAGGAACTTCGTCTACAGAAGATTCGAAATATATTACCATAAAATCGCCAATAATAGGAACATTTTACCGCAAGCCTGCTCCAGATAAACCTCTATTTGTAGAAGTTGGCCAAACTATAGCCGAAGGAGATGTTCTTTGCATTATCGAAGCTATGAAGCTTTTTAACGAAATCGAATCTGAAGTATCCGGAAAAATTGTAAAAATATTGGTAGATGATTCTTCTCCTGTAGAATTCGATCAGCCTTTATTTTTAGTCGATCCATCTTAATTTTGATGTTTAGAAGTGCAAGTTTTACATCCGTAAATTTGTTAAACTAATAAACCCTAACTTTTAAACTCACTAAAGATATGTTCAAAAAAGTATTAATAGCCAACAGAGGGGAAATAGCCTTGCGAGTTATTAGAACCTGTAAAGAAATGGGCATTAAAACCGTTGCGGTTTACTCTACGGCCGATGCCGAAAGCTTACATGTTAAGTTTGCCGACGAGGCTGTATGTATTGGTCCGCCATCAAGTAGCGAATCGTATTTAAAAATGTCCAATATTATAGCTGCTGCCGAAATTACCAATGCAGATGCCATACACCCAGGTTATGGATTCCTTTCGGAAAATGCCAAATTTTCGAAAATATGTGAAGAACACGGTATAAAATTTATAGGAGCTTCTCCCGAAATGATAGATCGTATGGGCGACAAAGCTTCGGCAAAAGCCACTATGAAAGCTGCCGGAGTACCTTGTGTACCGGGAAGTGACGGCATTATAGAAACCTTCGAAGACTGCCAAAAAATAGCCAAAGAAACAGGTTATCCCGTGATGCTTAAAGCATCGGCAGGTGGAGGTGGTAAAGGTATGCGTGCCGTTTGGAAACCAGAGGATTTAAAAACGGCATGGGATTCGGCCAGACAAGAAAGCAAAGCAGCTTTTGGCAATAACGATATGTATATGGAAAAACTTATCGAAGAGCCAAGACACATCGAAATACAAATAGTGGGCGATTCCAATGGGAAAGCCTGCCATTTATCGGAGCGTGATTGCTCTATACAGCGTCGCCACCAAAAGCTAACCGAAGAAGTGCCATCGCCATTTATAACCAATGAACTTCGGGAAAAAATGGGGGAAGCCGCTGTAAAAGCTGCCGAATATATTGGGTATGAAGGTGCCGGAACCATAGAATTTTTGGTCGATAAACACCGAAATTTCTATTTTATGGAAATGAACACCCGTATCCAGGTAGAACATCCCATTACCGAGCAGGTGATAGATTTTGATTTAATACGCGAACAAATTTTGGTTGCGGCCGGTGTACCAATTTCGGGAAAAAATTATTTACCTAAATTACACTCCATAGAGTGCCGTATAAATGCCGAAGATCCGTTTAACGACTTTAGGCCTTCGCCCGGTAGGATAACCACCTTACACGCTCCGGGAGGCCATGGTGTACGTTTGGATACCCATGTTTATGCAGGATATATTATTCCGCCAAATTACGACTCGATGATCGCCAAGTTAATAACAACGGCACAAACTCGGGAAGAGGCCATAAACAAGATGAAACGTGCATTAGATGAATTTGTAATTGAAGGTATTAAAACCACCATTCCCTTCCATAGACAACTTATGGATAATCCCGACTATTTAGAGGGTAATTATACCACTAAGTTTATGGAAGACTTTATTATGGAAAAACCATTGGAATTATAAAACAAGAAACTCTGAAATACCTTCGGAGTTTTTTTATAGAAGTGGTTTAAACTTTTTGTGTTTAAGCGAAAATTAACCATTTTTTAGCAAATAGAAAAAGTTTAAACCAACTTCATAGTGAACTTAATCGAAATCTCTTAAAAATGCATTTGGATTGTTCAAGAAATTTTTAGTTACGGAATAATGGCTGGTATCATCTAAAGCTGTTTTCTTCATGTTTTCGCCATCTATTTCGTAAATGGTTACTTCAAGGATATGCCATAAGCATAGGAGAATGTGTTGCAATTACAAACTGGGACATGTGGTTTTTAAGATGATGTTGGATAAAATAATCAACTCTAATTGCTTTGCGGGAGATAAGGATGCTTCGGGCTCATCTAACAAATAGATTCCATTTGGCTCATAATATGCATATAAGCTTCTCCATGGGAAAACAAACAGATCTAGCTCCTGGCCGAACCTTGTACAGTTGATAATTGGCACTATCCTTCATTTGTTGAATAATGTTATCCGGAACTTTTCCTGTAGTTCTATATATTGATTATGTAAGCTTGTATCGCGGTACGGTGTACGCTGTTTAGATAATTGCCAAAATCTTCTGCACGAAAGAAAAAACCTGTAAGCGCTCTATTTGCTATTCTATTTAAAAATACGGCAATAATTGTTTTGCAGCGTCGAAACATTTTTTTTCGTAACCATATCCGCCCATATGTGGAAGCTGTAACCGACAGGCTATAGATTCCAGTAAAGTAGATTTGCCACTTCCGTTTTCTCCTGTAAAAATATAATTGGAGTTGGTAGCTCGATGTGTTTGGCGTATTTAACAGCCGGTACATTAAAAGGATATGGATGGTTTTTTTCTGTATTTATATGTATTGACGATAAATAAGGCATGTATTGTGTCACTCTTTTTTTGTAAATTCCATTTTAAACGAAATTGAAACTTCACCGGTTTCTTTATCCACTTTCACTTTAGGAGTGCTGCCATCGCTAAGTTTTTGACCCGTGCTCATTTGGAACAATCCGGTTAAAAATTCCATCCCTTTGGTCATGACCTCTTCCATTTGATTAAATTCTGTTACGGATTCTGAAACAATAGATTCTGGTTTTTCCAATGGTTCTTTTGGAGCAGAAACAGATGTGTTTTGTGCAGGAAATTCATCTTTAATTGTCAAGACCGGTTCGTCTTCTGCTAATATTTCATCTTCATCAACAACTATTTTTGGTGTTGTAAATGAACCGTTTTCGCTTATCACTTCTTCCAATTGATTGATAAATTGTGATTTTCCTTTTTTTGAAAAATCTACCTCATCCGTTAGGTTTGCATCATTTAGTACGCCTTCAAAAAGATTTTGTTTTAAAAGCAGTCCGGTGGCAATTTTCATTTCAATAGAATTTTGAGATAGCAGGTTAAAAACATGAAGTTTCTGCTTTTTCTGCCCAATTCGGTCTATCCGTCCAATACGTTGGTTTTTCTTGGCAGGATTCCATGGTATTTCAAAATTAATCACACAATCGGCCACTTGGAGATTAAGTCCGGCACCTCCCGATTCGCTCGATAAAAATACTTTGCAAGCATCATTTTCCTCAAATTCCTTAATTAATGCCTGTCTCTTTTTAACGGGTACTTTTCCGGTAAGTGTGGTAAAGGTAATGCCTTCTTTTTTAAGCATTTCTCCAATTAGGCTTAGCATGGTAACCCATTCAGAAAAGATAACAACCTTTCTGTTTTTGGTGTTTTTAATATCCAGTTGCTCTACCAAAATATCTCGTAATTCCACCAATTTTGGGGAGTGGTGTGTGTGCTTGTCAATTAAATAGCTGGAGTTGCAGACCATGCGCATATTGGTAAGTAGGAGCATGAGCTTTTGCCAATCATATGTTGTCTTGAATTTTTTGCCAAGAATTTTGGCTATTCCTGCCGAAAAATTGGCATGCATCATGGCTTGTTCATCCGAAAGTGCCACATAAACATTTTTTTGGATAACGTTGGGCAATTGATTAAACACGTTGCGTTTTTCCCTACGGATCAATATAGGATTTAAAAGCTTTTTTAAACTCCGAAGGTTGTAATAACCATGTATTTTGTTTTTTTGCTGAGTATCAAAAATACAATGTTTATATGAAAACTCCCATTGTGGTGCTAATAATTTTTGATCCAAAAATTGAACAATGGAATAGATGTCCAAGAGTTTGTTTTCCAAAGGGGTTCCCGTAATTACCAGTGCATGTTTTTTCTGGATACTTTTTATAGATATGGCTGTTTTTGTTTCGTAGTTTTTTATTTTCTGAGCCTCATCCAATATCACAAAATCGTAACCGGCTCTATTTATTTCGGGCAAATCCCGTAATACGGTTTCGTAATTGATGATATGAAAAAAATCTGGATTTGTCGTGTATTCTTTGGCTCTAACGTCTGGCAGTCCTTCTATTGGGGTTGCACCTTCGTTGCTAAATTTTAAAATTTCGTTTTTCCATTGATGCTTCAGCGAAGCGGGGCAAATGATAAGTGTTTTTTTAAAGCCAAATAACTCTTTTTTGAGAATGGCCGTGGTAATGGCCTGAAGGGTTTTCCCTAATCCCATTTCATCGGCAATAATTACCCCTTTTTTAAATACCGAAAATTCCACACCTTCCTTTTGGTATGGGTATAATGTGGCCTTTATGGGCGAGTAATCGAGTTTGGTGTGTTCTTTAATTTGGTTTAACTCAAATTCTTCAAAATGGGATTCTATTTTTTCATAAACTTCATCCCTTATTTTTATGCGGCTAAAGTCTTTTGATTTTTGAAGGAAAGAAAAAAACTGTGCTGTTTTTGAATGGTTGATGTACGTTTTTGTTCCAAAATAGGCATTGAGCAGCCGTTGCTCATCATCGTGTAGTTCCTCCGGAAAATACCATGATATTTTATAATCGTTCAATGGGTCTGTATAAATTTCGATAAACGGGAACGATTTGCTTAGTTTTTTTGCCTTGCCTGGGTTTTCTTCCAAATAATTGAACAAGTACAAAATATGTTTGGTTGTACCCAGCTTGTTGGTTTTCCAGTCAATATTATTGATGTAGCCCGTTTTTTTGGTAAAATCCCTAAGGGTTACTTGGTAGGATCTCCCTTTTTCGTTTGTTAGTGTATGTTCGCCATACAGACTGTTACCCAAAATAACTTTATAATCTGCTTTTCTGGCTTTGTCCATACGTTCAGACAGCACACGTTTTACCATGCCTTCGCGGGTATATTTTTTTCCTTCGGAAAGTGTTTTTCCAGCAAATGCATCTGCAATAACGTAAAGTGCCGAAAGCCCGATTACGTTCCACTCTTCAGAGGTTCCGTTTATTTTTAAAGACAGGTCATCGTCATCTTCAAAAGATAGAATGTGAACGTTGTATTCGTTATTTTCGTTATCTATTTGAACGGTTATTTCGTGTTTTCCTTGGGAAAGGATAACGTAATCGTTATTTTCAAATATATGTTTTGCTTTTTGTATTTCGGATTGTGGAAGAATATTGTTTTTTTCTATTTTTTCGACTGTAATGTTTATGTTGTTTAACATAAGGTATTTTAAATTTATTTTTTAATGCGTTAATTTATTTTTCAATACATGAAGTGGTTTAAACTTTTTCTATTTGCTAAAAATTGTCCTTTTCAGCTCTTTTTTGTCTTTTTCTTACTCCGTAGCCTTGCTATGCAGTTCAAAAAAGCCTTCAATTAGCCAAAAAATGGCTAATTTTCGCTTAAACACAAAAAGTTTAAACCACTTCTATAAAAAAACACTACTAATACAATTAATTAGAAGACAAAATTGTACCATAAAAACCTTAAAAGATTTTAAAATCAACCTAAATAAATTTAAGGAAGATAATTTTTGTGTCTAAAATTTTGATAAATATACTGATTTTAAAAGTAGTGTTTCAAAAAAAATATCAATACTCATGGTTAAGAATAATTGAATTTCTATATCAAAGATGCTATTGGTAAGAACTTACGGTTTTAAAAGGCTTTTCTTCTTTAAATCTCTAAATGCCAAGTTCCCGTTTAATGTTTTCAACCGTTTTTTTGGAGCTTCCTACAAAAATAGTCTTATTTATAATTATTACCGGTCGGCTTAAAAAAGTATAATGCTCTAAAATGTAGTGTTTATAGTCGCGTTCTCCAAGCGTTTGGTTTTTTAAGTCCATCTCTTTGTAAAGTTTGGCACGTTTACTAAACAAAGCTTCGTAACTACCCAAAAGTGCTTTCATCTCATCCAATTGCTTAACAGTTACAGGTTCGCTCTTAATATCCTGAAAGATAAAATCGTTATCCAAATTAAGTTCGTTAATAATCCTGCTACATGTATTGCAGGTTTTTAGGTAGTAAATTTTTTTCATGTTTTTGTCAAGTTTATTTTTTTTGAAATTGAATTTATAGCTTAGAACTCGTTTAAACTTTTTCTATTTCAAAAAAAATAATATAAGGACAAAGTAACAGAATTGTGGTTTATTAAAAGTATCTTTATCTAAAAATTTACATTATGAATTTTTCATTACAGCTACTGGAAAAAACAAGAGATTTTTTTAATCATTATTTAGAAAAACTTTCATTGGACGATTTAAATAAAATACCCGATGGGTTTAACAATAATATTATATGGAATATTGGCCACATTGTGGTTACACAGCAGTTATTGGCATACAAATTATCAGATTTGCCTATAAAGGTAAGTAACGAATTAATAGAAAAATATAAAAAAGGTACTAAACCCGATGGTAAAGTCAATCAAAAAGAGGTTGATGAAATAAAAGCGTTGCTGTTTTCTACGTATAAAGCTTTGGTAGAAGATTACAACAATGATCTTTTTAAAACATTTTCTCAATACACTGTTTCCACAACGGGCAATACACTTACCAATATCGACGAAGCCTTAGCATTTATTATATTTCACGAAGGTATGCATTTGGGTTATGTTATGGCGCAACTGCGAACTCTTAAAAGATACAACTAAACTAAAATCGATAATTTGTAGAAAATCAAACAAAATATTATAGATATTACATATTTTTGTACTTATATTATTAATTTAATAATCTAAAAATTTTTAATAGATTTATTTTGTTGCAAAAACAACAATTATTATAATTTAATTTTTACACATGAAAAATAAAATAAACGATTTTTTAGAGCTTGTAAAGCAACGCAATGGTCATGAACCGGAGTTTTTACAAGCTGTTCAGGAAGTAGCGGAAACCGTAATACCCTATATTGAAGAACACGATATATATAAAGGAAAAAAAATTCTTGACCGTATGGTCGAACCCGAACGTGTTGTTATGTTTAGGGTGTGTTGGGTTGACGATAATGGTGAAACCCAGGTAAATAGAGGTTACCGCATACAAATGAACTCTGCTATAGGTCCCTATAAAGGTGGTTTGCGTTTTCATCCAACGGTAAACCTTAGTGTTTTAAAGTTTTTGGCTTTCGAACAGGTTTTTAAAAATGCCCTAACAACCCTGCCAATGGGTGGAGGTAAAGGTGGTAGCGATTTTAACCCTAAAGGAAAAAGCGATGCCGAGGTTATGCGGTTTTGCCAAGCCTTTATGTCTGAGTTGTACCGATATATAGGACCAAATACCGATGTACCTGCCGGCGATATAGGTGTTGGAGCAAGAGAGGTTGGCTATCTGTTTGGTATGTACAAAAAACTACAAAATGAATTTACAGGTGTTTTAACCGGTAAAGGGCTTTCTTGGGGCGGATCGTTGGTGCGGCCGGAAGCAACGGGGTACGGCAACGTGTATTTTGCCCAGCAAATGTTGGCCACCAAAGGTGATGGTATTAAAGGTAAAAAGGTGGTTATTTCGGGGTCTGGAAATGTGGCCCAATATGCTGCAGAAAAAGCCATTCAGTTAGGAGCTAAAGTATTAACAATGTCCGATTCTTCCGGATATATTTACGATGATGCAGGAATTGATACCGAAAAATTAGCATTTATAATGAATCTTAAAAACGTAAAACGAGGTAGAATCCACGAATATATTGAAGCATATCCCAATGCTAAATTCGAAAAAGGGAAAACACCTTGGGGCGTAAAATGTGATGTGGCTTTGCCTTGCGCAACACAAAATGAACTTCAAGGCGAAGATGCCAAAACATTGTTGGACAATGGCTGTATTTGTGTTAGCGAAGGTGCCAATATGCCTTCTACTATCGAGGCTATAAATACATTTTTGGATGCTAAAATACTTTACGCTCCCGGAAAAGCTTCAAATGCTGGAGGTGTGGCAACATCGGGATTGGAAATGACACAAAATTCGTTGCGTTATAGTTGGACAAGAGACGAAGTAGATAGCAAACTAAAACAAATTATGGCCGATATACACGAAGCCTGTACAAAATACGGTAAAGATGAAACAGGTTATGTCGATTATGTACGAGGTGCTAATATTGCCGGATTTGTAAAAGTTGCCGATGCTATGATGGCACAGGGTGTAGTGTAATAACAAATAAACATTAGGACTACCTTGGTTTTTATATTCTATATAGAAACCAAAGGTGGTTCATTAATAAAAAAGAGGTTGTTTTTATAATAATTAATCAAAAGCAAAAAATCCTCACAGATTTTTATATACTTGCTAAATTCATCGCTAAACCATATAAATACTCGTAGACAACCGATGGTCAATTATAACTGAATACTAACTAATTTATCGGATATAATTTTTTATTCTGTATCATCTATTATATGGTTTTACTTGGTCTATGTAAGGTTAGTTATCCCTTCCAAAACCCGCCGCAATAAATCCAAATCGGCCGGGGTATGGTTTGCCGTAATAACGATTCTGCTCATCAATGCCTCGTAATTGGGATATTTAAAGTTGGCAATAACTATTTTATTTTTAAGCAGTTTATTGTAAATAGTGCTTTCGTTACAATAAATAACAGGATAATCGGGATTAAATTTGAATGAAGGTTTTAATTCAAGGCCATCAAATAAAAACTTTAAATTTTGATTGAGTTTTTCACGTTGTTGCCTATATAGGTGTTGCGATTTTAAAAAGGCATCCAAATAAGCTGGATTGGCGGCAGAAGCCGACACAAAAATATCTTCGGTTTTTAACTGGGCTATAAAATCTGCATTGGAAACAATAATGCCTCCCGATATTCCCAAGGCTTTACCCAGCGAAGTTACCATGATTTTTCTATAAATATTATCTGCATTAATGGAATTGAAAATACCTTCGCCATAATTTCCTACAATACCAAGACTATGCGATTCGTCAACAACCAAATTAATGCGTTTGGTTGGTGAAACGGAACGTAAAAAGTCCAACGAAGTTGGTGTTACCTCTGCGGAAAGAACAGCATCCAACACAATTACTATTTCTTCTTCTTTAGTATTTATTAAATCGGGATGTAGAGTGTTTTTAATAAAAACAGGTGTACTTTCGTTATGCAAAACAGCCGGGTGGCTATTGGGATAATGAAAAAACCGGCAGTTGTGTTTGGCAAAATATTGTACAACCATTTTTCCTGCCAAAGTACCCGATGATACGGCTATAGCATCTTCTGCTTCTACAAATTCCGAAAATGCATTTTCGAACATTTCATATACGTTTAAGTGTACATTAGCATTGCGCGAACTACCATAAATAGTACCCCATTGTTTTATACTTTTAAAAATCTGCTCTTGAAATTCGGGTAAAGTTGCCATACCGAGATAGGAGGTTCCGCCAAAATAATGGTATGTTTCTCCATTGTACTTTATTAAGCGATCCGGAAAAGTTTCTATATTCATCCTGTTTTAAATCAAGTCAACACCGGTTCCGTTTAATCGGCTGTAGGCCACTATACCATCGGTTATGGTAACTCCTGTGGCTATGTCTTCTTTAAGTAATAGGGCACCATCCATATCCACATAATCCAGTAAGGGCAACAAATGGGCTATGGCCGAAATACCAACTGTCGATTCTGTCATGCAACCCACCATGGTTTTCATACCCAGTGATTTGGCTTGGATTAACATACGTTTGCCGGGTGTAAGTCCGCCACATTTTACCAGTTTAACGTTCACACCATGAAAATGTTTGTGGCACTTGGCAACGTCGGCTTCCACTTGGCAGCTTTCGTCAGCAATAATAGGAAGTATCGATTGTGAAAAAACGGCCTTATGCCCATCCCAATCGTCGGCTTTTAAAGGTTGTTCGATAAATTCAACACCTAATGTTTTTAATGTTTTGGCATTTTTAAGGGTTTCTTCTACCGTCCACCCACAATTGGCATCAACCCTAAATATGGATTTTGTGTGTGCCCGCAATGCCTCAACAATTTTAATATCGTCTTTGGTGCCCAATTTTATTTTGTAGATAGGCCATGGCTTTTCCTTCATTTTGGCAACCATTTTATCTACGGAATCAATTCCAATGGTGTAATTGGTTAACGGATTGTGACTTATATTGTAGCCCCAAAGCTGATATAGCATTTCCCCTTTCAACCTGGCATACAAATCGTTATACGCCATATCGAGTGCACATAGTGCAAACATATTGTGCTTTAAACTATCGTAGAGTTCGTTCCAAAATTTTTCGGGCGAATGGTTGGGAAGCTTTTCAATAAAAGGTTTTAATGCTGTTATATCGTTAACCATTTTATCGACCGTAATACCGTAATACGGATTGGAAGTGGCCTCCCCTAAACCTACAAAACCATTATTACTGAGTTTTACTATTAAGGTAGGTTGTACGTCGTGCGACTCTCTCGAAATAGTAAATGTATGTTTTAATTTTAGATTAAAGGTTTTTAATTGAAGTTTCATAAGAACGGATAATATGTATTAAAAACTTTGGCATCCAACAAAAGCCACTTATTCGATTTATTAAACCGGGATTCAAGACTTTGAAGGTTTTAGAATCTTTTGAGGTTTGATGATTCAATATTTTCAGTACTTTAACATTTTTATCGTGTACCAAATTTAAAATTAATAAATTATTGTCTATAAAAAACAATCTAATCAGATAAAATCGTATTTGGATATCGATTTTATGTAATTTCCCGACACACACCATTAAACTACTTCGAATAATTTGCCCGGTAATGGGCGTATAACGCCTTTTAATTCCATATTGAGCAAAATACCGGCCACTTTAAAAATGGGTATCTTGCAATTTATGGCAATTATATCTAATTGTTCTTTTCCGTTTTTGTTTAAATAGCTGTAAATTATTTTTTCGTCGGCATCCAATTCTACAAACAACTGTTTTTGTATTACAGACTGTTTGTTTTCTTTTAGAGTCCAATTCAGCATATAAGGGACATCCAAAGGAGTGGTTAACATATGTGCCTTTTGTTGTTTTATTAAATTGTTACAACCTTCGCTTTGCATGTCGGTTGGGCGTCCGGGAACAGCAAATACATCACGGTTGTAAGAATTGGCAATATCGGCCGTTACCAAACTTCCTCCTTTTTCTGCCGATTCAATTACTATGGTAGCCTCGCTAAGTCCGGCAATAACCCGATTCCGTTTTAAAAAATTATTGCGATCAAATATGGCATTGCTCCAAAAATCGGTAAAAAATCCACCGTTTTTTTCAACTTCAGACACATACTTTTTATGTACTTTAGGATAAATTTGGTTTACCCCATGGGCCAAACATCCCACTGTTTGCAGCTTGTGTTTTAAGGCTGCTTTATGTGCCGTAATATCTGTCCCATAGGCAAATCCCGAAACAATTATAGGGTTGTAAACGGCTAATTGTTCTACCAATTGTTCGCAAAAGGCAACTCCTTTTGCGGTAATTTTTCTTGTGCCCACAACACTAATAATACGTTGCTGTTTTAAGTTAATATTACCTGTTTGAAACAACAGAACGGGACCATCTACACAGTGTTTTAGCTTATTAGGGTAATCGTTATCTTCAAAATACAGCACCTTTACTTCGTTTTTTTTAATAAATTGCATTTCCTTTTCGGCTTCCAAAACATGTTGTTTGTCCCATAAGCCTTTTAAAACAATATTTCCTATGCCATCAATCTTTAACAAATGATGCTTTTTTTCCTTAAAAACAGCTTCGGCAGAACCACAGATACCAATCAGTCGTTTTGCCGTAATATCGCCAATATTGGGTACTCGATGTAAAGCTAAGGTGTAAAGCAAGTGGTTTTCTGTCATGCTGTTTTATTGATTGTTAGGTCTAAAATAAAAAGAATATTTACGCTATTAAAAAATACTTCAACTTAAATTTTATCGGCTTACATATTTTTGTAACTTTGTTTTTATGCAATTGGAAACTTATATAAGCGATTTATTATACCGATACGAGTGTGTCGTTATAACCGATTTTGGTGCATTTGTAACACAACGTGAGTCTGCAAACGTTAGTAATATCTCCCACACGTTTTATCCGCCCAAAAAGCGGGTGTTGTTTAATGAACAGATTCGGAAAAACGATGGTCTTTTGGCCAATTATATTGCCGATGTTGAAAAAACACCTTTTGAAAATGCCAATAAAATAATTGCCAAGCGTGTTGCTACGCTAAAATCACGGTTGTCGAAAGGCGAAACTATTACGTTCGATAATATTGGCGATTTGGTGTTAAATTCCGAAGAAAAAATAGTTTTCGAACCTGCAAATACGCACAATTTTTTAGTTGATGCATTTGGGTTAACGCAGTTTGTATCTCCAGAAATAACAAGAGAGGCCTATAAAGAAAAAATTGAAACACTTGAAAAAGTAGTACCGCTAACCGTTACTCCAGAAAAACGACAGTCTAAATCGTATTTTAAATATGCAGCTGTTGCCTTAATAGCTTTAACTTTAGGCGGATATGTTACTTCGAGTTATTATAGTAAAACGGTTGAAAACCACAACCAATTGGCTCAAGAAGAGGCAACAAAACAATTGGAAAATAAAATACAGCAAGCAACATTCAGTTTAAACCCACTACCGGCCATAACACTTAATGTAACCAAGCAAACCGGCAAATACCATATTATTGCAGGAGCTTTTAGAGTTGAGGAAAACAGCAACAAAAAGGTTGAACAATTAAGAACAGAAGGGTTTAATACTGCCAGAAACATTGGCCTAAATAAACATGGACTGCACCAAGTTACCTACGCCAGTTACGAAACAAGACGGGAAGCCTTAAATGCCTTACGTGCAATAAAAAACACAAAAAACGAGGATGCTTGGATGCTAATCCAGACTTTAGATTAGTTTTTCAGCTTCGTAAATATATACCTTAGCACTCATGGAAAACGTTCATGATGCCCCTTTTTTTACCAACGACGCTATAATCTTGGGGCTTTTAATGGCTGTATTGGCTGTTATTTTTTATTTGGAATCCTCTGGAAAAAAATTTTGGAACAAATTCTTTCTTTACGTTCCTTCGCTTTTACTCTGCTATTTTGTTCCGGCATTATTAAAATGGCCATTTAATCTAATAGACGGGGAGATCTCGCAACTCTACTTTGTAGCTTCGCGTTACCTTTTGCCGGCAGCGCTTATTTTACTCTGTTTAAGTATCGATTTTAAAGGAATAATGCGCTTGGGACCAAAGGCAATCGTTATGTTTTTGGCTGGAACTTTAGGCATTATTATTGGTGGACCTATTTCTCTTTTACTTATAAAGTACTTTTTTCCAAGTCTTATTCCTTCCGAAATAGCTTTGGATGAACTTTGGAAAGGCATGTCCACCATTGCCGGTAGCTGGATTGGAGGTGGAGCCAACCAAACTGCGATGAAGGAAGTTTTTGAAGTACCCAATAATATCTTCGGGATTATGCTTGTTGTAGATGTTATTGTTGCCAATATTTGGATGGGCTTTTTATTGTACGGAGCTAATATTAGAAATAAGGTAAACCGATTGTTAAAAGCTGATAATTCGACTATTTTAGATTTAGAAAAACGCATGGAAGATTATAATGCTTCGGTAAAAAAAATACCTACCACAACCGAAACATTTATTCTTATGGCCGTGGCTTTTGGCGGTGTAGCCTTAGCACATTGGGGCTCCGATATTTTTACACCTTATATGAAATTGCATAAGGAATCCTTAAAAGCTATGAACCTTCAGTCTCTGGCCAGCGATTTTTTTTGGTTAGTGGTTATTTCTACTACTATTGGACTGGTATTATCGTTTACCAAAGCAAGGCGTTTGGAAGGCACAGGCGCTACCCGTTGGGGGTCTGTATTTATTTATATTTGGTGGCTACCATTGGTATGAAAATGGATTTAGAAGCTATTTTTAAGAAAGAAAATTTAGGTCTTTTTATTATTGGCTTAACCTGGATGTTTGTTCATGTTATTATTTTGCTTATTACTGCTAAAATAATCCGCGCACCGTTCTTTTTTGTTGCTGTAGGCTCACAGGCCAATGTGGGTGGCGCTGCTAGTGCACCTATTGTCGCATCGGCATTTAATCCCAGTTTGGCATCGGTTGGCGTATTAATGGCTGTTCTGGGATATGCATTGGGAACTTATGGCGCTTTGGCTTGTGCTATTTTAATGGAATGGGTAGCCGTAGGATAAGATAAACGAAGTTAAATTTTGGATGAGTAGGCATATATAAAAGGTCTATCAGGTTTTTAAAATGTAGGTTTATTTGTAATTTCTGTAATCTCATTAACTTTTAAAAATCCCCCCCCTTCAAATTTTTTTATTGCCTCTGCTCGGTTTTTGTTCGGCTTGAGATTTTAAGTTTTTTCTTTGTTCTAAAAACTGTAAAGGCCTTTGCTTTTTTGTTGGGCTATAATAAATTTGTTTTCTACTATAAATCACAAAAAAATAGTATCTTCCAAGCTGGAACTCTTGTATTTCAACAGGATTTTTTTTTATATTACAACGTAATTTTTCAAACTAAACTATATAAAACAATAGAAATGAACAATTTAACAAGACAAATTTTTCAAATTTCACTTTGCTTAATACTAATAACCGTAGTGAGCTGCTCTAAAGACGATAACCCTAACCCAGAACCAACAATACTCGATACCGATGGCGATACCATTCCGGACTCCGAAGATGAATGCCCCAATGTTGCCGGTTTGGCCAGTTTAAATGGATGTCCCGAAGAAGAAGAAGATGTTTGGACCATAAATAAAGATGGACAGCAAGCTTTAAATGTGGTATATTTTATACCTACCGATTTTTCTTCCGATGAAACTATCGTAGCCAATACTACAGAGAATATATCGAAACTCATGTTGTATATGCAGCAATGGTTTAAATTGCAAATGAACAAACAGGGCTTTGGAGAAAAAACCTTTGGATTACTTACCAATCAACATGGAAAAGTTAAGGTTATGGTGGTACAGGGGCAAAATGCAAGTACTTACTATAATGGAAGTTCTGGTTTGGTAAAAGAAGAAATCGATACTTATCTTGACGCCAATAGCGAATTTAACAAAAGTGTACATACTTTGGTTTTGGGCGATGCCGGAAGTAAAATTGGTTTTAACGGTTATGGCAAATGGTGCTTTGCAACTTCGTCGGATTTTAATTTAACCGATAGCGGATATAACATTGATGACCTTACCTTAATGACCTGTCCTAATATAGGAGGCATTATGCACGAACTAGGACATGGTTTAAATTTACCGCATAATTGTCAAAAAGCATCACAGTTACCCAATATTGCGTTAATGTCGTATGGCAACCATACCTATATGCAAGATCCAACAAAGGTTTTTTTAACAAAAAGCAGTTGTGCTATTTTAAACGTAAATGCACTGTTTAATAAAACCAGTAATGGTATCTCGTATTACGAAGTTAAACCGGAAACACTTATGGAATCTGTTTCCATTACGAAAAACGAAACTGGAAACACCATTAATATTTCAGGTACATTTACTTCTAATACCGAAATATTACATACGTATGCTGGTTTCGATTTTATTAACGAAGATTCCTCTCCCCCCAACGATAATTACGATGAAATAACATATACCGTAGTCCCCTCAAAAAATAACGATGGGCTATATTCTTTTGAACTACAGGTACCTTATAACGATTTATGGAACGGATACCAAACCAATAAAAAAGACGAAGCCGTAATAGAAATAAACTTAGTTGCCGAGAATGGTTTTAGGGTTGTAGCATTTAACCACCAATATACTACAAATGTATCGACCCAAGTGCCCAACGACGATATCCTTGTTAATTATACCGCTTTTGAATATACCGATCGATCCAATTGGAGCATATCTGCCAATACCACTACGGCCAATACCGAACGAACCAGTGACAAAATAATCGATGGTTCCGAAAGTTCGTTTTGGCATTCGTATTGGCCTTATTCGTTCGAAACCTATGGGCCGCATACCATTACCATTGATATGAACCAAACTAATACCGTTAACGGGGTTTATGTATTATCGAACAGAGATCACGCTGTACAATACAGACCCAAACAAATTACGGTAAAAACCAGTATCGATGGTACCAATTGGAATATCCATAGCGAAATAACACTGACAACCATAGACGATGCCGAGCATGTAAAAATAGATTTTGCTGATAGTGTGGATGTACGCCATCTTAAAATTGAAGTTAGCGATATTTTTACCAATAGAGCCGATGCAGCACCAAATCTGGTAATTACCGAAATAGATATATATTAATATTGAGGCATTATTTGTAACAAAACATTGGGCAATTGAAGTGATTTAGACTCTTTGTATTGAAGAGAAAGTTAGGTGTTTGATTGTTTGAATACCTTCTTTGAGCTGTATAACAGGGTTAAAAAGGCACATTCAGAAAATAGCCTCATTAATTAATTTCAGATGCTATTTTTTGTTTTGAATACTTTGATTAGATAAATTTCATTTGATTAGCGATGAAAAAGAGAATAGAAAACACAAAAGGAATACGTTTTTTTAACGCCATGGCTCACGGTACCCGTTAATGAAAATTGCTATTTTTTAAGCGGCTTGCTTTTGGGCGTTTTGCATTCGCCTTCCTATTTCTAAGGCATTATCGGTATGTATGCCATAAAAGACCCATATAATTTCATTTAGTTTTGTTTTTGCCTTTATCTTTTTGAGATGATAATGCTCTTTCTCTTTACAAAAACTACCCTCTAATCGTGAAGCCCTTTATTTGGTTATGGCTGCTTTTAGCCTTTTTACATTTTGGTAATCTTTGGGTAATTTTCCCTTGCGCTTAAAATCGGTTTTTATCTTATGCTTGCTAACAAAGTTTCGGTTCTTGTTGGTGGCATAAATGCCATCAGCTCCTATAACCTGAA
>JBKEDH010000044.1:0-19176 GCA_047975295.1 Aestuariibaculum sp.
CAACTGAACTCGTTTAAACTTTTATCAAGTAAACCAGCTATTATCTTCTATTTTGTCTCATTATACATCAAAAATAAACTATACAAAAAGTCTATCATACAAATTTAAACATGCTCTAAAATATTACTGTTTTCACTTCTTTTTGATAATTAATCCATTTTTTAAAAGATTTCGAAAACTGTACATAATTTTTTTACGTAAATTAGTTTTAAATTAATTCACGTAAAAAGATGAGAAAAATTGTATTATTTACACTGTTAACAGGTTCATGCTATTTATTAAATGCACAGATAAACCTAAAAAAAGCCACAGGAGCACTTGAAAAAGGCGTAGCTGCACTTTCATTTTCGAATGAAGACGCCCAAAAATTAGCCAAAGAAGCTGTAGATTGGATGGACAACAATAATCCGGTCGCAGCAGCAGACGATCCTTATGCCCAACGTTTGGAGCGTGTTTTTGGAAAACATAAAAACGAAGATGGTTTGGCATTAAACTACAAGGTTTACAAAGTAATAGACATTAATGCCTTTGCCTGTGCCGATGGCAGTGTACGTGTATTTTCGTCGTTAATGGATATTTTAACCGATAACGAACTGCTTGCCGTAATCGGCCATGAAATCGGTCACGTAAAAAATGAAGACACTAAAGATGCCATGAAAAACGCTTACCTAAAAGCCGCCGCCATGGAAGCCGGTTCGGCAGCTTCAAGTACTGTTGCCGTACTAAACGACAGCCAAATTGGCGAAATGGCCAATGCCATGCTCGATGCCTCGCACAGCAGAAAACAGGAAACACAGGCCGACACATACTCGTACGATTTTATGAAAAAACACAATTACGAGGTGGTGGCCGCTTACACTGCTTTTAAAAAACTGGCTTTACTTTCGGCCGGTAGTGACATTAAAGGTTTTGAAAAAATGATGAGCTCGCACCCCGATAGTGAAAAACGAGCCGAAGCAGTTAAAAAACAAGCCCAAAAAGATAAACTTTGGAAAGACCCCGGAACAGTTAGCCTACCAACAACACCTTTAACGGAGTAATATTTTTGAGACTATAATAAAAAAAGAGGCTATCTAAAAAATTGTTTTATCATTTTGAATGATCGTGAAAAATCCCTCTATAGGTTAGAATCATGGGATTTTCACTTCACCCAGAACAGCATTTTTTTAGATAGCTCTTTTAGTTTAATGCTTTTAGTTTAATGCTTTTAGAATACACTTCCCGGTATAACTAAACAAATAACTTTACACCAAATTTATTTCACCTTAAAACCATCACAACATCTTTAAAGTGGTAAGCTCTTGTTTGCTAAGGTGTTTCCAGTGTCCTCGGGGAATGTCCTTTTTTGTTAAATGGCCAATTGCCACGCAGTCTAAATTCAAAATATCATATTTAAAATGCTCGAAAATGGTACGGATTATGGTGTTTCCCGTATTTTTTATCTTAAGACCAATTTCTTTTTTTGAAGCTCCTTCAATATAGCTTATCTCTTCAACTTCTATAAATTTATCGTCTGCCTTAAAGCCATTTTTAATCTTTTTAAAGTCTTCTAACTTTAAATTTTTATCCAATTCAATATGGAATAAGCGCGCCACTCCTTTTTTCGAATTGGTAAACTTGGCCACGATATCGGGATCGTTGGTAAACAACAATAGGCCTTTGGAATTTCTGCCTAACCGCCCAATGGGCTTTATTTTGGCCGAAGTTGCATTAGTCACCAAATCCATTACCGTCCTACCCTTTCCTTCACTTGTTGTAGTAGCAAAACCTTTGGGTTTGTTAAGCAGCACATAAGCCTTTTTTTCGGGAGTAATTTTGGCACCATCGTAGCGTATCTCGTCGGTGGGCTGTACTTTATAGCCCATTTCGGTAACAACTTTGCCATTAACGGTTACCAAACCCGTTGCAATATGCACATCGGCCTCACGGCGCGAA
The DNA here is from genome assembly GCA_047975295.1 of Aestuariibaculum sp. GTDB lineage: Bacteria > Bacteroidota > Bacteroidia > Flavobacteriales > Flavobacteriaceae > JBKEDH01. The sequence goes on from JBKEDH010000044.1 coordinate 1,936, forward strand.
CACATACCCGAATTGGCCACATATTTGTTAAGCCGTATGGTACCATCGTCCTTTTTTATAGATTTTGGCATTTCGGTAGTGGTTTTCCTTATGGGCGCATTGCCACGAGCATAGCTTTTAGATTTTGAAAACTGACCTCTGTTAGATGTTTTATTATTGCGTGCTTGTTGTTGTCCCCGCCCAGAAGATTTTCCTTTTCCTCCTGCTCCTTGATGTCTGCTCATAGCATTTATTTTTTGCAAAGATAAGCTATAATTTGATATTTTGGCTATGCCTATTTGGGTTGTCGATTAGAACAATCGGTTTAAAACTACATCGACATCAATAAGTAGAATACTGAATACTCCGGCTACAATAATAAATTTTAAGATATTGTGCAGTATTATATAATGGATTTTGGTTTTCGACTTAAAGAGTATCATATTGAACACCATCAATAATAAAACACATAAATAAAAATACAGATACATATACCCAATCTGGAATTTAAATACCAGCAAATAAATAGGAACAAGTGTTAAAAGGGACAAGGCTAAAAGCATGTACTTTGCTATTTTTTCGCTATAAACTACAGGAATGGTTTGGTAGCCCTGCAATAAATCGCCCGAAAGATTTCCCAAATCTTTGGTAAGTTCCCGCATGGAAACAATAAGGAATAGAAAAACGGCATGAACAAAAATAACCTGTTCGAAATTTTTATAGTACATAAAAATAGCAAAAAATGGTAAAATGGTAAGTATCGCCGAGGTTAGATTTCCTATAAAAGGCATTTTTTTTAATTTATGCGAATACAGCCAAATACCGAAAATATATACCGAAAAAAACAGAACAGCATTAAACGATACATAACTGGCAAAGATTACTGATAAGAAATTTAGCACAAAATAAAATGATAGCTTGGTATTTTGGCTTACCAACCGATCCAATTTCGATTTTAAGGGCCGATTGATTAAGTCTTTTTCCGAATCGTAAAAATTATTGATGATATACCCTCCCGCAATGGTGGCCACCGTTGCCAAAACCAACATAAACAGATTGGAGTCGAAAATTACTTCACGCAAAGGTCTGTCGTGAGCCAAAATATAAATGGACGTTAAATATTGGGCAATTACGATAACGAGGATATTGTACCCCCTAACCACCGAAAACATACTAAAAAACTTGATAAAAATATGTTTTTGTTTTCGAGACAGCATTATAATTAATTGGAATTTAGTCTATTTAAGACTTGATGGATTTTAATCGGGGTCGTGTTTTATCCTTAAAAGCTGTAAACCACTTCCAATTTATGGTTTTTAAGCGATTGTTTTGCTTTTTCCATATCTTCGGTAAAACCAAGAATATAACCGCCGCCACCCGAGCCACAAAGTTTGAGATAGTACTCGTTAGTCTCGATACCCTTTTTCCACAGATCGTGAAACTGTTGCGGAATCATGGGTTTAAAATGATTTAGCACGACTTTTGAAAGTTGCTTAGTGTTTTTGAACAGGGATTTTATATCACCTTTTAAAAAGTCGTCGATACAGGCATCGGTATGCTTTATAAATTGGTTTTTAAGCATGTTACGAAAACCTTCCTGTTTCATGTTTTCCATAAAAATACTAACCATTGGTGCGGTTTCGCCCACAATGCCACTATCCAACAAAAATACGGCTCCCTTGCCATCGGTTTTTTGCGATGGTATACCGGTAGCTTCAATATTATCTTTTGAATTGATAAGGATAGGAATGCTTAAATAACTATTTAGAGGATCTAGACCGGAAGATTTTCCATGGAAGAAAGATTCCATTTCAGAAAAAATTACTTTTAGGGTCAATAGTTTTTCTCGAGTCAAATTTTCTAAAACCGTTATTTTATCGTGCGCATATTTATCGTAAATGGCCGCTACCAAGGCACCACTACTACCAACACCGTAACCTTGCGGTATGGATGAATCGAAATACATACCGGCTTCAACATCCTGTTTTAAAGCCCTTGTATTGAAGGTTACCAATTCCGGATTTAATTGCTCCAAATAAAGTACAAAATGCTTTAAACTATCGTTTGATTTTTTTGCTTCTTCCGAAGGGTTTTTGCTATGTTTTAGAGCTCCTTTGTAAAAGTTATATGGTATGGACAGTCCTTTAGAATCCTTAATAATACCATACTCTCCAAAGAGTAATATTTTTGAATAAAATAACGGTCCCTTCATTTTTTTAGTGAACAATTAATAATTTATCTGTTGCTTTCAATAAAATTAACGATTGTAAAGTTAATGTACAAACATTTTCAACCTTTAACTTTTAATCTCTTCTGCTCCAAATCCAATTTCGTCGCAAATATACTGTTCATTCTCACAATATGCAACTAACTCATTTTTAATAAATTCAAATATTTTTTCGGCTTCGTATTTCGGGTAAAGCACATGCACATTGGCACCCGCATCGAGAGTAAACCCTACATGCAGACCCGTAACTTGCCTAAAAGCCCATATTTTATTGATTATTTCGAGTGTATTGGGCTTCATCAAAATAAAATATGGCCGGCTGGCCATCATCATGGCATGCAAGGTCAAGGCTTCGCTTTCAATCAAATTTATAAAAGCCTTTAAATCGCCATTTTCCAAAATTGGTTTTAAACTTTCCATGTTTTTATGTGCTTGTTCAAACCGGTTTTCGGCAAAAGGATGCTCGTGCATTAAATTGTGCCCAATAGTACTACTTACCGTTTTTTCGCCTTTATCGACCAACAAAATGGTGTCCTGATAATTTTTAAAATGCCGGTGTACGGGATAGGGATATTTTACACCGAACAGATTGTTACTTCCCGAAACCGTATTATTATCGCCCCAAACAATTAAGTCGCCTTCAATACTTCGGCAGGCACTACCAGAACCCAAGCGTGCCAAAAACGATGCTTTTTGGTTAAAATGGTTTTTGGTTATTTTATGGCCACTAAGCAATCGCTCTACACTCATTAAACATAACGCTAAAGCACTCATACCACTTGCCGATGAGGCTATACCCGAACTGTGTGGAAAGGTATTTTTGGTTTCGATAATAAATTTATAACACTTTAAAAACGGTAAAAATACTTCAATACGTTTAAAAAAAGTTTCTATTTTTGGTTTAAAGGCTTGGTTTTCCTTGCCTTCAAAAAACACATCAAAATCAAAATTGGTTTGGTTTTCCTTTTCATAAAATGTTAACGATGTAATGGTTTTACACTGGTTTAACGTAAAACTAATAGACGGATTTGCCGGAATTTGTCCTTGCTTTTTTCCCCAATATTTAATTAATGCAATGTTACTGGGTGATTGCCAAGTTACTTTTCCTGTTTTTATGGCATTGGTGTAGGGCTGCGGTATAAATTGTTCGGTCATGGTTTAATATTCTGCCAACAAAGATAATAACTTTAGCATGGTTTTATAATTTCTAGCCGTTGCTGTAACTTTAAGTTTATTTTCGAAAAAATTATTATTGAATTTTGTCCGAGCATAACCTGCCGAAGCATAAAAATACACACAGGATTTGGTTACCATAATTTCTTCGTTTGGGTATGATATGTTCGATATTTCGATAATTGATGCTTCATCGGGAATGGTGTACAAAAGTGAAAAATAACTGTTTTTCTTTTTTTCTTTAGGGAAAGGACAGGCATTGAAAACATATTGCAAAGTTTCTGGACTTACCATTAGAACCGGTACTTTAAAGCCAAAATGATTTTGAATGGCTTCGCTTATCTTTAAAGCCAAACTATTAGGTTCTTCTTCCGAAGTAAAAATTACATTTCCACTTTGAATATAGGTTGTAACCTTTTTTAACCCTTCAGCCATCAAAATACCACGCAATTCGGCCATGGGTATTTTTTTATGACCGCCTACGTTTATACCGCGTAAAAAAGCAATGTATGTTTTCATGTTAAACTCATTTAAACTTTATCAATTAACTAAAAGACATTTTCTTAAAATTAAGCCCATAAGTTAAACATTTACAAAAATTTTACTGTTTTATTTTTAATTTCTTATTTTGTATCAGATTTAAAAATCCATCTAAACCATGAAAAAAATCGTAACTTTATTTTTATTTGCCGTTTCCTATATTGTTTTTGCCAATAATCCTACCTCCCAAACACCACCAAATGTTGGTGATGTACTAACTATAAACGCACCCAAGGACGGCAGTTATAACCATATCGATTTTCCTAAATTAAACACCATTGTAAAACGTGGTAGTGTTGCCAATTACAAAAGTGTGTACGGCCAAAATGTAGTTGTAAAAGCGGTTAATACCGACACATCGGGAAAAACCGAAGTTGTGCTTAAAAGTCGGGACAACAAGCGTTTTTTTGGTTTCGCAAAAACTGTAAAAGCCAATTATTTTGAGGCCATAAAATCGGGCGAACTAGCCAAAATCGAATAACATTTTAAAAAATTACAGCCCCCCCTTTAATCAATAAGTCCAAATTGTTTTATTTACAATCTGGCTTTTATATTTCCTGTAACCGCCTTAGCTACCAAAAAGGCTCCTGTCCAAGCATTTTGAAAATTAAAACCTCCTGTTACGGCATCGACATTAATTACTTCTCCGGCAAAAAATAGGTTGTGGAGCAATTTGCTTTCGTAGGTTTTAAAATTGATTTCTTTTAAATCTACCCCACCTGCCGTTACAAATTCGTCTTTAAAAGTGCTTTTTCCCGTTACAGTAAAAACGGCACTGGTAAGCTGGCTTGCCAAAGCCTCTATTTGTAATTTGTTACTATCGGCCCAACGCATTTCTTTGTTGATACCGCTTGCTAAAACCAACTTTTGCCAAAGCCGCTTGGGTAAATTGAACATAACCGATTTATGGATGTTTTTTTTAGCTAAGTCATGTTTAAAAACAAATAATTGATTCAAACCATCTTCAAGTGATTGATTAATAAAATTGATCTCTATTTTAAACTTATAGTTTCGCTTGGCAAGCTCAAGCGCACCAAAAGCCGAAAGTTTTAAAATAGCAGGTGCACTTAAACCTATGTGGGTAATTAGTAATGGGCCTTCGCTATGTAACGTTGTTCCAACCACTTTTACTGTAACATTTTGGACAACAACACCTTGAATATCCTGTAAACGTTTATCTTTAATCTCGAACGTAAATAACGATGGTACTGGTGGAACCACCGTATGTCCCAAACTTTTCAAAAGTGTCCATATTTTTGGATTACTCCCTGTTGTTATGATAAGTTTTTCTGCTGAAAAACAACCTTGCGATGTACTTACTTGCCACAAATCATGCTCTTTTTCTATATGATTTACGACATGGCTATACAGCACTTTAACACCATGCTTTTTAGCTTCGTTTACAAAACAATCTATTATAGTCTGCGACGAATTGCTTTTCGGGAACATACGCCCATCAGGTTCTGTTTTTAATTCAACACCATGCTTGGCAAACCATTCTACGGTATCGCCTGTCATAAATTTATGGAAAGGCCCTAAAAGTTCCTTTTCGCCCCGCGGATAGTATTTAACCAACGCTTGTGGTATAAACTCGGCATGGGTAACGTTGCAACGGCCACCACCGGAAATTTTTACTTTTTGAAGCCCCGTTTTTCCTTTTTCTAAAATACACACTTTAAGCTTCGGATTCTGTTCAGCAATATTAATAGCCGTAAAAAAACCTGCGGCGCCACCACCAACTATAATAATATCGTTATGCTTCATAATCTGTCGGGATAATCGGAAATAATACCATCGACACCGTAACGCTTTACTCTATTAATGGCTGCTTTGTCGTTAACCGTCCACGTATTCACCTTAAAACCTTGATAATGAGCTTGCCTTACGTTTTCGGACGTTAACAAAGCAATATTGGGATGAATGGCAATGGCTGTTACCGTTTTTGCAAATACAATGGCTTCATCTACATTGGCTTTAGTAAGTACGGCTAATGGTATGTTTTTATTGGTTACAAAAACTTGTTCCAACTCTTGAAATTGAAAACTGGATACCAAAAAATTGCGATACGACCAATTTTTGTTGTGTATATAATCGTCGATAAGTTTACATGTGGGAATGGCTGTATTTTTTCCTTTTAATTCGATGTTTATAATGTAATTGTTTCCTATTTCGTCCAAAACTTCGGTTAACGTCGGGATGGCATATTGATTATCAATTTTTAACTGTTTTAATTCGGTAAGTGAGACTTTGGATATTTCGCCCGTTCCGTTGGTCATTCTTTCCAAGGTAAAATCGTGAAAAACCACTAACTCGCCCGATGCACATACGTGTACATCAACTTCAACGCCATCAATATTAAAGTTCAATGCTTTTTTAATAGAGGCTATTGTGTTTTCGGCAACATAGGCCTTGGCGCCACGATGGCCTATTTTTAAAATATTGTGTTTGGTTTTGCTGTTCATTTTCCAAAAAGTTGAAAAGTCCAAAAGTCTTGATACCTTTATTTGCTTATCCCTTTTCTCTATTCGCATAAAAAAGAGATGTTCTCGCTATCTGTACAATGTAACTCTATTTTTCTCTTTTCTAAAGTCTAAGAGTCCTGATTCTTACCTCGTAACTCCATTTTAGTTTTTCTCTTTTCTCTATTCATTGTCAAAATATATACGCCAACGCACCGTTACATCACTTAGGCCTCATCAACCCTTCTTGTGCTACCGAGGCTACCAACTTACCATCTCTTGTAAAAATATTGCCACGGGCAAAACCACGGGCATTCGATGCATTTGGCGATTCCATGGCATACAATAACCAATCGTTAAAATCGAAATCGCGAAAATACCACATGGAGTGATCCAAGCTTGCGGTTTGGGTATTCCCAAAATGAGCCTTTTCGGCATGTGGGTTTAAAGCAGAGGTAAGCAAATTATAATCTGACAAATAGGTTAAAATCTCTTGCTTTATGGGTAAGTTCAAATCTGTTATATTTCCTTTTGGCTTAAACCACACATGATAGGTTGGCGGTAAGTTTTCGGGTTTAAGTAAATTGGGAACCTCAACAGGTTTAAATTCTACAGGGCGTTCTATTTCAAAAAAAACTTTTAAACTTTTGGGTAAAACATCTCCAAACTTGTTTAAAATATCGGTCCAACTTAACAGATCTTCCGGTTGTTTTAAATTCTTGGTTATTTCCATTTGATGGTTATACCCTTCTTCCTGTTTATGAAACGATGCCGATAAAATAAAAATGGTTTTATCCTTTTGGCTTGCTGTTACACGACGTACAGAAAAGCTACCACCATCGCGCATAATATTAACTTGGAACTGTATGGGCAACTTTAAGTTTCCGGCTTCAAGAAAATAAGCATGCATGGAATGCAAAACCCTACCATTGGCTATTGTTCGGTAAGCAGCGTTCAAGGCTTGAGCAAGCACTTGACCACCAAAAACATGGGTACTTCCAATGGTTTTACTTACTCCCGTAAAAGTATTTTCACCTGTTTTTTCAAGGCTAAGTAAATTAATCAAATCGGTTACAGTATTCATATTCTCTCATTTAATTCAATTACATCCTGTAAATTTATTAATTGAATATCAGTTTTTCAACCTAAAGCTGTAATATTAGCAATAATAAGTCTTTCAAATAGTTTTTCTCTAAAACACCTTCTGTTTAATGGTCTCGGCTATGCGTAGTGCAGGTTTTCAAAGCACTTCATTGTCCGCTTACCGTAAAGTTTGTTTAATATAAGTACTTCCATATAAACACTTTCGACCACATTACGTATAGCCATTGTTACCTACTGGCTTTTTTCTTTTCAGTCCGTTCAGCGTTGGAAAAGACATACTCTTTTGCAATTTTTGGTTGCAGTGCTGACATTTGTTCTATTTCAGTTTTATTGTTTTTGTTTCAGTGTCGTATTCGTAATTCACGATATTTTCATTCAAAATCAATTGGATGGTTTCTTCAATAATCTCAAAAGGAACAACAAACCATTCTCTCGGATTTAGTCGTTGTCCTTGTTCATTATATAAGTCAATGTCCAAACAAGCTTTGGCGAAAAATCTATGTAAAAGATTTTCAAGTTTGTCCGCATTTCGATTGTAAACTTTGTAAGTCGCTATTTTCTTGACGTCTGCAAACAAATAGGTCGCTTCGTTTTTGGCATTCTTAATTCTGTCGTCAACTGAACCACTTGCAAATCCGATTTTGTATAAGTCTTTAATTCCTACGAGTTCTTTTTTAGTTGACTTTGTTTTCAAAACGTAAATCCAACCCGATTGAACATCTTCCTCTTTTACAAGACCTGAATTAACAAATAAGTCTTGCTCAATTTTATCATACGTGTTCGTGATTAACTTACCGTCTTTTTGGATTTGCTTTCCTAAAGAACGATAAAGCATATTGCTGTATGTACCGTTTTCAAAAACTGTTCTCGTTCTTCCCTCAACTCGAACTCTGTTTCCTGATTTCTGTTCCCATTCCGTTTGCTTTAAGTTTGCAGATTCTAAATACAGCATAATGCCATTCATTAAGTAAAAATCGCCAACGTGAAGATTTTTTTCAATGTTGGTAAACGGCTTTATCTTTCGTTTTCCTTCTTTAATTTCCTTGTGAACCTGTAAGAATAGTTTCTCATACTTCTCAAAGTCCTTTTCCTTCATTGGTTTTCTTTGAGCAACAAAATCGGTTTCTGCTCGGTCTTCTGGTTTTGGTGTATGCTTAAATTTGAAAATATCTAAATCCTTGTCTGAATCCAACAAATCAAACTCGTCATCTTCATTTAAAATATCATCAATGGATTGCTTTTCAATTTCCACGTGACCTAATAAATTGTGCCTATCATAGGGTTTAAGGATTTTCTTTTGTGTTTCGTTTTCTCTGAAATTTTTAAGCTTAGCCATTAAACCATATTCAGACATACTTGATTTGTTGGGCTCACGCTCATTTTTATCAATAAACACATTGATTTCCTCAAAAGAATCAATCAGTCTTTCTTCATCTGTTTTCACAGTTGAAGCCTTGACTTTAGAATCTAACAATCCAAAATCATCATCATTAAAGATGTCATCTATTGTTAGTTTCTTTTTCATAATTGTTAATGATTAATTGTTAATGATTAATGTTAGATTTCGTGGTTTTTAGAATGCTAGTAATTATTTTTATTATTTCGATGGCATAATTAATTTAAGCTTTCAAATTCTGATTGAATCAAATACTCTGTTTCTTTTAACAGCTCTAACCAATAAATACTTTCATTAATCTCTTTTTGGGCTATTGCCATTTTATGAATAAAATCTTTCTTGGTTTCTGCGTGTTCTGCTTCTCTAACCATTGCACCAACACTCGTTCCGGAACGCAATAATTGTTTAGATAAAACATACTCTTTCTTTTCAGTTGTCAGAAACTGATATAAGCGAACAATTCTTATTGCAAATTCAAAACTCTTTTCCTTTACTACATTCTTTCTCATAGCATTAATCATTGACCATTAATCATTCTCTGTCGTTTCAACTCTCTCAAAAACACTAATGCTTCTGCCATTCGTTTTTCTTTATGGTCAAAAGATTGTATGCTTGGTTGTTCTCCGTTATTGTTCTTAACCCATTCTTTGATTTTTGGCCAAAGCAAAATCGCTTCTTCTTCGGTCATTTCAATTTTGGTGGATTGAATATGTTCATCTATCAATTTTAAAACCTGAGTTGTGACCGATTTTGATAGGATTTCAAAAGCCTTCTGGAATGGATTTACTTGGTCAATCAAGTCAATGTGGATGTCATCGATATTTACAAAGCTTCCTGCCATTCGGATGAATTTTTTGTCGCCTTGTTCTTCTATTGTGCCGTTCTTGATTACAGAATCAACAACTACGTGCTGTCTTACTGCTTCAATATCTTCTTCGTCCAAATCAGGATAAACTTCTCTAATGATTTTTGGAATCAAAACAGTATTGATAACTTCTGGCTCAATATTCCCTGGCATTGCTTTAAGCATTTGAGGATCTTGAAGGATTTTAGCTTTCAAATCATTCAAGTCTGTTTCAATAATATCTTTAGCTCTTTGTGAAGTCGGTAATTTGAAACCTCTAATTTTTATAGTTTTGTCGTCATCATCTTCAGCTTGCCCTGAGCCTGTCGAAGGGTCATCTTCGTCTTTTTTAAGTTTGAACTTGAAGTTTGGTGCCAACACTTGTTCCATCAATAGGGATGCTGTAATGGCTTTCAACATATTGTTGACAGACAATTTCACTTCTTCATCTTCGGCATCTGGTTGAGCAATGAGATTGGTAAATTGTGCGTGTGTTTTGTTGTTGCTGTCTCTTGTGGCTCTGCCGATTATTTGGATAATTTCTGTTAATGAACCTCGGTACCCAATGGTTAAAGCGTGTTGGCAATAGGGCCAATCAAATCCTTCTTTTGCCATTCCCAGAGCGATAATGATGTCAATATCGTCTGCGGAATTTACAGTTCGCAGGTAGGCACTGATTTTGTCTCTTGACTTTGGATTGTCATTTACTAAATCGGCAACTTTTAAAATTCTGCCTGTTTTATGACTTTTGATGTGTAGAACGCCTGTGGTTTCGTCTTGATATTCCAATTCGCCCAAAACATCAATGATGTGATTGACTTCTTCGTATTTCTCTTTGGATGATTCGGCTGAATTAACACTAGGAATGTGAATAATCGTTTTTTGATTTTCATCTAAAATCTTTGCCAAAGCCGACATTTCTTTTTCGGGATGTTTCTTGAAGTATTTACCCGTGTAAAAGTGGTAGCCGATACCTAACGATTTTAAAAACTCATAGCCATTTAACTGTTGGTAATAGGTGTAAGTTACTTTAACAAACTCCTTTTCATCTTCGGGCATCAAAACAGGAATGCTATCGCCTCTAAAATACGAACCCGTCATTGCGACAATGTGAGCGGTAGAATTGTGCATTATGCTTTTTAAAACCTGACCTAAAATATTGTCGCCTTCGGCTGAAACGTGGTGAAATTCATCTATTGCCACCAAAGCATTGTCTAGCTTTTTGGGGTCTAAACCATCAAAAGCAAAACGCAAAGTAGCATGCGTACAAACCAAAATTTGCTCGTCCGATTCTAAAAAGTTTAAAAATGCGGTTACTTTACTTTTTTCTTTTCCTGGGGTGCAGAGGTTGTATTTCGGATTTGGATTCCAATCGGTAAAGAAGCCATACTTCTTTAATTCCGTTGAACCGAAAGATGCACCAATAGATTTTTCAGGCACAGCAACAATGACCTTTTTGATGCCTTGATTTTTTAATTTATCCAAGGCGATAAACATTAAGGCTCTTGATTTGCCTGATGCCGGTGGTGCTTTTAATAATAAATATTGAGCGGTTTTGCCTTCGTATGCTTTTTCTTGCATTTCTCGCATTCCAAGAGCATTGGTACTTTTGCTCTTTCCTGTTTGGTCGTATTCTACGTGTACTAAATTTGGCATATTTCAATCTTTTTTGGGAGGAAATTGTTTTTTGACGATTCTATCAAAATCACTTTCATACAATTGGTCTTGTATAATTCTATATTTTTCAAATTGGCTTTCTGCGTGTGCTTTAGCTATTTCTGCTGATACCTTGCCCGCATTTTGTAAAATTTTTCTATCGGTGGCTTCTATGAACTTATTTAATCGAGTCTCCCAATCTTCCATAGTCATTGGTATTTGCCTAATAGCCATATCTTCAGCTATATCCAAATAAGCAGAAACCAAACGTTGCAATTGTTGTATCTCATTTTCAGATAAATAGTTTTTAGCTACGCTCACATCAAATTTTTGGATTTTGCCTTTTGGAGCATCTCTCCAAGTGGTCAATCCCATATTTTCTTTTTGATAGTTGGCTCTGTTTACAATTACTTCTGCCGCTGTTTGTCCGTGTATTCCCCAGTGAAGTTTATTTTGTACGGTTGCAAAAAAACGTTTGGTTGCTTGTGCCGTTACATCATAGTCTATAGCTGTTGCATATATGTCTGTTATCTTTTGATAGAACTTCCGTTCGCTCAAACGGATTTCCCTGATGCGTTGCAGCTGCTCTTCAAAGTATTTTTTGCCGAGAATAGTGCCGTCATTTTTTAGACGCTCATCATCCATTGCAAAACCTTTAATGGTAAATTCTTGTACAATTTGCGTTGCCCATTTTCTGAACTGAACGGCTCGTTCAGAATTTACTTTGTAGCCAACTGCTATAATGGCCGAAAGATTATAATGCTGTGTATTGTAGTTTTTACCATCTGTGGCAGTTATCCGGAATTTCCGGATAACTGAATCTTCTTGTAATTCATTGTCGTTAAATATCTTTTTAAGATGCTCGTTAACTGTCCTTACATTTACGTTGTATAGCGTAGCCATCATTTTTTGCGACAACCAAATATTTTCATCAGCATAAATCGCATCTACACCACCCTCGCCCGTAGCTGCAATAAAGGTTAAGTATTCAGCAGTAGAGGAACGAATTATCTCCTTTGAGTGCGATTCTCTATTTTCTTTTTTGCTCATTTTGTCTTAGATTTTTTAACTTTCGCAAACAGGGTGTCCTTTTTTACCATTTCTTCATACTGCTTAAACAAATACTCCAAACGCTCGGTATCATTTTTAAAAGGTTGCAAACGGTAACATTGTTCTATGGCAAGGTCTAAGGCTTGATGGGCTTGCAACAAACCTTTGGGCATTGTAGTTGGGTTGTACAACTGTGCCATGGTTTTGCTGGGGTGTTTTGCTCGCTCATCCAAAATATCGAACACGTATTGGTTTAGATTTTCCTTTTGCTTGGTGGTGATGTCTGGAAAAGGAAAGGTGTTGTAGCAAAGAGTTGATGAGTAACGATAATCCGTTTTTAATTTACCACTAAAATTCCTAACCCAAACCATATGCATTCTTGAAGAAATGATTCCAAAAATTAACGGTTCAGGGTCATAAATGGCAAAATTTGGGTCAATGACAACGGTGTCATTATCAAAAAAACCACAAGGAATATAATCTCTCCTTTCGGAAGAAACTGTTGGCAAAAACAAAACACTTTCTTTTGGCATTTTTTGTTTTAAAAACCTATGAGGAAAATCAGCAGGATTTTTTGAAAGCGTATTGTTTCTGTTTAAACGATATATTTCAACTTTATCGATTCTTTGTTTGATTGGTGGTATTTCCATTGCTAATGGAAGCTGTTTGTCTTGAATCCATAAACAATACTTTTTTATCCCTCTAAAAAATTCAGCAGCTCCGATAACAGGTTTTATTAACTCTATTGCTTTTGGATATTGACTTGTTAAGATATTGTATTCATCTTCATTTAATAAAAAGTGTCCATCATCTAAAGCAGGGTTAGTTCTTGTAATTTTAGGAAAGTTTGAAATCGGCTTACTTCTTTTATCAACATAAATATCTTTTGCGTCTAATAGATACCCATTTATATTTTTTACTTCTTTTATAAAACTCTCCGTAAACAAATATTTAGGTTCACTACTAACGTTTCTTAACCCAACAATTATTACCGTTACACCTGCATTGCCTTTGGCGTTGTTGGTCCATTTAAACGATTGGTGTGCAAAATCAATCTCTATTTTTTCATTTAGAATTTTTGACCAGATAGGGGCAACTTGCTCACCTTGACAAATGGAATTAGTGGATACAAAAGCACATTTAGCATTATTTGCTTTAATGTATTCTGCTCCTTTGTGAAACCAACAAGTAATGTAATCGAGTCTTTTATAATTATTGTAAGAACCTAAGACTAACGCAATATCTTCTCTATGTTCAGCTTGTTGGTATCTTGCTCCCAAATAAGGCGGGTTTCCAATTACGTAAACTTCATCTTTATCTGTAATAGGACATACCTCATTCCAATTTCTTCTTGTAGCATTGCCTTGTTGTATTTGTCCTGCTTCTTTAAGTGGTAAAATGGGCTTGGATTTACCGTAATCAAAAAGCATTTCTTCAAATACTCGGTTCATTTGGTGTTCTGCCAACCAAAGCGATAGTATTGCCATCTCGTGGGCAAAATCGTCTATTTCAATACCGTAAAACTGTGAGAGATTAATTGAAGTCCATTTGAAAGTAGGTTGAGTTTCTAAATCGGTAATTTTTTGCAAAATCTTAATTTCCAACAAACGGATTTCCTTGTAGCTGATAATCAAGAAATTTCCGCTACCACAGGCAGGGTCAAAGAATTTGATTTTTGAAATGCGTTGTATGAGAGCGTTGAGTTGTTTTACGGTAGTGGCATTTTCGTAGGCTTCATACAGTTCATCCAAAAACAGAGGCTTTATCAGTTTTTTGATATTTTCTACAGAAGTGTAGTGCATTCCCAAATCGCTACGGTAATCGGGAATTACCACCGCTTGTATCATTGAACCGAAAATATCGGGATTGATGTCTTTCCATTGCAATTCGCCCAATTCAATAAGCGTTTTTCTAGCTTTAGCAGTGAATTTTGGTGAACTTATTTTTTGCCCGAACAAACCACCGTTTACATAAGGGAACTTCGCTAAATAATCAGGATAACCTTTTCCGCTTTCGCTGTCCAAACGGTCAAATAAATTATCTAAAAAAGAATGTGTATCACTTCCGTTTTCTGCGGTGTGCTGTGCGAGTGTGTTTGTGAAAATACTGTCATCGCTAAATATTTCGGTATCTTCTGCAAAAAAGCAAAACAACAAACGTGATAAGAAAATATTGAGGTGATGAATACTTTCTTTTGAATTGTAAATGTTTGGGTTTTCCTCAATCAACAAATCGTACAAAGAAGCCATTTTGTAGGAAGCGTTTCTGTCTGCTTCATTATCATTGCTTGCGTTGTAAACCTCACTACCTGCCAAAGGCAAAAAGAAGTCGAAATAGTTGGGTAGCTCTTTGATTTTAATATCTAAGTTTTTACCTAATCGTAAATCCTTTGCAACAAGTTGTTTATGGTCAGTCAGAATCACAAACCTTGGTTTATGTTTTAAGATTTGTTCTTCTTTTGAAAAGGCATCAATACTGCTCAGCAGTTTGTCTGTCGCTTCAACTTTAAAGAAGATTTTCTTTTTGTAAAGTATTTCGCCATCAACCTTTGATAAGTTGTAGTCGCCTTTTCTCAAACGAGTTACTGAGGTTTTTGAAATGCCGTAGGCAATCAGTAAATCAAATACAAATTCGTCTTTCGAGAAATTGTCGATTACATTTTGGACGTTATGTTGTATTTCGGTTGATTTCACGTGTACTTATTTATTTTTTAGCGGTCACGTGGAACTCGCTAAATGATGTTATATTAAAATTTGATATTTCCGTTGCTCGTTTCATTTAGTGTCTTGTTCGGGCTTGTTAGAAACTAACAATTCTTTAATGTCCACATTTAGGATTTCGGCAATCTTGTATAGGTCGTCTATACTCGGTTGTCTTTTGTTTTGAGCATAAGAATGAACCATATTGTAGCTCTTTCCCAATTGCTCAGCTAACCAAATTTGCTTAATTCCTTTCCTGTCTAAAACCTCTTTAATTCGGTTCATTTTAAATCTATTTAATTGACTTGGTATTAATTATTTTTCATTGGTCAAGTCGAACTTACGTTTCAGTCCACCAAGATAGGAAAGTTTTTAGAAATACTCACTAAATGAGTATAAATATTATCATTTGGTTTGGGTGGCGGTGGGGAAGGGCAAGCTCTTTTGGTTTTTACTCACGTCACTTCAATTTTAATCGGTGTTCGTGAATGCTTCGCATTTCAGCGTTAGATTTGCGTGTCGGCAAAAACCAAATGTGCTTTGTCCGTGCGGTGTTTTTTTTTCAGCTTGCAGGTAACTTGTAACTAAACCACTATGAACTTAAAGTCCATAGTGGTTTAATGCCATATTTCAAATAACTTATTCCCTAAAAATCTCGTTGTTCTTTGAAGTGGTTTCGACAATCTTCTTCTGTTCCAAAATGGGCACTAAAACTGAATATATTTATCTCTAACTATTTAAGAAAAGACAAATTTAAACAGGCTATTATAGTTTCAACTTTATAGATTAGCATTAGGAAAACTTTACATCAATTTATCAAACCAAAAACTGGAACAAATCGGGTTTGTTATTTAGGTAATCACCATAAAAATCATGCTCTTTCATCCGGGCAACCAAAGGCTCCAAATCTCTTGCCGATTTTAATTGAACGCCAACTACCGCCGAACCATTTTCACGATTGGTTTTTTTAGCATACTGAAAAAAGGTTATATCGTCGTTGGCTCCTAAAATTTCGACAACAAATTGCCGTAATGCACCTGCCCGTTGTGGAAATTTAACAATAAAATAATGCTTAAGGTTGGCATACAACAAAGCTCGTTCCTTGATTTCGGCAGTTCTTGTAATATCGTTATTGCTGCCACTTACCACACAAACCACATTTTTACCTTTTATATTATCGGCATAACTATCTAAAGCCGAAATACTTAGTGCGCCTGCCGGTTCGACCACAATAGCATCTTTATTATATAGTTCTAAAATGGTTTCGCAAATTTTTCCTTCGGGTATCTGGAGCATATCGTGTAGGTTTTCTTTACAGATACCAAAGTTTATATCGCCCACACGTTTTACTGCGGCACCATCGACAAACTTTTCGATATACTTTAATTCGGTGTTTTTATTGTTTTTTATCGAAACCGACATCGAAGGTGCTCCATCAGGTTCTATTCCAATAATTTTGGTATTGGGTGACAGTAGCTTAAAAACCGACGATAATCCGGCAGCCAAACCACCACCTCCAACGGGAACAAACACATAATCTATCGGTAACTGACTTTGTTGTAAAATTTCCAGACCTACTGTAGCTTGTCCTTCAATAACTTTTTTATCTTCAAACGGATGGATAAAAGTCTTGCCTTGTTGTTTGCATTCCTGTATGGCCGCATGGTAAGCATCGTCATAGGTATCGCCAACCAGCTTTATTTCGATGTAATCTTCACCAAACATATTAACCTGTTCAATCTTTTGGTTTGGTGTTGGCACGGGCATGTAAATAGTCCCTTTTATCTTTAACAGTTTACACGATAAAGCAACACCTTGCGCATGGTTTCCGGCGCTGGCACAAACCACCCCATTGGAAGATTCGCTCTCGGTCAATGAACTTATTTTATTGTAGGCTCCACGAATTTTGTAAGAGCGTACCTGCTGTAAATCTTCCCGCTTTAAAAAAATATTGGCGTTAAATTTATTGCTAAGTCGTAAACTTTCGCCCAAAGGCGTAACTGCCGATACGTTTTTAATTGTATCGGCAGCCGCTTTTATAGCATCTATTTTAGGAAAATATATCTGTTTTTCCTTATTCATAAATTATGTCTGTTTTAAATATTGCCTTAGTA
>JBKEDH010000053.1:0-12698 GCA_047975295.1 Aestuariibaculum sp.
AAAACATATAAAAAAATAAAAGAAATACAAGGCTGCTTCTTATCATTGCTATACAATATTTCACCTATAACAAAGATATTGCAAATAAGAAAAATAGCCCACACTAAACAGAAAAAATAAAAAACGATTCTTTCTATTAATAAACTCGTTTAAACTTTTCTCTAAAACCATTACATAAAAAATGCCAACCCTATAAAAGATTGGCATTTTTCAAACTAAACTAAATCAAACTAACTAAACTAAATTTTATCTTCCTATATTACCCACTCGGGTAACGGTACTGCTTGTGGTAAAGGTTGTGCTAACGGCATTACCAATTGTATAAGTTCCAGAAGTGTAAAGTCCGTGAAAATCCTCACCATCACTAACACTTCCTCCCGTATATAAATTGTAGGTTGTACTGCCTTTAACTTTTCCGTTAGAAAACACCATGGTATTATAATTTTCTGGCACTAAAAAGGTTAAAACCTCATCGCCATCTTCCGATTGGATATGAAAAATATTATTTGCCGAACCGTATTTGGCCATTATAGCTGTGTACTGTGTTGTAACACTTGCCGTTGGCGAACTGGCCGCACCACCAATACCTACTAAATTCCCACCGGTAATTTTAAATGTATTTTGGTCGCAATCGAAACTGCCTTCGGGTTGGGTAGCACCTATGGCCACAATTGTACCTCCGGTTATGGTCAATATCCCATTGGAATCGACAGCATCGTTTGTAGAACTGTTTACATATAGACTCCCTCCGTTAATGTAAATGGCAGAACCGGCATTAAGTCCGTCGTCAACGGTTTCAATTTCAAAAGAGCCATCATTAATGGTCATGGTTGTTTTGCTTTCAATACCTTCTCCTGCTGCGGTAATATTGAATGTTCCGCCATTAATAGTAACATAAGGATCGATAGTGGTATCGGTTTCGTACGAAGCTGCTATGGCATCGTCGCCGGCATCGATAGTAAATGTACCATCGTTTATTACAATATAGCCTTCTTCAACTTCAATGGCATCACTACTTGTTTCGATATTAAAAGTTCCGCCATCAGCTATAAACGCTTCGTTGGTATGGATTCCATCGGTAGCAGCCGAAGTTATATTTATAGTGCCTTCTACCACACGAATATAATCGTCGCTAACAATACCATGCTTATAATTTCCTGTAATGTTTAACGTACCCGAACCACTAAAAATTAACTGGCCTTCACTAAACAATGTTGCCTTTGCATCTTCATCGTCTGGAATATTGGTATAGCTACTACCATCAACAAGGGTGCTTTCGCTACTAAGAACTACAAAAGTTCGCTTACCTGATTGGTTGTTTATAGCAGGGCCATCTTGGTTGGTAATGTTCACACCATTTAAAGTTAAGAGAAATTTTTTCTCACTATATATTTTAAAAGAGCCATTGGTTGTTGTACCCGACAGCTCGTAGGCTACTCCCGAAACGGTAGCTTCTACGGTTATATCGCCATTATCTTGGGTTACAGTTACACCATTGTCCTCTAACGGATTTGTAACGGTTGCACTTGTTCCCGAATACACAATTTTTACAGTATTATCGAAAGTGGAGTTTGCCAATACATCATCTTCATCGGCTGCAGTATTATCGGTATCGCCTTCGGCAGTTCCCGAGGCACTTCCATCTACAATACTTATTGTATCTTCTGTTCCTGTTTCGGTTTCGGTTTCTTCTTCGGTAAGTGTTTCGTCGTTACTGTCGCTTGAACAGTTCATTAACGAAAATGTAAGTAGTACTATTACAAAAAGACCAAAGCTTCTATATACTTGTGCCATTTTTTTAGATTGTAGTTTCATATTCTTAAGGTTTTAATTATTAAGTCGTTTTCGATGATACAAACATATACCATAGTCTTACAATTACTAAACGAAATAGAAGTTTGAACGGATTGTATCGACGAAATCCAAGATTTTATATAACAAGGAACACATCTTAGAGTCTGCTTAGGCTTTGTACACGACAAAAAACCACAAGTTATCTTTAATGAATATTGAGACATCAAACCTAAAAGGTTTTAAAAACCTTCGAGATTTTACCTATATAATGTAAATTTCTACTACGGGATTTCTCTTCATTCTTCATCAGAAAATGGTACAACCCCATTAACCTTCCTGTGTTTCTATCCAAAGTGTACTGTAATACCTATCGTTTTTTACTTCGTTGGTAAATTTAAAACGATTAGGATAAAGCAAATACAAGCGTTTTTCCAGATTTTCTATGCCTATACCTGACCCACTTTTATCTTGGTCGGTTTTAGGAAAGTTAGTGTTTTCGCTAAAAAAGATTACTTGGCTCCCTTCTGTTTTTAATGTAAAAATAAGTTCGGAAGGTTGCGTAGCAGACACGCCGTGTTTAAATGCATTTTCGACAATGGAAATAAACAGCAATGGTGCTATTTTTAACAATGGTACCGTATCTGGAAAATTAACTTGAATGCTTGTACTTTTCCGCATGCGCAATTGCATAAGCTTAATATATTGTTCTATAAACGTTATTTCTTCACGAAGTTCGACCTTGGTAACATCTGTCCTGTACAGCATATAACGCATAAGCTTACCCAAATTATGGATAGATGCCTTGGCCGTTTCGGAATCTAAATCGATAAGTGAATAAATATTGTTCAAGGCATTAAAAAAGAAATGTGGCTGTAATTGATATTTAAGATATTGCAATTCGTATTGCAGTATATTTTTTTCGGCATTGGCTTGTTTTAACTGAACGGCAGATAATCTGTTCGTGGTTTTTATAGTAACCGCAAAAGCAATAGGTATTAGGTACAATAAAAAATCCAGATACACAATAAAACCAGAATCTCTTGGCTTAGGTTCTATATTACTACCAATAGTGTTGATTGGTGGTGGTTGTGGCGGCCTGTCTTCTATAACCAAAGATTTTACCCATAAAAGCATAATAATAAACAACAGGTTTATAAAAACAAAAGCAATATTTTTTTTCTTTATAAAATAATTATCTATCAACCATAAATAATTGAAGTAAAATATGGCCGCAAACGAAAAAGTCCGTACCAGCGAATGCCTTAATGTTTCGGCAAAATCCATTTGCATATCGCTTGCCAAACCTATGGGAATTAGTGTAAACAGTAGCCAAAACAATATATGACCCGTAATTTGAAAGTATTTATTTTGTAATAGATTACCCATTCTTAAATTTTTGTCGTGTACTTAGAGCCTGTTTAAATTTATATCAATTGTTTTTCTATATCTCTTTTTACGCATAATTTCGTTAAAATTTCATCAAGTAACCCAGATATTATCTTCTATTTTGCATCAAAAATAAACTACTATAATAGTACACGACAAAAATCAACTTACTTGATTCATCAATTTGATTTTCAAGACCTTACAGATTTTTAAAACCTGTAAGGTCTATGATCTCAATATTTTGATTATTAATGTATTGAAAATATTTTTTGATTTTTTGTCGTGTATTAAAATAAACTATACAAAAAGCCTATCAACAGACTCTAAGCTAAAATATAGATTATTATGTTATTGAACAGTAAAAAAAACATAATATCGGGCTTTTTGGATTACTCGTACCGCAAAGCAGTTATAGGATCGGCAGCCGATGCCTTTTTGGCCGGATACCACCCAAAAAATATACCAGTTGCCGTACAAACCAAAAACGAAATAACAATTGAAAAACCGGTTATACTTACCGGCCAAGCCATTACATTATTAATAATATAAGTACTTGCGAGCCCTAAAACAACCCCCAACAATCCGCCAGAAATACTTATTAAAATCGATTCGATTAAAAACTGCATTAAAATATCCTTTCCTTTGGCTCCAATAGCCATACGCAGTCCAATCTCCTTAGTACGCTCCTTTACCGATACATACATAATATTCATAATACCTATACCACCAACAATAAGCGATATGCTGGCTATGGCCACCAATAAATAAGTTAGCATTTCACTAGTAGAGCTAAATGTAGATATTAACTCTTGTTGCGACCGTACTTCGAAATCGTTGTCTTGGTCTGCTGCAATATTATGTGCTTTCTCCAATATTGCTGTTATTTCATCTACTGCAGCTGTGGCTTGGTTTTCGGTTATGGCACTTGCTACAATGGATTGCAAATAGGTTTGTGCCAAAATCCGTTTTTGAACCGTAGTATAAGGCGAAATAATAACATCGTCCTGGTCTTGTCCAAAAGTATTTTCGCCTTTTTCTTCTAAAACACCAATAATTAAAAACGGAATATTTTTAAATCTAATAGTTTGTCCTATCGGATTGTTACCATCCGGAAATAAATTTTCCTGAACCGTTTTCCCAATAACCACAACCTTAGCATACGATTTAATTTCCTGCTTGGTAAACATACTGCCCTCTTCAATGTCCCATTCCTTGATGTTTAAATATTTCGGATTAACGCCATAGATTGAAGTGGGCCAGTTATTGGCTCCAACTACTGCCTGTCCGTTACTGTTTACCACCGGCGATATGGCACTTACCAGTGTAGTCTGTTCTTCTAAAGCTTGATAATCGGTTAGTTTAAGCGATTGCATATCGTCGCCACCCATCCTAACCCCTCCGGCCATACCCGAACCGGGACGGATATTAATTAAATTGGCTCCCATACTGGATATGCTTTCCTTAATACTTTCTTTAGAGCCTTCTCCAATAGCAAGCATAGCAATTACCGAACCTACTCCAATAATAATACCCAACATGGTAAGTACTGTTCTCGTTTTATTGAGAACAATGGCTTTCCAGGCTATTTTTATAAGGTTTAAATAATTCATAATCTAAATTTGAAATTCTGCTTCTTTTAAAGTTGAAAACTTATTGAGTTCCTCTAAAGCCGACAAACGGTTTTCAACCTTATTATCTTGAATAATAAGACCATCTCGTAACACTATGTTTCTAGTACTAAACTGTGCAATATCATTTTCATGGGTAACAAATCCAACAGTAACCCCTTGAGCATTTAGCTCTTGGAAAAGAGCCATAATTTCGTATGATGTTTTGGTATCTAAATTTCCCGTGGCCTCGTCTGCCAACAGGATTACAGGATTATTAACCAAAGACCTTGCAATGGCTACACGCTGTTGCTGCCCACCAGACATTTCGTTTGGAGTATGGTTTAATCTATCGGCCAAACCTACACGTTCTAATGCATAAACCGCACGTTCACGACGTTCTTTGGTTGAAATTTTAGGGTTGTAAAGCAAGGGTAGTTCTACATTTTCTATTGCTGTTGTACGTGGCAACAAATTATAGGACTGGAACACAAAACCAATTTTTCGGTTTCTTATCTCGGCCAATTGGTTTCGGTTAAGTTGCTTTACATCATTTTCGTCTAACAAATATGTTCCCAACGTAGGCTTGTCCAAACATCCGAGAATATTAAGCAGTGTTGATTTTCCCGAACCACTGGTACCCATAATCGTTACAAATTCACCCTTGGAAATATCAAGATTTATCCCTTTTAATGCCCAAACCACTTCGTTTCCCATTCGAAATTCCCGTTTTAAATCTTTTATATGGATAATGGTTTTCATGTGTTAATATCTATTATTTTTAATGGTTCATATGGAACCACCCAAATTAACATTCTGCTGTGTGATTAAAACTTAATAATGGGTGTTTCATTGCTTATCTATGTTTTTTAGTTATTAACCCTGCGGAGGTGCTTGGCTGCCACTGGATTTTTGACTGCCTCGTTTTGGAGGTGTTGGCATAAACGGACTGCTACTGCCACCAGATGTATTTACTACTGCATTATTATCGTATTCTTTTAGTGCCGTAACTACTCGATCGCCTTCATTTAAACCCGAAAGCACTTGAACGTTTATACCATCAGATTCGCCTATTGCCACTTCTTGTTGTTTAAGTAACTTAGACGTTTCCTGTATCCATACATAGGTTTTTCCTGCTTCTGTTGCTCGTTGTGTAACATGCTCAATATCGTTTTGATTATAGTAGGTTTGAAGCAAGGCTTCATCGGGATAAAAATTTAGTGCCGAGGCAGCCAACAATGAGATGTTTTTAAGCTCTTTTGTATAAATGGCTACTGTTGCCGTAAGTCCGGGCTTTAATTTTAAATCGGGATTATTGGCGCTGATTATAACCGTGTAGGTAACCACATTGGATGTAATGGTGGGGTTTAAACGTATTTGTTTAACTTCGCCATTAAAAACTTCATCGGGAAAAGCATCTACACCAAACGCCACACGCTGGCCAACGGCTACATTTCCTATATCGGCCTCATCGACATTGGCTTCAACCTGCATTTTGGTCAAATCTTTTGCTATGGTGAACAGTTCCGGCGTGCTCATACTAGCCGCGACGGTTTGTCCTTCGTCCACTTCCCGAGAAATAACAACACCATCAATAGGCGAATAAATACTGGCATACCCCAAATTGGTCTGTGCCTGCGACAATGCCGTTTTTCGCTGGGCAACGCTGTTTTTGGCATTTTTTAATTGATACTCTGCCTGCTCCAAATCCGATTGGCTTATTACTTCTGCATCGTACATACGTTTTTGCCTGTTGTAATTTTGCC
Organism: Aestuariibaculum sp.; assembly: GCA_047975295.1. Classification (GTDB taxonomy): domain Bacteria; phylum Bacteroidota; class Bacteroidia; order Flavobacteriales; family Flavobacteriaceae; genus JBKEDH01. The sequence continues at coordinate 6,554 of JBKEDH010000053.1, forward strand.
TGTAATAATTGTGTTCGTTTAAAGCGGCGTTATACTGTGCCATTGCATTGGCAACAGCATCGTTTAAAGTGGTTTTATCCAGTTCGGCCAGTAATTGCCCCTTTTTAACAACACTGTTATAATCGACATAAATGGTATTGATTAATCCAGAAACTTGAGTTCCTACACTTATTTGATCGACGGGCTCTAAAGTTCCGGTTGCCGTTACATTATTACTAATATTACCGTTACTTAATTGCGTTGTTCTTACTTCTATATTTAACGGTGCTTCCTTATAGATAAATGAATATACCAAATAAAGAACCCCTACAAGTAGCACGATGATTCCTACTGTTTTTAACTGTTTGTTTATGGTTGTTTTCATAGTTACTGTTTTTAATATTTCAATATTACAGTTCGACAATATTGCCACCTTGATAATATTTTAGTAGCTGATTATACAATATGGTCATATATTTATTCTGTAAATAATTTTGCTCGGCATTTAAATAAGTATTTCTACTTACTATTAAATCGGAAGGTGTTAATCCACCAAACTCGTATTTTTTCGAAGCCAGTTCGTAGGCTAATTTGGCGTTGTTGCGAGCCGTTTTACTGGCTTCTTGCTGTGCTTGGCTGGAAATGGCATTTTGCCAAGCTGTTTCTATATTGGAATACAAGCTTTTGCCTGCCTGTATCTTGTTGAGCTCACTTTGCTCTATTTCTATTTTGGAAAGTGCCACATTGGTTTTATTCTGCTTTTTGGAAAATATGGGAATAGTAATTCCTACACCCACACTTTCGCCAATATTATTACTTAACTGGTTGGTATAACTATAATCGAGATTATCGGTATAACCTGTATTAATCCCTGCATTAAGTGATATTGTTGGTAAAAATCCTGTTTTGGAAATGGCCAAACTGTTTTCGGCCTGAGCTTTTAAATTATTATATATCTTTAATGTTGGTAAGGCTTCAACTGCTTTATCATATATAGATTCTTTACTCGGAATAAGTTGTTTATCGTCGTTTATCTCTATTATTTCAATATTAAAATCGACATCAGAATCCAGTTCCAAAAGTTGTTTTAAGGCCAAGACCTTCAACCTATAGTTTTGCTCGGCATTGATTACTTCTGCTTCGTTAGTGGCGTACTGTGTTTCAATATCAGCCAATTCGTTTTTGGCTATATTTCCATTTTTAAACTTTATGGCTGCTTGTTCCAGTTGCGATAACGAAGATGCCAATGTGTTTTTGGAAATAGCAATGGCTTCATGTGCATAAATAGCGTTAATGTAGGTTTCTAATACATTAAGCGATATATTATTTTGGGCTTCTTCTACATAAAGTTTGTTTTCCTGTAATTGCAACTTACTTTTTTCTACATTTAAGTTTAAGGTATTCCCTTGGTAGAGTGTCCAATTGGCCGAAACCCCAAAATTATTGGTTTGCGTAACATTGCTGCTCCATGTATTGGTAATTTGGTCTATGGACGAGCCATTGCTTATTTGATAGGATGTAGAACCCGAAATACTGGGCAATCGGTTAAATTTGGCCTGTTCGAAATTGGCTTCGGTACTTTTTAAATCCAATTGCGTTTTTTTTATGCTGATATTGTTATCCAAAGCATAATTTACCATATCCGATAACGACCAATCTTGAGCATTTAGCCCTACGCTTGTCAATAAACTTATTATGAAAATATATATATTATTTTTCATTTTGTCTTCATTTTTAAAACCACTAATCAAGTAGTATTGCAAGACAAAATTGCTTTCTTTTATATATAATAAAGAACAAAATGGACGTTTACCTTTATTTTAAAGACAAAAAGGTTTTTTATATCGATGGTTTTTTTGTTTCGGAAAGTTTAAACAAATTCAATCTTTAAAAACATTATTAAGAAAATCAACTGTATGATTCAACGTTGTTTCAAACCATGGATGCATAAGCCAAAAAGAGTGTGGGCTGCCATCAAGTGTGTGGACTTCGTTATAAATATTATATTGGTTCAAAATTGAAATCATATCGTCCCTACCGGCATGAAAACGGGCTTGCGAACTATTTATAAATAGGATTGGTGGCGTGTTGGAGTCCACATATTCCAAAGGAGAGGCCTCTTTCCATATTTTAAAATTTTCTTCTTTTTCCCCGTTAAGCCAAATACCGGCCATGGATACTCTATCGGGTTTTGATTCTGCCGAAGCCTCCGGATGGATAAACGATACAACGCCATCGATATTTACAATAGCTTGTACTTCATCCGAAATTTTGGGGTCGGGCTCGTATAAAGCTAAATTTGGCGTAACGCCGATAAGTGTTGCCAATTGTGCACCGGCCGATGCTCCTAAAACAGCTATTTTTTGAGGATTAACATGGTATTTTTTGGCATGTTTTTTCACCCAAACTACTGCATCCTTTAAATCATTTACAGCCGCAGGATATTTGGTTTCAAAACCCAAACGATAAGCCACCGAAATACCCACATAATCGTTTAAAGCCAAATGTTGTGCCATAACACGTTCGTTCTCCTTGCTACCTACCAACCAGCCACCACCATGAATTAACAAAACGGCCGGATAGCTTTTTTTATCGTTGTTCTTTGGAATATAAATATCTAACTTTAATTTCCCTGTTTCATTTTTTTTGTAAGTAATATTTTCTTTATACTTTATTTTTGTTGAAATCAACGGTGTTATCGGTGTAATATAAGGATAGTCCTTTTTTAGTTTTTGATAAGTACTTTCAATGGTGTAGGGTTTGTAATCTTCTTTTGTTTGGGCATAAACTTTTCCTGCCAAAGAGAAAAAAAAAGCGATTATAAAGATTGATAATTTCACAATAAATTAAGTTTTGTTTGATATTGCAAAATACGCTACATCGGCATAACCACCACGCTTGGCTTCTTGTGTGCTGATGCAGAATACACCTATTTTGGCACCAATCCATTTACCTTCCCTCGCTTTAAATGGCTTTCCTATTTTTTTGAACTTTTTTCCGTTTTCTGAATATAAAAATTGGCACATGGTGTCTGGAGTGGAAACTTCTACTTTAAAATAAGCTAAATTTGATTTTAACTTTACTTCTTCGTTAACTATTTCGGCATTACCATTTATAGCGTTAATGGCTTCGGTCTGTTTTAAAAAATAACCGTTTTCGTTATGCGAAATACTTAAAGTGGCGTAATCCATGCCCATAACGATTAACCCAGCTGTTTTACCTTTTTTGGCTTCTTCGGGAACCAATGTGATTTTTGTTGAAGCAGTAAATTTCGGTGCCGGGATTTTTTGAAGTAATAAGTTAGGTGTCTTCCATAAATTGGGTGCGTTTTCGGGTACTTTTATTGAAAATAACCTTAAATAGTCGTTTCCGGGCAATTTGGCGTGCCAAACCACATCGTTATTGGCGTGCCATTGCCATTGCAGTCCAATATTGAATCCGTCGAAATTATCGGTTTCAACAGGAGTTACAATGGGATAGATTTTCCCTACGTTTGGTTTTCTATAAGATTTAACAGGCTCGCCAATACCATTGCCATCAAAATCTTTGCCCATTACCGGCCAATCGTTTTTCCAGCTCATGGGTTGTAGGTGAACAATACGGCCTATGACACCCACATCCTGAAAGTGATAAAACCACGATTCGCCATTTGGCGTATCCACCCACGCCCCTTGGTGCGGCCCGTTAATGTAGGTACTGCCTTGCTCTAAAACCACTTTTTCTTCGTAAGGACCGTACACGTTTTTGGAACGTAAAATAAGCTGCCAACCAGTAGCTACGCCACCTGCCGGAGCAAAAATGTAGTAATAGCCATTCCGTTTGTAGAATTTAGAGCCTTCAACCGTTTCGTGGTTATCGTGCCCGTCAAAAACGTTAATGCCTTTATCGATTACTTTGGTGCCTTCGGCATTCATTTTGTTTATCGATAATAAGCTTTTTACTCCGCGACGACTTCCAGCGTAAGCGTGTACCAAATAAGCATCGCCGTTGTCGTCCCAAAGTGGGCAAGGGTCAATAAGACCTTTACCTGCCATAACCAACACGGGGTCGTCCCATTTTCCGTATGGGTCTTTGGTTTTTACCATGTAAATTCCAAAATCGGGGTCGCCCCAATAGATGTAAATTTCGCCTTTGTGGTAGCGAATGGCCGGCGCCCACACACCGTTGCCATGTTGCGGAACGTTAAAATGTTCCTCGGGCACTTGGGTTTCCAAAGCATAGTTTATCAGCTTCCAATTTACCATATCTTTTGAATGAAGAATGGGTAAGCCCGGAGCGCAATTAAAACTGGATGAGGTCATGTAATAATCATTTCCAACCCGCACTACGTCGGGATCGGAATAATCAGAATATATTATGGGATTTTTATAAGTACCATCGCCATTATCGGCTACCCAAACATCGGATACATAGGGGTTACTGGTTTGCGCTAACAATATTGCGGTACAGAAAAAAGAAAGGATTAATGGGTTTAGTTTCATTGAAAATAGTTTATTGGTGATTTACTATCAATTAAAAAGCCTCCTTACCCCATAATTATCAGACAGAAGGTTTTACACCGCCCTTCTTTTGAATCCAATGGTATTTTCTAACCAATAAGGTCAAAACACTTTTAGGCAGTCTCCAATTTATTTATCCAACTCCAAACTAGCCATAATAAAAGGCCCGGTACCTTTTGGGTCGTTAGAACGTATTTTTTCACCTATATAATATTCGTACGAGCCATCGCGGTAAGGATTGCCTCCCAATCCGGCAACGGCACAACATTTATTAAGATTTACAATACCGTTTTCTTCAACAGAAATTAAATTATCCAAAAGTCCTTGATAGGCTTTTTTGGCCACATCCAAATATTTTTCAGGTAAATAACCCTTTCTAACTCCTTTTGCAAAAGCATAGGTAAACATGGATGTTCCGGTAGCTTCCAAATAATTACCTTCACGGTCGCCTTGGTCGAGTACCTGCCACCATAAGCCGGTTTTACCATCCTGTACTTTGGTAACTGCTTCGGCATATTGGTTTAAATAGGAGATAATACGTTCCCTACCCGGATGGTTTTCGGGTAAAAAGTCCAATACATCTACCATGGCCATACCGTACCAGCCCATGCCACGCGACCAAAAGTGTTGGGAATTTCCGGTTTCTTTATTGGCCCATTTTTGTTCCTTACTTTCATCCCAACCATGGTAAAGCAAACCTGATTTTTCATCGCGGCTGTGCTTTTGTATCAAATCGAACTGTAAAACAACATGGTTGTATATCTCTTCTCTTTTTTTAACATCTTCGATATAATTTTGTGCATAACGAATATGGAAGGGTTCTGCCATATACAGGCCGTCTAACCACATTTGGTACGGATAGATACGTTTGTGCCAATAGCCACCATTGGAGGTTTTGGGTTGGGTTTCCATTTGTTCGTCCAAGGTTTCCATGGCTTTTAAAAAGCGTTCCTCTTTAGTTTTTGGGTATAGGTACAACAGCACATCGCCCGATTTAATCATATCTAAGTTATGTTTCTCTAAAGAATAGGTTTTTATAACGCCTGTACTGTCTATCAATTCGTTAGCGTAAGTATAGGTATAATCATAAAATTTCTGATTGTTGGTTTGTTCGTACACTTTAATGCATGCCGAAAGTACCAATCCGTTTGTGTAGCTCCAACGGGCTTTATTGACAAAATCGAGTTTGGATGCTTCGGGAAAACGTTCAATTTCCGAAAGCATCATACGTTCGGACCATTTTAGGTTTTCGGGTACTACTTTTTCTATGGTAGCCGTTTCTGTTTGTGTGTTTTCCTTTTTTGTGTCTTTACACGAGGTTACCGTTAAGCCCAACGCTAATGTAAAAAGAGCAAAATACTTGGTTTTGGTTTTCATTGTGATTATAGTGTTTCGGTTTTTAAGTCTGTTATTTAATGGTTTAAACGGTACGGTTGTTTTTTGATTCTATTTTGAAAACAATTTCCTTCTTTATTTTATGTTAAGATCTTTTCAGATTAGGGTGACAAAAATTTTATTTTTCTAAAAGCAATTTTAGTACATGACAAAAATAAACTTACTTGATTTATCAATTTGATTTTCAAGACCTCACAGGTTTTTAAAACCTGTGAGGTCTATGGGTTCAATATTTTGATTATTAATGTATTGAGAATATTTTTTTATTTTTT
>JBKEDH010000059.1:0-3196 GCA_047975295.1 Aestuariibaculum sp.
CTATGTTTACAGGTTTAAATTGATATGCAATAGTACTAATGCTTAGGATTAAAACGAGAATAATAAGGATTTTTTTCACACGTATATACCAACTTTTATCTATTGAAACGGTTTGAAGTTATAAATAGTATTGAAAATTGGACAAAAGCCTAAGAACCTGTTTAAATTTGTATGATAGACTTTTTGTATAGTTTATTTTAATGCAGAATGAGGAAAAGATATAAATTTAAACAGGCTCTAAATACATGATATAAACTCGTTTAAACTTTTTTGGTTGGCTAAAAATCTTCAGCCCAAAAAGTTTAAACGAGTTTATTGTTTTAAACGAGAACTTTTTAATCGAATTGTCAGATTTTTTTTAGTACATGACAAAAAATCAAAAAATATTCTCAATACATTAATAATTAAAATATTGAATCCATAAACCTCACAGGTTTTTAAAATCAAGTTGATAAATCAAGTAAGTTGATTTTGTCGTGTACTAAACAGATTTTTATATAATTGCTCTACTCTTTTTTGTTGAATTTTTCGAGAATTTTATCCATTTGCTTTCCGGCAGCTTCGCGCCCTCCTAAGCCGAAAGACAATACAATGGTTAGGCCAATTGTAGCCAAAAGAATGCCAAAGGCCAGATTAACAATATTGTCTGCGATGCCCATTCGATTTAGGCCAATGGCAAGAAATACAACCAAAATAGCTGCTTTAATAACGTTGGCTATAAAAGGATTGTTCCCATTTTTGTTAAATGTATCGACGGCAATAGTGGCAATCCAATTTCCAATGGCGATAATAATTAGACCAAATAATATGTTTCCACCTATTTCCACAATGGTATTTACTATTTCGGTTAATTGGGTAAAACCTAATTTGTCGATAGCAGTAATAAGTCCGAAAAGAATAATAAAAGCATAAACGATATTGGCAATAAGTTTTTCGACATTTGTATTGCCAAAAAATGATTTTAGTTTGGCTTTTTCCAAAATTTCGTTAAGGTTTAGGCTGTCCAATAAGTCTTTAATAAATCCACTTAAAAATCGTCCAACAATAAAGAATGCAATAAGTATTATGGTAGCAAAAAGTACCTTGGGTATAGCATCGAAAAAGCTTTGGAGCATGTTTGTAGCCGGTTCGGAGACCGCCTCTAAATTTAAAATGTTTAAAGCGGTTATAAGTAATGGGATAAAAATAAAGATGAATGCTATTTTTTTAAGTATATCCACTAAATTTATGTTTTCGGGCAAGCGTAGTTTAGGAATAAATTTCTGTATGGTTTCACCCGATAACCCAACAAGTTCGGATACTATTTTGGCCAGCATATAGCCAATATAACCAACAAGTCCTGCACCAACAATATTAGGAATAAAATTGGTAAAACCGTTAAGTAGGTTTTGGGCAGGTTCCAAAACACTGGTCATGCCCATACGTTGTAGGGCGACCATAAAAACGAAAATCATCACTAAAAAATAAACCAACTTGCCTAAAAAGCGGGACAGTTTTATCTTTGAAGAATCCAAAGATTTGTCTATGCCGGTCTTTTTAACAAGTTTAATAGTAAGATTTCTTAGTATAATTGCGGCAAAGTATCCCAAGATTAAAATCAGGATGATGATAATGGTGTCTGGAACGTAATTGGTTATTGTTTTTTGAATTGAATCAAGAAAATTGGTAAAAGAACTCATAATATTTAGTTTTTGGATTAGTTACAATACATGCTATTATTACGACACTTTAATTTTTAAAAGGTCACTATTTCAAGCTTTTACAATTTTATTAATGAAATGATAAAAGATATTGTAATCAAACGTATATTTATTAACTTGCATGTTTAGGGATGATTTCTCTCCCACGCTGAATTTTCGATATATTCGAAAGGATAAAGGTATAGTAGGAATGGTTATTTTATCAATTTAAAATGTTATTAAAATGGCTGTTTTAAAACAATTGACATCACAACAAGCAATCGATTTGGAAAAACAATACGGGTCTAACACCTACCACCCGTTGCCTGTTGTTTTAAGTAGAGGGGAAGGTGTTTATTTATGGGATGTAGAGGGGAAAAAGTATTACGATTTTCTTTCGGCATATTCTGCGGTAAACCAAGGGCATTGCCATCCAAAAATTATAGAAGCACTTACCAAGCAGGCTCAGACCTTAACCTTAACGTCGCGTGCATTCTATAACGATATGTTGGGGCGCTACGAAAAGTTTGCTTGTGGATATTTTGGATACGACAAATTATTGCCCATGAATTCTGGTGCCGAAGCTGTTGAAGCAGCAATAAAACTTTGCCGAAAATGGGGCTACGAGGTTAAAGGTATTTCGAAAAATAGGGGAAAGATTATTGTTTGCAATAAAAATTTCCACGGGCGTACCACAACAATAGTTTCATTTTCTAGCGACGATACTGCCAACCAAAATTTCGGACCTTACGACAATGCCTTTATCAACATCGAATACAATAATATAGAAGCCTTGGAAAATGCTTTAAAAAATAATCCAAACGTATCGGGCTTTCTGGTAGAGCCCATACAAGGGGAAGCTGGTGTTTACGTGCCATCCGAAGGTTATTTGGCAAAAGCAAAAGTACTGTGCGAACAATATAACGTACTTTTTATTGCAGATGAAGTACAGACCGGTATTGCTCGAACGGGAGAACTATTGGCTGTAGATCACGAAAATGTTAAACCCGATATTTTAATTTTGGGCAAGGCCCTAAGTGGAGGTGTATATCCGGTAAGTGCTATATTGTCGAATAATTCAATTATGGAGGTTCTAACGCCAGGTACCCATGGCAGTACTTTTGGTGGTAATCCATTGGCTGCAGCAGTTGCCATTGCTGCATTAGAGGTTGTAAGGGATGAAAAACTGGCAGAAAATGCCAAAGTACTTGGGCAATTATTTAGAAGTGAGCTGCAAAAATACATTAACACCAGTAATATTGTAAGTTTGGTTCGTGGTAAAGGCCTATTGAACGCTATTGTTATTAACGATAGTGAAGATAGCGATACTGCTTGGAATATTTGTTTGGCATTGCGGGATAATGGTTTGCTGGCTAAACCAACACATGGCAATATTATTAGATTTGCACCACCTTTGGTCATGACCGAAGTGCAACTGTTGGATTGCGTGTCCATTATAACCAATACATTAAAACGCTTTGAGTAATGTTTTTTACGATTGGAGCTTTCTTAAAATG
>JBKEDH010000113.1:0-7332 GCA_047975295.1 Aestuariibaculum sp.
ATGAAGCCCTCATTGAGGGATTTAGCAAAACCAAGATAAAGGCCTCCACAAAGGTCATGAATAAAACAACGGGCAGTAAGCTTATTGCTTTTTTGCAACGCTGTTTGTAAAAAACTAAAAAACAAATGTTTAACTTAAATTTATTCGTGTGAAAATTTACATGTTATTATTGCTGTTTCTCTTTGTTTGCTTTAACACATTTGGGCAAGCCGGAAAACTTATCAGGCAAGCCAAAAGAACCGATAGCAATACCGAAAAAATAAAACTGTACAATCAAGCCATAGAACTGGAACCCAATAATCTGGATGCTTATTTTTTTAGAGGACTGGCAAAAAATGATATAGGAGAATTCCATAGTGCCATTACCGATTATTCAAAAATAATATTGATAAAGCCCGATGCCGACACCTATTTTAACAGGGGAAATGCCCGATTTAGCTTAAATGATTTTACAGGAGCAAAAAATGATTATGCTAAAGCTTACGAATTAGACAATTCTTTTCTTGAAGCTCTATTTAGTATGGCATGTGCCAATTACGATTTGGGCAATTACTCTGAAACCATAACAAATTGCAGCCAGTTTATAAAAACAGATCCCCATCAGCCCAGAGTTTATAACTTACGAGCTATGGCTTATAATACTTTAAAAAAATATCAAAGCGCCATAGCCGATTACAATACGGCAGTTATTATATTGCCCGATGCCGAATCGTATTATAACCGTGGTGTTTTTCTTCTTAATATAAACTATTACAAAAATGCACAAAGCGATTTAACCAAATCTATCCAATTGGGAAATAAAACCGGTTTTGCATTTTTTTACAGAGGCACTTGCAATGTTCTGGTAAGCGATTACAAAAATGCCATTAACGATTACAAAACCACATTAAACTTCGATGCTTTAGATTTTGATGCCCTACTGGGTTTGGCTATGGCGTATTTAAAAAGTAATGATACCAAAAATGCTAAACTATATTACAATAAAGCCGTTAACATTATTTCGCCCACCAAAAGGGTTACAGGCATTAACGATTTTAAACACACTTATTGGTACGAACACCAATATTACTTTTTTAACAAAAACATAACCGCTTTATCCAAACTTTAAGAGCCTGTTTAAATTTGTATGATTGATTATTTTGTATCGTTTATTTGTGATGCAGAATGAGGCAAAATAAAAGATAATAGCCAGGCTACTTGATGAAATTTTAACGAAATTATGTGCAAAAAGAGACATAGAAAAACAATTGATATAAATTTAAACAGGCTCTAAGATGAACATATCGTTTTTATCTCTTATATTCTATGGGTAAATGCACTACTTTCTTGGTTTCAAAAAAATCTTCGGTATAGTAATCGGATAAGTTATAAATAGAGGCTGTTTTATAGTCTTGTAGTTCTTCGGTTAAATCGCCTCCCTTTAAGTACAAAATACCATTTTTTAAATCGTTGCTCTGTTGTTTGGCTATCTTTCCTTTAACCCAATGCACAAAAGTAGGCATGGCCGCTACAGCACGGCTTACAATAAAATCGTAAGTAGCATTAACCTCTTCTACACGGGTGTGGGTAGTTTTTACGTTTGTTAGGCCAAGGCCTTCCACCACTTCATCTACCACCTTTAGTTTTTTGGCTATACTGTCCACCAAATGAAATTGACATTCGGGAAACATAATAGCCAATGGAATTCCGGGAAACCCTCCTCCCGTACCAACATCCATAATTTTACTACCAGCCCTAAACATTGTAACTTTAGCAATACCAAGAGCATGTAAAACATGACGCAAATACAGCTCGTCGATATCCTTTCTGGACACTACATTTATTTTCAAATTCCAATCTTGGTACAAGGCATCCAAAGCTTTAAACTTTAAAATTTGATCTTCGGTTAGATTAGGAAAATATTTGAGTACAAGCTCCATTCATGTTAAATTTTCAACAAAAATATGCTTTTTAAGTACATTTTTTTACAAAAAATCGTTATAACTTAACTATGTTTATACCTATCTTTGCGCACGCATGGTATGGGTATATAGAATACCTAAAAAAAATAAGAACAGTAATGACAAATAAAACACTCTCATTTTCAAGAAACGATCCAGCAAAATTTTTTAGAACTCTCAATAAACGTGTAAACGAATACTTTAAAGAAAACGATATAAAACGTACCGGAAACTGGAAACTTTGGCTTAAAACCATTGTTATGTTTTCGTTGTTTTTAACACCTTACTTTTTACTTTTAACTTTAAACATTCCCGGATGGGCACAATTATTACTTACCATTGTTATGGGCATAGGTATGGCCGGTGTAGGCATGAACGTTATGCACGATGGTAACCACGGTGCTTTTTCCAATAAAGAATGGATTAACCGACTTATGGGAAGCAGTATTTATATTTTGGCCGGCAATGTTTACAATTGGCAGGTACAACATAATGTATTGCACCATACCTATACCAATATACACGGCCATGACGAAGACTTGGAAGCCGGTAAAATATTGCGATTTAGCGAACACTCTGAATGGAAATGGTTCCATAAATTCCAACACTACTACTCTATTTTACTTTACGGATTGTTAACATTGAATTGGGCCATTACTACCGATTGGCTACAAATGCGACGTTATATGAAACGTAAATTGGCCTATGGTAAATTTCCCAATCCGGTTTGGAATTGGAGCAAACTGGTTATTTCTAAATTTATTTATATAACGGTGTGGATAGTAATCCCAATGCTTGTTTTAGATATTGTCTGGTGGAAAATTTTAATTGGCTTTTTTGTAATGCACTATACCGCCGGATTAATATTAAGTGTCGTATTCCAACTGGCACATGTTATGGAAGAAACCGAAATGCCCTTACCGGCCGAAGATGGCACCATGAAGAATACTTGGGCCATCCATCAATTAAATACCACGGTTAACTTTGGTGCAAAAAGCAGAATAATAAACTGGTTTACCGGTGGGCTTAACCATCAAATAGAGCACCATATTTTCCCTAACATCAGCCACATCCATTATAATAAAATCGGGCAAATAGTTAAGGAAACCGCAAAAGAATTCAACTTACCATATAACGAATATAAAACAACACGTAAAGCTATTATTGCACACTTTAAACATTTAAAGGTAATGGGCACAAAACCTGCTTTACAAGTTTAACACTATACCACACTAACCCATGCAATTATTATCTGATAGAATTTTAAACATGGCAACCTCGGCAACCTTGGCCATGGCTGCAAAAGCAAGAGAATTACGCAACGAAGGAAAAGACATTATCGGGCTAAGTTTAGGAGAACCCGATTTTAATACACCCGATTTTATAAAAGAAGCCGCCATACAGGCCATTAACGATAACTACAATTCGTATTCGCCTGTTGATGGTTATGCCGATTTAAAGGATGCTATTATAAAAAAATTCAAACGTGATAACAATTTAACCTACGCACCATCCCAAATTGTGGTTTCTACCGGTGCCAAGCAGGCTCTTTACAATATTGCGGCAGTTTTAACAAATGTGGGCGACGAGGTTATTGTTCCTTGTCCTTATTGGGTAAGCTATGCCGATATTGTTAAACTTTTTAACGGTGTTCCGGTTGAGGTAAAAACAAGCATTGACACCAATTTCAAGATGACACCCGAGCAATTGGAAGCTGCCATTACCCCAAAAACAAAAATGATCTGGTTCAGTTCTCCATGTAACCCCAGTGGTTCTATTTACAGTAAAGAAGAACTAAGAGCATTGGCCGATGTTTTGGCAAAATACCCCAATATTTATGTCGTTTCGGACGAAATTTACGAACATATCAACTATGTTGGCGGACACGCCAGTATGGCACAGTTTGACGATATGTACAGCCGTACCATTACCGTAAATGGCGTATCGAAAGCCTTTGCCATGACCGGATGGCGTATTGGCTATATTGGTGCTCCCGAAAAAATAGCACGGGCATGCAACAAATTACAGGGACAAGTTACAAGTGGAGCCAATTGTATAGCACAACGGGCCACCATTACAGCACTTAACGAATCGCCAGAGCGTGTACAATATATGGTTGATGAATTTAAAGTTCGACGTGATTTAATTTTAGATTTGCTCAATAATATTGAAGGTTTTAAAACCAACACCCCCGACGGTGCTTTTTATGTATTTCCCAACGTATCGTATTTCTTTGGAAAAACCTTAAAAGGAAAAACAATAAACAATGCCTCCGATTTTTCTATGTTTTTATTGGAAGAGGCTTTGGTAGCTACTGTTGATGGCGGTGCATTTGGCAATCCGGACTGTATCCGTATTTCGTATGCTGCTTCGCAAGAACAAATTAAAGAAGCCATGAAACGTATTAAGGATGCGGTGAGTTGAAATAATTCTATTTAAGTAAAGCGCTGTAATAAACGTCAGTAACCAACGCAAAGATCAAGACAACAAAATAAAACTTAATTTACAGATGTATCATGTTTCTATCATGTTTCTATGATAAAACACACATTATTACGTTTTTACGTTAATATTTTTGTCAAATAGATTAACACCTCCTTTTACACCAAAATCTAAGGTGGTAACGGGATAGGCAATAGAAATATGCTCTTGTTCGAAACGTTTTTTAATGTGCATAATGGCATCGTTCATGCCTTTACAAAAATCGTCGTTCGATTCGAATTTCACCCAAAAACGTAGCATAAAATCAAATGTAGAGCCGCCGATATCGGTAAAATAAAAGTCGATGCCTTCATTGGGGAGTAGGTTCTCTATTTTATTGACTTCATCTAATGCTACCGTCCGTACATATTCCAAATCGTCTCCATAGGAAACACCACTTTTCAAGATAATGCGGCGTTTGCCCCAAGTAGAAAAATTGGTAAAGGTATTGCTGTACACGATTTGGTTGGGCACAAAAACCTCTTGCCCAGGTACGGTTTTTATGCTGGTGGTTATCCAGCCAATCTCCAAAATAGTGCCGTATTTACCATCTATTTCCACCCAATCTCCTTTTTTATAAGGGCGTTGTGCTTTAAGCAAAAGTCCGGCAAATATATTGGAGGCAATATCCTTAAAAGCAAACCCGGCAATAATACCAATAATGCCGGCACCTGCCAAAAGGTGAGCCAACATTTGCTCCAAACCAAGTGTTTTTAGAGCAAGGAATACCCCCGATAGCACAAAGAAAAAATAAATAAACGATGTGATGATACCCGTTATTTCGGGGCGACCTTTTATGGATTTGGAGTAGATTTTAAGACTTATCTTTTTGACGATTTTGGCAAGAAATATAAATACTATGAGTACCACAATAGCCAAAAAAAGTTTGGGTAGATAAGCAGAGACGGAACTTTCCCAGTTTTGTAATATGCTTTTTAAGTTTTTGAGCATGGATTAGTTTTAATTGGAATTGAAATGCTACCTGTAAATATACGTGTTTTATCAACCTTCTATAAAAAAAATCCAATTCCTTTCTTACAGGAAATACTCTACAAACTCTGAAATTTCGGATTCTTTTCTTATGATGCTTTTTAGTATATGACAAAAATTCTTTTTATCTATTTGTTTAAGAATTTTTAGCTCGGAAATAATACCAGTAGCTAATGGTGCAATTTTTGAAGATACAATGAGCGGGAATGATGCAAGCGGAACTTGGAACAATACAAGTGCAGAAATGAATAGCACTTAAACTGGCACAAAAAAAATTAAGTACATTTGTTGTATGCCAACAGTACTAAGGATAAATGGATTTCGATTTTTTTCTATAGTAATGAACATTTTCCTGTCCACATTCATGTCGAAAAAGATAATAAGACAGCTAAATTCGATTTAAATGAAATTGAACTTGTGAGGTCAAGAGGATTTAATGCTTCTGAATTAAAGGAAATGCGTAAATTAGTGATTGATAATGTTGAATTTTTTAAAAACAAATGGGATAAGTATTTTAACAATTAGTAAATCAAAATTTGCAACTGATATATCGTTTACAGAAACCAAAATGATAATTCTATTTGAAGATGGACGCAAATTATCCGTTCCATTAGAATGGTTTCGTAAATTAAGAAACGCTACAAGAGAGCAATTAGAAAAATGGCGTTTTATTGGGAAAGGAGAAGGTATTCATTGGGAAGAATTGAATGAAGATATTTCTATTGAAAATTTATTAGAATAAGGGACTATCCATCCAAGTGTGTAAAGTTAAAAAATACCGAGGGTTGCAACCCTCGTTATTTTTTTAATTAAATTTAAATATTACATTCAGAGATTAAAAAAGATGATTTATTAGACGACGAATTTTTAATACAATTCAATAGAGTCGAAGATCTTACCTTATTTTTTAAAGCTATCCAAAAACTAGGTATATTAAAAATGTTGGAAGGCGTATTAGATGCCCATTTAGATTATTCTAAATAACTGTCATCTTCAAAACCAAATAACCGAAATGGCTATACTTCCAAAAAAGTAAAAACAACACTAGGAGAAACTCAAATAAAAGTACCTAGAGATAGAGATGCGAGTTTCAATCCAATGTTAGTACCTAAACGTACCAATATGGTTGACGGTATTGAAAATGTTATTGTAGGACTTTATGCCAAAGGTATGAGTAATTCAGATATTGAAGAACAAATTCGAGAGGTGTACGGTTTTGATGTATCCACTTCTACGATATCACGTATTACCGACAAAGTAACCAATGATATTGTAGCTTGGCAAAACCGTCCATTAGAACCTGTTTATTTAATCACTTGGATGGATGGCATTGTTTTTAAAGTTAGAGAAAGCTCAAAAGTCATCAACAAAACCATTTATATCGCTGTAGGTTTACGCAGAGATGGTAAAAAAGAAGTATTAGGCTTGTGGCTTGGAAAAAGTGAATCTGCTGCTTTTTGGATGAGTGTACTTACCGATATAAAAGCAAGAGGTGTACAAGACTTACTCATTACGGCAACCGATAATCTTAATGGATTTACAGATACTATCAAAAATGTGTTTCCTGAATCTAATACTCAAATTTGTGTGGTACATCAAATCAGAAATGCTTGCCGATATGTGGTTTGGAAAGATAAGAAAGCATTTACCAAGGATATGAAAAATATTTATGATGCCCCCACAAAACAGGCTGCTAAAGCTGCTTTAGAAGACTTTGCTGAAAAATGGGAACACAAATACTCATACGCCATTAAAAGTTGGCAGAACAACTGGGAGGAACTTACTGTGTTTTTTGAATTC
This sequence comes from Aestuariibaculum sp., assembly GCA_047975295.1. Classification (GTDB taxonomy): domain Bacteria; phylum Bacteroidota; class Bacteroidia; order Flavobacteriales; family Flavobacteriaceae; genus JBKEDH01. Next base: position 7,212 of record JBKEDH010000113.1, read on the forward strand.
CCTTTAGAAATAAGACGTATTATTTACACCACAAACCTTATTGAAAATCTTAATGAAAAATTAGAAAATACACTAAAAACAAACTCTCTTTTCCAACTGATGAAGCGGTTATGAAAGCCAC
>JBKEDH010000135.1:0-4260 GCA_047975295.1 Aestuariibaculum sp.
TTTTTGTCTTTGCTCCACCAACCTTTTACGAATTCGGGAGATGTAATTTTAATGACAGCAGATTTGGAAATATCTCCATATTTAGCAGTAGCTTTAATGTCGAATATAGGGGTGCTGTAAGCGTCGTTTCTAATTAATTGTATTTGTGTAATGCCTTGGGAATTTACGGTTGCAACAGTTGTAAATAGTATTTCGTTTGGATTGTTGTTATTTGAAAGTTCAAAGATAATTTCCTCGTCGGGAAGCATACCGAAAGTTTGTACTTCTCCCCGCATTTCACCAAGCCGATGTTACCTGCAGTTTTTATTATTTGATTTTTCCTTAATATTTTATTTTAACCCTAGAATATTTCCTTTTTCATCTAATTCAAATATTTCTCTTTTTTTATTTTCAGTATAAAAGGCACAAATTAAACTTTCAATCTCTTGTTTCTTAAACATTTTATAAACCTGTTTTTCGTCTATAGATATTTCTGATTGAATAAGGAAAAATCCAATTGTTTCTTTGTCTTTTAAAAAAGCTGTAACTTCATTGGTTATAGAACACTTAAAATAAATTATTTCGTTTGCTTTATATGTTAGCAACTTTCCATGTTCTGTTTCTTCTATCTCAGCTCGTGCATCAGTTCCCATAATGTAGAATTGGTCATCTGATTCAACTTCCCAACCATCTAATTCTCTTAAGTTTTTCCATTCAGTTGGGTTTTCTGTTTTACATATTACAACAAATAATTCATCATTTTTTACAAAAGAATATAAGCCTTTATTCATTATTTTCTAGTCTGTTAATTAGATTTTACAAGATATTTATTCTTTGTCTTAAAATTGCTGATAACTCAAATATAAGCAGAGTTCAAAACTTTATATATAGTTAAATTGGAATAAAATACCATTCCTTCAAAAGAAGGTGTTTTTTGTTTAAACAAAAACAAATAAAAAAGGCGAACTTACGTTCACCTTTTTTGCCCCAAATCTACCATGAACTTAACCTACTTATGTTATGGTAGCACCAAAATAAATCTAATTTGTTTGAAAACTACTATTTTTTAGATAAAAGGCTATTTTTTCGGTTTAAATGTCGTCTTTTCAGGTTTTTAGTGTTCAACGGTATTTAATAGGCTCGTTCGTTATTGCCTTCGTAAAAATTGATAAATGCACGGTTCACAACTCTATTTCCGCCTACGGTTGGATAGTTACCGGTAAAATACCAATCACCCAGATGTTCTGGGCAAGCTTTGTGCAGATTTTCAACCGATTGGAAAATAATTTTTACTTCAGCCTCCATATTGTTAGGGCTTAACAGTTTCGATATTTTATCGGAAATCTGTTTGTCGGTAAAAGGTTGGTAAATTTCCTTTACAAAGTTTTTAACGTGTTTGTCTTCCAAATCGGTCTGTCCGATACATTTATGGTAAACCTCTTCTACAATATGGTATTTATTGTTTTCCTTTAAAAGTTCGAGAGCAGCGGTAAATGCTATTAAACTCTCTAAATTTGCCATATCGATACCGTAACAATCGGGATATCGAATTTGGGGTGCCGACGATACGACAACTATTTTTTTAGGGTTTAGGCGATCCAACATTTTTAAAATACTTTTCTTTAAGGTTGTGCCCCTAACAATACTATCGTCTATTATAACGAGGTTGTCGTTTGGTTTTATAACGCCGTAGGTAATATCGTAAACATGGGCTACCAAATCGTCCCTGCTACTGTCTTCGGTAATAAAAGTTCTTAATTTAACATCTTTGATGGCTATTTTTTCTATACGGGTACGCTCGGATAATATTTCGGTTACTTCTTGTGCCGAGATTGAACGTTGCCCCGATAAAATAGCTTCGGTCTTTTTTTTGTTTAAGGTGTCTTCGGCAGTTTCGATCATGCCCAAAAATGATGTTTCGGCTGTATTGGGAATGTACGAAAACACAGTGTTTTTAGTATCGTTATCGATAGCTTTTAAAACTTGAGGCATAAGAAGTTTGCCAAGCATTTTTCGTTCGCTGTAAATTTCGGCATCGCTTCCTCGGGAAAAATAGATGCGCTCGAACGAACACGATTTTCTTTCTAAAGGTTCCAATATTTTTTTAATGGAGACCTGCCCACTTTTTTTGGTAATAATGGCATGTCCAGGCTCCAATTCTTTTACATCTTCGAAAGCAACATTAAAAACAGTTTGTATTACTGGTCGCTCGGAAGCGATTACCACTACTTCGTCGTCTTGGTAATAATACGTAGGCCGGATTCCTGCCGGATCCCTAAGTACAAAAGCATCCCCATGCCCCATCATACCTGCCATAGCATAGCCGCCATCCCAATTTTTGGCCGCTCGGCGCAATATTTTTGCAACGTTTAAACGCTCGGCAATTAGAGGTGAGGCATCGCGTTTGTTGAATCCTTCTTTTTTAATTTTTTTATACAGTTTGCTTACAGCATCATCTAAAAAATGACCGATTTTTTCCATTATGGTGATGGTGTCGGTATATTCTTTGGGGTGCTGCCCCAAGGTTAAAAGGTTGCCGAACAATTCCTTTACATTGGTCATGTTAAAGTTGCCGGCAAGAATTAGGTTACGGTGCATCCAGTTGTTCTGTCTTAAAAATGGATGAACACTTTCTACACTGTTTTTGCCAAACGTACCATAGCGCACATGCCCCAGTAAAACTTCACCTATATAGGGAATATTCCTTTTTTGTGCCGCAACATCGTTGTTGTATTCGGGATGCTCGGTAAACTCTTTGTTTATACGCTGATTTATTTGGGAGAATATATCCTGTATGGGTTGTTGCTGTATAGAGCGAATACGGCTTATATAGCGTTCACCAGGTTTGGTGTCTAACTTGATACTAGCAAAACCGGCACCATCTTGCCCACGATTGTGCTGTTTTTCCATCATAAGGTACATTTTGTTTACTCCGTAAAATGCACTTCCATATTTTTCCTTATAATACTCTAAAGGTTTTAAAAGCCTTATCATGGCTATACCGCATTCGTGTTTAATGGCGTCGCTCATTTTTATATTTAGTGTTTAAGCTTAGAGCCTGTTTAAATTTATATCAATTGTTTTTCTATATCTCTTTTTGCGCATAATTTCGTTAAAATTTAATCAAGTAGCACAGCTATTATCTTCTATTTTGCCTCACTATGCATCAAAAATAAACTATACAAAAAGTCTATCATACAAATTAAAATAGGCTCTTAGGTTACAATATAATCTTTGTTTAAAATAAAAACGCACTCTAAATTAAGAGCGCGCGTATTGTTTACAATGTTATGTCGAACTGTGTTAGTTTTTTAAATTTTAACAAGCGTTCATTAACTTCGTTGCTGCTTAGATTTTGCATGCGTTCTGTACCAAACTTTTCTACACAGAACGATGCGAGTGCCGAACCATAAATAACGGCATTTTTCATATTACCAAACGAAAAATCGCCGGTTTTGGCCAAATAACCTGCAAAGCCGCCCGCAAAAGTATCGCCAGCTCCCGTTGGATCGAACACTTCTTCTAATGGTAAAGCCGGCGCATAAAAAACAAGATCGTTATGGAATAGTAAGGCACCATGTTCCCCCTTTTTAATAACCACATACTTTGGTCCCATAGCATGTATTTTTCTTGCTGCCACAACCAACGAATATTCTCCGGTTAGTTGGCGTGCTTCTTCATCGTTAATAGTAATTACATCGGTTTGCTCGATAACATGATGTAACTCGTTTAATGCGTTGTCCATCCAAAAATTCATGGTGTCCAAAATAACAAGTTCCGGTTTTTTGTCCATTTGCTCCAATACACTTAATTGGACGTTGGGATGTAAGTTTCCTAACATCACTACATTGGCATTTTTATAATTTTTGGGAACTACGGGGTTAAAATCGGCAAGTGTATTAAGTTCTGTTGCCAAAGTATCCCTAGAATTCATGTCGTTATGGTAGCGACCGCTCCAAAAAAAGGTTTTGCCTTCTTTTACGATTTCAATTCCCGAAATATCGATGTTTTTATTTGCCAACAAATCCAGATACTCTTGCGGAAAATCGCCACCCACAATTGAAACAGCAGCAGTGTTAACATTAAAATGGGAAGCAGACAGGCCTATATAAGTGGCGGCACCACCAAGTATTTTATCGGTTTTACCGAAAGGGGTTTCGATAGCATCGAAAGCTACCGTACCTACAATTACTAATTTGCCCATAAAAGGTTTTCGAAATTTTTTGCAAATATAAGGTTTTTAATGGCTAATTTATTTTAAACAACAAGATATTACATATG
>JBKEDH010000180.1:0-7394 GCA_047975295.1 Aestuariibaculum sp.
CATTTGTTAAAACAGCCCAAAGAGCAAACCACAATGTTGTCGCAAGCATTGTTAAATATGCGTAATGAGGTAAAATTCTGCAAATCCTGTAACAATATAAGCGATAGCAAATTGTGTGAAATCTGCGTTAATCCCAATAGAAATGAAACCGTTATTTGCGTAGTTGAAGATATACGCGATGTTATGGCCATAGAGAATACAAGTTCCTTTAAAGGGCTGTACCATGTATTGGGAGGTAAAATATCACCTATAGATGGTATAGGTCCTCACGACTTAAATATTGCACCTTTGGTAGAAAAAGTGAAGTCGGGTAAAATAAAAGAACTTATTTTTGCGTTAGGTTCTACTATGGAGGGCGATACGACCAATTTTTATATTTATAGGCAAATTCAAAAATATAATATTTATACCTCTACAATTGCGAGAGGAATTTCGGTAGGGGATGAACTGGAATATGCAGACGAAGTTACTTTGGGCAGAAGCATAACCAATAGAATCCCTTTTGAAAACGCATTAAAAAGCAACTAAGCCAAAGGAAACTGTACAACCAGCTAAATTTTAATCCACATAACTAACCAAAATGAATATTTCTCTTGATAAAAATTTTACAGAAAAAACGTTTTAGCCAAAATAGTGGGATACCAAAAGTAATTCGAAATTAAGGTATGGAGGTCATTACGCTGGATAAAACCAATCTTGAATTAGCATGTGGGGAGTTGATGTCGAAAATCGATTTCCGACCAGATCTTGTCGTGGGGATTGCCAATGGCGGTATCTTTCTGTTAAGTGCATTTGGTAGTACAGAAAACTTTAAAAATGCTTATTTCAAAGAGATAAAACCAAAAAGGAAGGTAAACATTAAAAATAATTTTATTGTAAGATTTATTTTGAGAAGAATACCCGTTCGTTTGGCAAATTATTTAAGGTTGATCGAATCGAAAAAAATACAACAATCTTTAGGTGACTTAGATTTGAATAAGTTAACCGGTTTTAAACTAAAGTTGGATATGGCCGATTTGCCAAAAGAAAAAATAGAGCATATACTAATTGTCGATGATGCCATAGATACTGGAAAAACCATGTTTGTTGTAAAAAATAATTTGAACAGATTATTTACAAATGCCCAAATAAAAACGGCGGTATTGTCGTGGACTCTTACAGGATCTATAGTAAAACCCGATTACTATATGTTTAAAGATGTATTGGTAAGGTATCCGTGGTCTAAAGATTTTAAAGAACGTCATCTTGAATTGCAAAGTATTGGTAGTTGATTTAGATGGAACGCTGTTTAAAGCAAATACGTTTCATCTTTTTATAAAATACCTGTTTTTATTCGGTATAAGGAGTTTTAAATTCTTATTTGTTACCAAATTGATGCTTGCCTTATCGACACGGATTTATGCTTCACATGCAAAAATGAAATACCGGCTCTTACAGGTAATTTCCAATAGAAACGATATTGATTACAACTATTTTGTAACATTGATAAACTCAAAAAAGCGGAATCTCTCTGTATTGAAAGAAAATTTCGATATAAAAATTTTGGCAACAGCCGCTCCCTATTGTTACGCCCGTATTATAGCCGATAACGAAAAATTCGACGTTTGTATCGCAACCCATATGCCTACAATCAAGTTTAATAAAGAATTTGAAAATTCCAAGGAAGTTAAAAAAGATAATATTCTTAAATTTTTAGAAAGTAAAAGACCTTATCAAATAGATACCGTGGTAACCGATCATATAGACGATTTGTCCATATTAAAACTTGCGAGTAGAAAGCTTATTGTTAACCCAAGCGAATATTTTAGGCAAACACTAAAAAAAGCTTCAATCTCTTATAGTGAAATTTTATAGGAACATTACAAACTGAAACCACAATAGGCAGATATTAAATTTTAATTTTACTAAGAATAATTTAAAGAAAATAACGATTTTTAAGTAATTTTGTAACCGCAAAATAAAAAATAACGATTACGTTAAAGATATGGCAAAGTTCGAACTCAAATTACCTAAAATGGGAGAAAGTGTTGCAGAGGCGACCATAACAGCTTGGTTAAAAAATGTAGGAGACACCATTGAAGCCGAAGAAACCGTTTTGGAAGTTGCCACCGATAAAGTGGATAGCGAAGTGCCATGCGATGTTGATGGCATTCTGGTAGAAAAACGTTTCGATGTAAACGATGTTGTCCAGGTAGGGCAAGTATTGGCCATAATTGAAGTTGAAGGAGAATTGAACGAACCGCAGAAGACTTCGATTGCAGAAACATCCGAAGAAAAACTAGAAGGGGCAAGTATTCAAACATCGATAAAAAAGGTTGAAGAAACCATAACCATAGTTAAAGAATCTGTTGCACCGGTTGTTTCTAACGGCGATCGTTTTTATTCGCCTCTTGTAAAAAATATAGCCAAAGCGGAGGGACTTTCGCAACAAGAATTAGATACGATTAAGGGTTCGGGAAAAGATGGCCGCGTAACTAAAGTCGATATTTTAAGCTATATAGAGAACCGTGGGCAAATCTTGCACGAACAGCCTTTAAAGTCAATAACGCCCATTGAGTCCCAAAAAACAGAAAAGCCAAAAAGTAATGTGCCTCAAGCCGTACAGCAAGTAACCCAATCCACTATATCCGTTCAGGGCGATGAGATAATCGAAATGACCCGTATGGGCAAAATTATTTCACAGCATATGGTGGAGTCTGTCCAGACTTCTGTACACGTGCAAAGTTTTATTGAAGCCGATGTAACCAATATTTGGAACTGGCGTAAAAAAGTAAAAGACGTTTTTGCAAAACGGGAAGGCGAAAACCTAACCTTTACACCTATTTTTATGGAAGTAATTGCCAAGGCACTTCGCGACTATCCCATGATGAATATTTCGGTGCAAGGCGATAAAATTATAAAAAAGAAAGATATTAATTTGGGTATGGCCGCAGCTTTGCCCGATGGTAATTTAATTGTACCCGTAATAAAAAATGCCGATCGGCTCAATCTGGTAGGCATGACCAAAAAGGTAAACGATTTAGCAAAACGATCCAGAGCCAATCAGTTAAAACCAGACGATATAAAAGATGGTACTTACACAGTAACCAATGTAGGCAGTTTTGGCAGCATTACCGGAACACCAATAATCAATCAGCCACAAGTGGGTATCTTGGCTTTGGGAGCCATTAGAAAAATGCCTGCTGTTATCGAAACTCCAGAAGGCGATTTTATAGGTATCCGCCATAAAATGATATTGGCGCACTCTTACGACCATCGTGTAGTGAATGGTGCTTTGGGAGGAGAGTTTCTAAAAGCCGTAAAAGATTATTTGGAAGCTTGGGATATTAATAGAGAAATATAACAATCGATAATAAACCGTAAGCCAGCCGTAACAGATTGGTTTTTGTGCATTTATCGTTCTTTACAGAAAACCTAACAATATGCAATTAAATTTAACTAAACCTATTTGTTTTTTCGATCTTGAAACTACCGGTGTCAATATAACTACCGATAGAATTGTGGAAATTTCAATTTTGAAGGTTTATCCTAACGGAAAGGAAGAAAACAATACTTGGTTGGTAAATCCGGAAATGTCCATACCAAGGGAAGTTACAGCAATTCATGGTATATCCGATGCCGATGTGGCCGATAAACCTACATTTAAGGACATTGCCAAAGAAGTTTATAACATCGTCAAGGATTCCGATTTGGGAGGTTTCAATTCTAACCGTTTCGATATACCGCTGCTGGCAGAAGAAATGCTGCGTGCCGATATTGATTTCGATATGAAAAACCGATTAGCTGTCGATGTACAGACTATTTTCCATAAAATGGAACAACGCACCCTAAGTGCAGCCTATAAGTTTTATTGCGATAAAAATCTGGATAATGCCCATAGTGCCGAAGCCGATACCAGGGCAACTTACGAGGTGTTAAAGGCTCAAATAGAAAAATACGATACTTTGGAAAACGATACCAAATTTTTATCGGAATTCAGTTCAAGAAAGCAATTTGCCGATTTTGCGGGCTTTATTGTTTATAATAAAAAAGGGGAAGAATGTTTTTCTTTTGGTAAATATAAGGGCAAGGTGGTTACCGAGGTGTTGGAATCCGATCCAGGTTATTTTGGTTGGATATTAAATGCCGATTTTCCACTTTATACCAAAAAGGTGCTAACTTCCATAAAACTTAGGGGGTTCAACAATAAATTAAATTAACAGATGTTTTAGGCATAAAACAGAGTACTGTAATGAAGTTAATTTGCATAGGAAGAAATTACGTCGATCACATCAAGGAGTTGAAAAACGAAAAACCAGACGATCCGGTTGTGTTTTTAAAGCCCGATACGGCCATTTTACTAAAAAAACAACCCTTTTTTATCCCCGATTTTTCAGAAGAAGTACATCACGAAGTCGAGATTTTGGTAAAAATAAATCGGGTTGGGAAATATATAGACAAGAAGTTTGCCCATAAATATTATAACGAAATAGGATTGGGAATTGATTTTACTGCCCGCGATTTGCAAAAAAAACTGAAAGAAAAAGGATTGCCTTGGGAAAAAGCAAAAGCATTCGATGGAGCGGCTGTAATAGGCGAATGGCTTCCGGTTGCCGAAATAGAAAATGTAAATGCTATTAATTTTACCTTAAAAAAGAACGATTTGGTTGTACAATCTGGAAATACAGGACATATGCTCTATAAAATTGATGAACTTATAGAAAATGTATCAAAATATTTTACTTTAAAGATAGGAGATATTATATTTACAGGAACGCCGGCAGGCGTAGGCAAGGTAAATGTAAACGATAGGCTGGTGGGGTATATAGAACAAAAGAAAATGTTTTCGATAATGGTAAAATAACTATGGAACGATCGTACAAGTTACATAGAATAAGGGACTTGGCAGAGAACGACCAAGAGTTTGTTAAAAGTTTGGTTGTCGCTTTTATAGAAGAGGTACCGCAGGATGCGAAAACCTTGGAAGTGGCGGTAAAGAACAAAAATTTTCTTTTGGCCTATCAAGTGGCTCATAAAATGAAACCTACTATCGATTTATTCGAAATGGGGGTTTTAGACGCCTTGGTGGAAATACAGGATTGGGGCAAGTTCAAGAAATCCGATTTCGATGCTATTCCCAGTTTAAATAGAGTGTTAGATACGGTAGATGTTGTAGTATCCGAAATGAAAGAAGACTATAACCTTTAAATGCAGGCCGAAATCATTACCATAGGCGACGAATTGTTAATCGGTCAAGTAATCGATACCAATTCGGCATTTATAGCGCGGCAACTTAATAAAATAGGTGTTTCGGTTTACCAAATAACCTCTATACAAGACGAAAAAACACATATATTAAATGCTTTAAATACTGCCGAATCCCGTGTGGATATTATTATATTAACAGGAGGTTTAGGGCCTACCAAAGACGATATAACCAAAAAAACATTAGCCCAATACTTTAACGATACGCTTATATTGAATAAAGCCGTATTAAAAAACATAAAACTTATTTGGGCAAACCATGTAAGCGGAAAACTGCTACAGGTTAATAAAGACCAAGCGTTGGTGCCATCACGGTCAACAGTAATAATGAATACCTTAGGAACTGCGCCGGGTATGTGGATGGAAAAAAAAGGAAAGGTGTTTATATCACTTCCCGGAGTACCACACGAAATGGAAGCTTTGGTGGCTAATCAAATTATCCCAAAGTTAAAGGAAAGATATAATTGTCCTTACATTTTACATCGTACCCTATTGGTTTACGGCTTGGGTGAAAGTGCCTTGGCCGAAAGGATAAAATATTGGGAAAATGCTTTGCCCGGCAACATAAAATTGGCATATCTGCCGAGTTTGGGAAAAATGAGGTTGCGGCTGTCCGCAAAAGGAACCGATAGGCATGAGGTTAGCCAAAATGTAGAGACCAGAATACAAAGCTTGATTCCGTTAATAAAAGATGAATTTCTCGGTTTTGAAGACGACGAAGGCTCAATCGAGGTTTTAATAGCCCAACAATTAGTCCGGCAAAGCAAAACTCTTGCTATTGCCGAAAGTTGTACGGGAGGCAAGGTAGCCGAGCAATTTACACAGCATGCCGGTGCATCGGCTTATTTTAGAGGCGGCGTGATAACCTATTCCACCCAATCCAAGATAAATGTTCTGGGAGTTGGCCAATCGGTAATCCAACAATATTCGGTGGTAAGTGCCCAAGTAGCCGAAACCATGGCAAAGCAGGCACTGCAATTATTTGGGGCCGATTATGCTGTTGCTACTACAGGAAACGCAGGACCAACAAAAGGAGACTCAAATGCAGAAATAGGAACGGTTTTTATAGCCATAGCAACAAAAAACAAGGTGTTTTCGCAAAAATTCTTATTGGGTAGCTACCGCATAAAGGTTATAAATAAAGCGGTAAACAAAGCATTGGAAATGTTACTGAAAGAAATTTTTAAAAATTGATAAAAATTAAATTGTTACATCGTAAAGAATTTGTATATTTGCACCTCGATTTTAAACAGAAACAAATTTTAAAGTTATAAATAATGTCAAGAGTTTGTGAACTTACAGGAAAGAAGGCTATGGTTGGAAACAACGTGTCGCATGCATTAAACCGTACAAAACGTAAATTTAATGCAAACCTAATCAAGAAACGTTTTTACATTCCGGAAGAGGATAGCTGGATAACTTTAAAAGTATCTACTGCAGCATTAAAAACCATTAACAGAATAGGTATTTCTGCCGCAATAAAAGAAGCGAAGTCTAAAGGATTTTTAAAATAATAGCCACAACAAAACAAATTTAAGGAGTAATGGCAAAAAAAGGTAACAGAATACAGGTAATTTTAGAATGTACAGAGCATAAGGAGTCTGGTATGCCAGGAACTTCACGTTACATTACTACAAAAAACAAGAAAAATACGCCCGACAGAATGGAAATCAAGAAATTTAATCCCATTCTAAAACGTATGACCGTTCATAAAGAAATAAAATAATTTAGAATTTTTTTCAACAGAAATTCCAAATAAAATATAAAACCATGGCAAAGAAAACAGTAGCAACCTTACAGACATCTTCAAAAAGATTAACAAAAGCAATCAAAATGGTAAAATCGCCAAAAACAGGAGCTTACATGTTTGTGGAGTCTATCATGGCACCAGAGTCTGTAGATGACTTTTTAAAAAAATAAGTAAACTATTTTTTACTGTAAATAGTACAAAGCTGCTTTCTAATTTAGAGAGCAGTTTTTTTATGTTTATATTTGAAAGCTGCATGACATAAGTGCAGAAAACCATTTTTGGATTCAAAATTGGTATAAATATTTGGGCGTTACCCTTTGGGTCGGGCTTTCGGCAGTCGCTCCGTACCGGGAGCTCCAACAAAGCCTCAATCCCTAACGCAGACAAGTAATTAATAATA
>JBKEDH010000081.1:0-49558 GCA_047975295.1 Aestuariibaculum sp.
CTACAATTTGCAAAGTTTGTATTAAAATTGTAACATTACAGACATATTTTCCAGTGTTATGCAAGACGACAACAATATTTCCAAAATAAAAGCAAAGGATCAAATTATTATAAAAAATAAAGAGCTCAGTATTGGGGAAGCGTTTATTCCCGTGTTTGTTTTAATTGGAATGTTGGCCTTTAATGTTTTTGTTTTTGGCGATGATGCCCTTAGCGGAAGCAACCAGTTTATATTGTTGTTGGGGGGAGCCGTAGCGGCTATAATAGGGTTTTATAATAAGGTGTCCTATAAATTGATGATGGCCGAAGTGACCGAGAATATAAAATCTACGGCCGGGGCTATTTTAATTTTACTTATGGTAGGGGCATTGGCTGGTACATGGTTGGTGAGTGGTATAATTCCTTCCATGATTTTTTACGGATTAAAAATATTAAGCCCGGCCATATTTTTACCGGCAACAGTAATTATATGTTCGCTAATTTCAATTGCAACAGGCAGTTCGTGGACCACTTCTGCCACCGTAGGTATTGCTTTGGTGGGTATAGGTGGTGCTTTGGGTTTTAATTTGGGTATGGTTGCCGGCGCTGTAATATCCGGAGCTTATTTTGGAGACAAACTATCGCCCATGTCCGATACAACAAATTTGGCTCCCGCCATGGCAGGAACCGATTTATTTACACACATTAGATATATGGCCTTGACCACAGTACCTACATATATGGTTACGCTTGTTATTTTTGTTGTTTTGGGATTGACCATTGAAACCTACGGTAATGCTAATACCGAAAGTCTGTTGGTAGATATCGAAAAAGCATTTAATATTTCACCTTGGCTCTTTTTGGTGCCGGTAATCGTTATTGGTTTAATAATAAAAAAGACCGAGCCACTTGTAGCTCTTTTGGTAGGTACGTTATTAGGAGGTGTGTTTGCTTTGATTTTTCAGCCCGACATTATTGTCATGCTTTCGGGAGGCAAAACACTTAATTTTACAAATGCCTACAAGGGTGTGATGAATGCCATTACGGTAGAATCGGTTATCCCTACCGATAATAAAACTTTAATCGATTTGTTCCAATCGGGTGGTATGCAAAAAATGCTGGGAACTATTTGGCTTATTTTGTGTGCTATGGTGTTTGGTGGTGTTATGGATGCTATTGGTGCACTGTCCCGTATTAGCCAGTCGTTGTTAAAAATGGCACATTCTACCTTAGGACTTTTTGCTTCTACTGTTGGCAGTTGTTTGGCTCTGAATATTACAGCATCCGACCAGTACCTGGCTATTGTCGTGCCTGGAAAAATGTTTGCTAAAGCGTATAAAGAAAGAGGACTTGCTCCCGAAAATTTAAGTAGGACCTTAGAGGATTCCGGAACGGTTACCTCGGTTCTTATTCCTTGGAATACCTGTGGCGCATATCAAGCAGGAACCTTGGGTGTTGGCACATTAGATTATCTACCTTATGCTTTCTTTAACTTTTTAAGCCCTATAACCACATTGGTATTTGCTGCGTTCTCTATCAAAATCAGACAAATTACATCTAAATAATCGAATGCTATGGATTTTTGTGGTTATCATAATAAAAATCTATTATCGAATAAATAATAAAAATTTGGTTTTTAACTTAAAACTAATGTCCTGTTTTATATTTGCCTTCAGAAAACAATAATACCAAATTTTGTTTTGAAACGAGCCTTAAATTATTTTTGAATATTTTGTGTTTGGGCAAGGAAGAAAATAGGGACATGGCATACTATGGCAATATTTTTTAATAAAGCATAAGCGTAAAATAGCGAAAGAATAAAGCTTATTTTGAGATAATATTGGATAAATCTTAAAAACATAAAAACATGGCATTAGTAGGAAAAAAATTTCCAAATTTAAGCGTTGACGCAATGAATGAAATGGGCGATACTTTTAAAGTAAACGTCTTGGAAGAAGCAACAAAAAATAATAAAAAAGTAGTATTGTTCTGGTACCCAAAGGATTTTACCTTTGTTTGCCCCACCGAGTTACACGCTTTTCAGGAAGCTTTAGGTGAGTTTGAAAAGCGTAACACAATTGTAATTGGCGCTTCGTGCGATACTCCGGAAGTTCATTTTGCATGGTTAAACGCACCTAAAGACCAAGGTGGGATAGAAGGTGTTACGTATCCGATTTTGGCCGATAGCAACAGGAACTTGTCAAGTATTCTTGGTATTTTGGATATCACCAACGAAACTTACGATGAAGAAACCGGAACTGTACAGGTTGAAGGGGATAACGTAACATATCGAGCTACCTATATTATAGATGAAGATGGTATTGTGCAACACGAAAGCATTAATAATATGCCTTTGGGTAGAAATGTAGGAGAGTATATTCGATTGGTCGATGCTTTGACTCACGTACAAAAAAATGGAGAAGTTTGCCCGGCAAATTGGGAAGAAGGTAAAGATGCCATGAATGCTAACCGTAACGGTGTGGCCAGCTATTTGGCAACACACTAAAAGTAAAATGCTTATAAACCCCAAAGATTTTAAAACTTTGGGGTTTAATAACCGATTAAGGTATATATCCGAACAAAAAATAAAGAAAATGATACAAGAATTAGAACAAGATAATTTAAAAGAAATCGTACAACAAAACGATACTGTTGTTGTACAATATTCGGCTACTTGGTGCGGAAACTGCCGTATTATGAAACCTAAATTTAAAAAACTGGCAAACGATAACGGTAATATAGCCTTTGTAATTGCCGATGCCGAAAAATTCCCGGAAAGCCGTAAATTGGCTTCTGTCGATAACTTGCCAACATTTGCGGTTTTTAAGAATGGTGCATTTGTAAACCAAGTGCAGACTAATAAAGCCGATGTTTTAAATAATTTAGTAAGCGAAGCATTGTAAAAGTTGAAATTGATGATTTTAGATTAATAGATTACGTTTTCTTATTCTACAATCGTCCAACTTTTAAACTTTTCAGACTCTTAAACCTTAAACTCCACCATGAAATTACCTGTTATAAAGCATTTAACACAGTTTATCGAAGATAACGACGAAGATTTTGTAATTGAAACCATTGAGACTTTAGAAGCCTTAACCGAAGTACCATCGTTAAAAGATGAAGAATTGGATGTTATCGGCGAACTTATATCCAATATGTACGGTGCCGTAGAAGTTAATAAAATGATTAAAACCGGTACACCAAAAAAAGAAGCTTTAAATAGTTTTATGTCACGTGTTCTGGGTTCGATCGATAAATAAACAAAGCTTTTTAGTGTATTAATAAGGGCTTTAAAGTGCTTCTGTTTTATATGCTGAACAGATTTTTTTGAAGTTTGAATGTTTTTCTCTGTGTTAAAAATCATCAATTATCAATCGGGAACCATGCATAATCTACTAATTACCATCTTCCAAAGGATTATAAACCGTACCGATAAACAATAAAGTGTTGGTAGTGCGTTCCCGAATGCCAAATAGAAATGGTTTATTGAAATGAACGCTTTTTGGCTCGGGCGATGATACGGTTTCTATACCAATAGTGGTAACTGCAGCTGCTTCAGAGCCTTCTTCGTTAACATCAATATAAGTATTTTGCTTTACAAACGAAATAAAGATAGGTACATCGCTAAAATGCGAAAGGTTGGCGGTTCCCGGGATAAAAGCGTCAATCATTCCAAGGGCTCGCAGTACGCTGTTTAGTTTTTTTTTATACTTAAATTTGAATTTGGGCAGTTTTACATGATACTCCGTTTTATTTTCCTGTTGGTCCAGTCTGGTAGTGATTTCTTTATATAAATTCCCATTGAAATTGGATAAAAATTCCGGCAATGTTCCGCTGGGCAGAATAATGTCCATCACAAAATTATTGCGCCCATAGCTGAGTTCGTAGGCCGAAAAATGGTTGCCAAAATAGGCTTTTAACGGAATTTTACCGTTCATGGTCGGTACATTAATCGTACTACCATTATGAAGGGTAAAGGTTTGGTTTTGCGTGTTGTCTTTTTCAAATTTTTGGGTCCAATCGCCTTTAAAATAAACGGCATTTAAAAGAAATGCAATGGCATCGGGTGAAACGCTATTTAATACCTTTTCAATTTTTCCATTGGTTTTGTTTGATGCCCAATCGTTCACCTTTTTTAAGGTGTTGGCAGAGTTGGTGAAATCAAGATCTTCTATTTCAGCGTTATAAGTAGTCTGTATGGCTGTTTTGTACGAATCCTTTACAGGAAATGTATTGTGGAAAAATAAGGCATTTGCCAAATTGAGTGTTACTTTTTCGTCGGCGGTAAGCAATTGTTCCGTCAATGTCTTGTACAGTTCGTTGATTTCAGATTGGGTAAGGCCTTCGTAGTTTAACATATTCCTTATTTGGCTAAAAGTATTGCCGTCGGCAGCGTTTAAAAGCATGCTTAAAGCAATATTGGCACTTAAAGGAGATAGCATTATATTTTCCTGTTCTTCTTTGGCAATATTCGAGAACATCGATACTCCAAAGTTATTGTTGGCGTTTAATACCTTTTTTGCCTGCGAAGGAAGTGTAATCGATTTGGCTGGTTGGATTTCTGGAGTATTTTCAATATCACTTTTCTGGCAAGCTATCATAGTGGTTAAAAACACCAATATGCCAATAACGTTATTTTTCATAATTAAGGAGGGTTTGTAAATAAAGATGTACTTTTTATCCAAAGGTTGCGTGTATTTTACTTTTTTTATAAAAAATGCTTTGTTTTCCAGATTCACTTTAAAGCCTAAATTTACGTTTAGAGCAACTTTTGCATTTTTTCATTTTTAAAATAGGAGCAAAACGCATAAAATCAATTTTAAGCTACTTTTTAGACGGTTTAAAGCCTTTTCTAAATAATTAACAATTGTTGATAATTATTGCGTTGCCAACACTAAAAGCTTTTAAAAGACCTAATGATTTTGTATATTTGTAGGTGTCGAAAAAGGTGCAAAACGCATCTTTTTTTATGAATATAAAATAAGATAAATTTTTTGGGAATATGAGCGATTCAAAAGAAGAATTAAACAAAAAAGGCTATTCGGCCGACAGTATTCAGGCTTTAGAAGGTATGGAACACGTGCGTATGCGCCCATCCATGTATATTGGCGATGTGGGTGTACGTGGCCTACACCATTTGGTGTACGAGGTGGTCGATAACTCCATCGACGAAGCTTTGGCTGGATACTGTAACAATATAACCGTAACCATAAACGAGGACAACTCCATTACCACCGAGGATGACGGACGTGGTATTCCGGTAGATTTACATAAAAAAGAAGGCGTTTCGGCACTTGAGGTGGTTATGACCAAAATTGGTGCAGGTGGTAAGTTCGATAAAGATTCTTATAAGGTTTCCGGAGGGCTTCACGGTGTGGGAGTAAGTTGTGTTAACGCACTTTCCGAGCATTTAAAAGCAACCGTTTACCGCGACGGAAAAGTTTTCGAACAAGAGTACGAACGTGGTAAAACCCTATATCCGGTAAAACAAACCGGCGAAACCGATAGGCGAGGAACTGTAGTTACTTTTAAGCCCGACCAAACTATTTTCCAGCAAACGGTAGAGTATAATTACGACACTTTGGCAAGCAGAATGCGAGAATTGGCTTTTTTAAATAAAGGCATCACGATACATCTAATAGATAGACGAAGTAAAAAAGAAAATGGCGAATTTGAAGGTGAAACGTTCCATTCGGAAAACGGATTGACCGAATTTGTACAGTTTTTAGATGCTACCCGCGAGCCTTTAATGCAAAATGTTATTTCGTTTGAAGGTGAAAAAAACGGTGTTCCTGTAGAGGTTGCTATGGTATATAACACATCGTATGCCGAAAATCTGCATTCGTATGTAAACAATATCAATACGCACGAAGGTGGTACGCATTTATCGGGTTTCCGTCGTGGATTAACGCATACGCTTAAAAAATATGCCGACGAATCGGGTATGTTGGACAAGTTGAAGTTTGATATTGCGGGCGATGATTTTCGTGAAGGATTAACAGCCATTGTATCGGTAAAAGTGGCCGAACCACAATTTGAAGGTCAAACCAAAACCAAATTAGGTAACCGTGAGGTATCGGCTTCGGTAAGTCAGGCTGTTTCCGAAATGCTTACCGATTATTTGGAAGAACATCCCGACGATGCCAAAACCATTGTTCAAAAAGTAATTTTGGCAGCACAGGCACGGCATGCGGCACAAAAGGCTCGCGAAATGGTACAGCGTAAAACTGTAATGAGTATTGGAGGGCTGCCCGGAAAATTAAGCGATTGCTCTGAGCAAGATCCAACAAAATGCGAAGTATTTTTGGTTGAGGGCGACTCGGCGGGTGGTACTGCAAAACAAGGTCGTGACCGTAATTTTCAAGCTATTTTGCCATTGCGTGGTAAAATTCTGAATGTTGAAAAAGCCATGACTCACAAGGTGTTCGAAAACGAAGAAATAAAGAATATTTTTACAGCGCTTGGCGTAACCATTGGAACCGAAGAAGACAGCAAAGCCTTGAACCTTTCAAAATTACGTTACCATAAAATCGTGATTATGTGTGATGCCGATATTGACGGTAGCCACATTGCAACGCTTATTTTAACCTTTTTCTTTAGATATATGAAAGAACTTATTGAGGAAGGGCACGTTTACATTGCAACGCCACCATTATATTTGGTTAAAAAAGGCAATAAAAAAGCCTATGCTTGGAACGATAAAGAACGTGATACCTTAGTTGAAGAATACGGCGGAAGTGCCAATATACAGCGTTATAAAGGTCTTGGTGAAATGAATGCCGACCAGCTTTGGGACACTACCATGAATCCGGAGTTTAGAACGTTGCGACAGGTAAATATAGATAATGGAACCGAAGCCGATAGGGTGTTTTCAATGTTAATGGGCGATGAGGTGCCACCACGTCGTGAGTTTATAGAAAAAAATGCTATTTATGCCAATATTGATGCGTAATTAGCTTGAAAATAAGAATAAAAAGCCCTTTGCATCGTATTTTGCAAGGGCTTTTTTTTGATAAGAAGATGTTTAAAATAACCAAATGCTTTAAGATGAAATATGGTTTGGTTTTTGCGGTTTTTGTATTTGTTTCACATTTTTTTTACGGGCAGGATAAAGAACAGGGCTATAAGGCGTTTGGGGTAAATCCATCGGTACCCGACGATTCGTTATTTGTAAATATTAAAACCGCTAAAAATTTTGATGATACATTTAAGGCCATCAAACAGCTTATCCAATTCCATGACAAGCGTGGCAATATAGATTCTGTTGTGTTTTATGGCAACATCCTATATGATGGTGCTTTAAAAGAAAACCTTCAAAATAAATCGTTTTATTTGGCCAAATCATCGTATATTATTGCCAATGGCAAGTTTGAAAAAGGTCTGTACGATGAAGCTTTAAAATGGTATTTAAAAGGAGTGACATTTTCTGAAGATACCAATAATAAAGTGTTGTTGGCCGAAAATAATATAGGATTGGCCACAACAAAAATAATTAGAGGCAATCAAGAGGAAGGCCTTATATTGTTGAACGATTGCGTAGAGCGTGCGCCAAACGAAGCAGTAAAAAACAAGGCTTACCAACATTTGGGAAATGTAATGTTCAATCTTGGCAATTTTGAAGCCTCTGCATCGTATTATAAAAGGGCAAATACTTATTACAAGGCCAATGAATTGTTAAAAGAAGAACTGGAAACCGATTTGTTTCTTGGTAGATTGTTGGAGCGAAACCAAAATATAGAGGAAGCCTTGGCAACATATACTCATGTTTTTAACCAAGCATTAAGTAAAGGCTTTTTTATGTTGTATGCCAAAGCGGGCAATGATATTGGTAGCTTGTACCTAAGACAACAAGATTATGAAAATGCCAAAAAAATACTATCTACAGTTTATATAAATGCGGTTCAATGGGGTAATTTGGATATTGAAAAGCGGGTTGTTTTCGGTCTGCAAAAAGCGTATGCCCAAACGGGCGACTATAAAAATGCCTATGCTTTAATGACACAATTTACACGTGTTAGCAACGAGATATTAACTAACCAGAACAAACAACAGGTTAACGAACTTGAAATACAGTACAAAACCCTTGAACAAGGGCAGGAAATAAACCGACAAAAAACCATTAAAGGCAGTTTACTTATTGGTTTTGTAATTGTTTTAATTCCGGTTTTGGGTTTATTGTATATGTATTATCAAAAATTACAGACCCAAAGTAAACTGAACAAAACTCAGGAAGAAGTCAATCAGCAAAAAATAGCGGCCTTGCTCAAGGATCAAGAGTTAAAATTGGTACGGGCCTCGTTGGATGGCCAGGATGCAGAACGTAAAAGAATAGCAAAAGAACTGCATGACAGTATTGGCGGTAATTTGGCAACCATAAAATTACAGTTATCCAATAAAGAAGGGCTGGAATCGGAACAGATTATTGGGCAAATTGACGATACTTACAATCAGGTTAGGGAACTGTCCCATAATTTAATGCCTAAAAAATTTGAGGATAATGCCTTTACATCATTATTATCGGATTATGTAGGGAATTTACAGGAACATTCAAAAGAAAAAATAGTATTGCATATTTATCCCGAAAAGGATGTTAATAATTTAGATAATAGATTGAAAGTGGAACTTTTTAAAATTGTTCAGGAATTATTAACCAATACCTTAAAACATGCTAAGGCTACGCAAATTGATATTCAACTTTCAAAATTAAACAATGAAATTAAGCTAATGTTCGAGGATAACGGTATTGGTTTCAATAAGGAGCAGGTTAAGTACGGTTTGGGGTTTGCTAATATAAAAGATAGGCTTAAAAGTATAAACGGCAGTATGTTTATAGATACGTTTCCTTATAAAGGAACCGTTATAGATATTGATGTGCCATTAACGTAATTTTTAATATAATGATTTACAACATTGTTCTTGCCGACGACCATAAAATGTTTCTTGATGGTTTGTTGAGCATTTTTAAGGAAGAAGAAAAATACAATATTGTATTAACCGCAGATAGCGGAAGTAACGTTATAAAATATATGGAAAACAATGCTGCCGAACCTGTGCATTTGGTAGTTAGCGATATTTCCATGCCCGATGTTGACGGCATTGCACTTAACCAACATTTAAAAAGCACACGGCCAAACATTAAGGTTTTAATGGTAAGCATGCACACCAATGCCGATATGATAGGAACCCTGATAAAAAACAATGTTGACGGCTATGTATCCAAAAATGCTACGAAAACCGAACTTCTAAAAGCTGTGGAAACCATTTTAAAAGGTGATAAATATTTTTCGCAGGCTATAAAACAGGCCTATACCGAAAGTGTTTTTAATAACGAAATAACCCAACAGGTGGAGTTGACCAGTAGGGAAAAGGAAGTGTTAAAACTTATTGCCGAAGAATATACTACCCAAGAAATTGCAGATAAGCTGTTTTTAAGCAAACACACCATTGAAAGCTACCGAAAAAACCTAATTTCGAAACTGAATGTTAAAAACCTTGCCGGCCTTACCAAGTATGCTATTAAAATGGGATTGGTTTGATGGTAGGTAATTTGAAAAGAGCCAAGCCTTTTAGGCTTCGCAATTTTTTGGTTTTTGTACATTTATGTTTTTGTTACACAGTAAAGTTGTCCAAAGTATCTTTTTTTCGTAGCTCTATTGTACAAATAAAAAAGCCTTTTTAATGGGGGTGAAAACATCTAACTGTTATTTTCTTGAAAGCAAATCTTTTCTACCTATAAATAGTTTATTTTACATATTTGAAGATCTACCCAAGCATTAGCTCCCTGAAAACAGGGGTATTATTTTCACCATTAGTGGTCTGTTGTAATACATAATAATGGCGCATCTTTGTACCGTAACATTTAAACTGTATTGTTATGATTATTTTCGGATGGCGAGAAACCAAAATAAATATTCAACCGGTAAATAACCACCGATGTAATTATTGTAATTCTCCAGAGCAATTGTTTATGCAGGTAAATAGAGTGTATGCCCATGTATTTTGGATTCCCGTTATACCACTACTTAAAAAGGCCTATAGTATATGCGGACATTGCAAACAAGTATTGGAAAAACGCCAAATGCCACCCGATTTACAAACAAAATCGAACACATATAAACAAACGAGCCGTACACCTTGGTGGATGTTTTCGGGACTTTTTATTGTGGTTTTTCTATTTTTATTTGTAATAATTAAATCCATTTAAAAAATAAATTAACAACCATTAAAAACTTTAGTATCATGATTTACGGAATTTCATTAGTATTTTTAAGTATTATAGCAGTACCATCGCTAATTTTATCAAAAAAACCCAATGCCAAAGAGTTACTTGCCAAAATAGAACCCTACCAAGGTTGGATAGGATTAATATTTTGTATTTGGGGTGTTTGGGGTCTTATTTCGGCAGTATTGAATATAGGTTGGCTAACCAGTGTACCCATTTGGTGGATTACCTTAGCGGCAGGAAGCCTTGTAGAAGCCTGTCTGGGTTTTATGTTGGGTTACGGCACTATAAGCAAATTGTTTTTGAGCAAAAATGAAAATGCCCAGGCAAAAGCCGAAAAAATAAGAGAAAAAATAGCCCCCAAACAAGGCAAGTTGGGAATTTTAGGTATTATTGTAGGGGTTTGGATGATAATAGCATCGTTAATATTTGTAGTAGCATAAATAATCTAAAAAAGGATAAAACCATGAAAAAAAGTATTGTAGTTTTAGCAGTAGTATTGTCAAGTGTTTTGGCAACTGCACAACGAATGAATTTTGAAGGTTCGTTTGTAGATGTAAGGGTAGAAATACCACTGGAAACCGAAGTGATATCGCATAGCCTTAGCATTACATTGAACCAAAAAGAAGGATATAACTCTTATGATGGATTAAAATATCGGACTTTAAAAGAGCAAGAAGATCACCTTATGGCGTTTTTGGACAGTGTAGGGGTGAAAAAATCGAATGTAAAAGAGGATAAAACCTATTTAACGTCAAGTTATTATAAAAAATCCTTAAAGTTTATTGTCTCAAATGTTACGCCAGAGCAAATATCCAGTATTGGTGCAATTAACAAAGGAGATACCTTTGTGGCAGACAGAAAAACACTTTTCCGAATAAAAGATTCCGAAGAGGTGTTGATAAAAAAGGCTTTAGAAGCAGCCAAGACCAAAGCCGGAATTATAGCAGCTGCCGTAGGTAAAAAACTGGTCGATGTAAAGTACGTAACCTGTACCGGAACTTTCGAAAAAGAGTTCGAATCCACTTACGGATCATCCTCTTATTATCCGTCTAAGTACTATATGACCGTAGGCTACAATATTTCGGAATAATATAAACCTTACAGGAGGCTGTCTGAAAAGTAATTGTTCTGTCATTTTGAACGATAGTGAAAAATCTTATTGACTTAAAAATAGGTTGTAATTATAGAGATTCTTCGTTTTCCTCAGGATGACAGCTTTTAGACAGCTTCTTTTTTTTAATGAAAGTTATAATGACAAAGGAACAATATATACAGCAATATAACGAAGATGATGCCGTAGGTTGGCAAGCTATCGATAATACTTTAAAAAAAGTGTATAACGAAGAACCTCGCCATTATGGTCCGCTTTGTGGCGTATATTTTGCAGCAGGTGGTACAGACCCGATTGATGGTATAAGTATTTACGATAGCAGTAAGCACCAAAATCATTATCATTTGGTTACTTACGGTTTAAGTGAGCTATATTTTAATCCCGATAAAGCAGGAGGAGAGTTTAGTAAATGGGGGTTTGAGTTTACCTTTAGGTTAGTGCCTTTTGCCGAAGACAAAGGTGATCCGGATTGGGTCATGCAGGTATTTAATAATTTGGCACGTTATGTTTTTAATAGTGGGCGGTGGTTTGAACAAAACCAGTTTATTCCTGCCAATGGTCCGATTCGTTTAAATACCGAAACACAAATTGTTGGCTTTGTTACCACTTTAGATCCTGAATTAGGGTGTATTGAAACGCCTCACGGCGAAGTATCGTTCATTCAATTGGTAGGTATAACACAAAAAGAGCTCGATTACATTAAAACAAATCCAACCAACGAAACAGTAAATGATTTTTTAAAAACTATGAAAAGTGATAATCCTTATTACTTAACGGATTTAGATAGAAAGTAAGTTAATTTTGAAAAATCCAAAAGATTTTAAAACTTCTCGAAATTTTGTGGTTCAATGTTTTTTTAACATCTTATTATTTTTTTACCGCATACCAAATTAATTACTTTACAAACTATACTGTAAACTCAAAATTATATAGCGCGGTTGTACAATATAGCTCGAAAAACTACTGGTTCCGCCCAGTTGGTTAAAACTGCTGGAGTTTAGTGCTTTGCTATTTAATAAGTTGGTTCCGGAAAGTTTCCATTCCCATTTACTGTCTTTTTTCTGATACGATAGCGAAGCCGATAAAAAATTATATTCTGTGTTGATAGATTTTGCTTTGTTCTGGTTGTGATAAAAATTATATTCCGACACAAACGAAAACGCATCTAAAAAATAATATTCTAAGTCGATGGACGGGTTATCGGTGTAGAAAATATCACTTGAATTATCATTAATAGAATAGGTGTATTTAATGCCAATATTTGGTATTTCTTTAAAATTAGTCGAAATTTTAGCATGGTAGCTTTGTGTAAACGATTCGGTGGATTGAATGGTCTCTTCAGTATTATAAACCCGAATGTTGTTAAATTTGCTCCAGTTTAAACTCAAGCCACCCAAGGCTTTGTAATATTTTAAAAAGGAACGTCCGTAGTTTCCATTGGCAGAAAACGTTTCGTCGGCAAAATCAGAATTCATATTTACAGAAGTCGAAACTTGATTAATGCCCGAAAGTAAGGCTCTACTTTTTACCGCATTGGTTTGTTTGGTATAGTTTACGTTGGCAAAAATATTTTCCATATGGAACATATTAAACCTAAAATAGCGCAAACTATGGGTTTGTACCAAGGCATTTTCCAAATACCGATTGCCGGCATATAAACTACTGTAATTGGAAAAAACATAGCCTTCAGACAATTTTACTATATCGGTAAAACTATTGGTTAAAGCGTAATTATAGGTTAATGTTTCCGATTTTTTTATTTGCCATTTGGCATAAAAATCAGGTAAAAAGCGATTGAATTTTTGCTTGTTTTCAGAATCTAATTGCTCATCTTTAGTATGGTATTGATGCACACTAAAACCCGGTGTAAAAATAAAATCGCCCAACATTACTTTATAATGAACTCCCCAAAAGGCATCGTTAAACACATAATTAACATCGTTATTATTAATACTGGAAGTTAAGTTATGGGTAGAGCCGTTGCCTAAAATTTGAAAAATATGCGAATTGAAATTTTGATACGAATAGGTGTTTCCAAGTGTAAAATTCAAATTGCTTTTAGGTGTTAGCATATAGTAATAATCGAGTTTGGTATCAAATTTACTGGTTTTAATAAATCGTTCTTGCGAAACATCATCACGCATTCCGGTTTCGTTTATATAATCGGGTAAAATAGTGGCAAATGGCAAGTTTTCTAAATTAGCCTTATAAAACGGATCTTCTTCTTGATATAAATACTGGGTTTCAAAGGCCAAAACGTGCTTTTCGTTGAGTGTGTAGTAATAATTCAAATTCTGATTAATACTGAAAGGTTTTTGGTCTTTTTGTGTAATAATAGAACCGGCCTCTGAAGAAGTTATGGTTTGAGTTTCCTTTTGGTTGGAAAATTTCATAAAAGTATCATAATCGAAATGGACTTTTTCTGAAGGTACATAACTTGAACTCAATTTAAACAATCCTAAATGACTTTGTTGTTCCGAAATATCGCTGCGGGTTTCTTGTGCATTGGTAGAGCCATCGGGTAAATCGTTTACCGAATTGGTTATGGTATTGGTTTTATTGCCGGAAAAAATTCCAAAACCACTAATTGTCCAAGCTTTTGATGGGCTATAACTGAAGCTAGCTGCTCCAAATTGAGTATCAATATTAGCTGCTTTGTCATTTCGTAAGCCCATAATGCCTAAATCATTAGAAGAAACATTAAAAGACGAACCGCCTTTACGCATCATATTGCGAAACCCGCCGGTAAATTTAAAATAATCACGCATGGTTAATGGTAATTCGCCAATATTATTAATATTTCCTATAAAATTAATGCTGTATTTAGGGCTGTAATAAAACAACTTCGGATTTGCAATGTAGTGGCCTTCTTTGTGTCCAACGCCGATTCCGGCTGTAACATCGCCAAACCAAAAGTTCTTTTTACCTTCTTTTAATTTAATGTTTAAAGCTATGTTTTCCTCGTTGTTTTCCAATCCTTTTAAATTAGAAACCTCGTTATAGTTACGTAAAACCTGAACTTTGTCTAAAGCATCGGCCGGAATGTTTTGAGTGGCTAATTTGGTATCGCCATCAAAAAAATCTTTACCTTCCACCATTACTTTTTTCACGGTTTTGCCTTCTACTTGTACTTCGCCACCATCATTGATTTCGACACCCGGAAGTTTTTTTAAAACATCTTCTAATTTTCGTTCAGTTCCTGTAGTAAACGAGTCGGTATTATACACAATAGTATCGCCCGATATGGTAACCGGCATTTCGTGTACAATTTCAAGTTCGTTTAATAGAATACCTTGGCTCAATATAATATTATAGGTGCTATTTTCAGAGTCGGTTGTTAATTCGTTTTCAAAAGGTGTGTAGCCAATATAACTTACTTTAAAGTGGTAGGTTGTATGAGCCTTTACATTTAAAAAATATTTTCCTTGATCATTTGTTATTGCGTAAGCAGTCATAGCTTGAGTAGCTTTGTTAATTGCCACAACATTTGCCATTTCTATTCCGGTTCCGGTAGAGTCGGTTACAATGCCTTCTAAACGAATGTTTTGAGAAAAAGTGATAAACGAAAAAAAGAATACGAATACTAAGAAAAATGATTTCATTTAAAAGGTTTTGAAAACTGGACTTACATTATACCAAATAGTTTAATTAGTTCTGATTTCAATAACAGAATTTTCTTTGTTATTTCTATTCTTTTGCTTCATTTCTTGGAGTTTCTTTTCAATAATATCTTGATATGCTGTTCGGGTAACTTTTTTACCTTTATTTGGTTTTTTTATGTTTATTTTTTCTTTAGGATTTAATATTACTTTAGTGCACAAATATACGGTTCTATCTGTATGAAGTTCTAATATTAAACCCGGTATACCTCCGTATTCTGAGGGCCCGTTAGATACCGGAATATCCATGGTGTACCAAGCTTCTATAGTTTTTTCTTTAGGTTCAGGAATCATCATAAACATATTTTCACCAGAGTCTTTTTTCTCTTTGGCTTTTTTATACTTTTGAAGTTGCTTTTTAGTTACCGGAATAGTAAGTTTAGCTTTATAGCAAGTGTAATTGCCTATGGTTTTAGATTCGTTTAATAATTCCCATTTTTTAACTTCTATACTGTCTATTACTAAAAATTCTTTACTGAAAAAATTTTCTTCTTCTATGTACGTTTTTTCTTTAATATTTTTATATAGTTTGCTTGGCTTTCCACCGCCAAAACGCATGACTTGCATTCCAGAAGATGGACTACCCATTTCTAATTTTTCTTCTTCTTGAAAAACAGATTCGGTTTTAGTAAAATTAAGTATATAGCTTTTTTTAGCACCTTTTTGTAAACGTTCATTTAATTGTTGTTGCATGGCTGGTGTTATATCCAGACCACTTATTTTAATTTCACGTATTTGTGTTTTAGAAGTATAATGAGCTATTCCCTGAAAATCTTGAGCTGAAAGAATACTAATAAATGACAATGTAATAAATGTAGTTAATTTCTTCATAATCTATAAATTTGATTTCATCACAAATAACGCAAATACTGCCTAAACCGAAAGTTAATCTCTGTTAACGTTTGTTAATGCTGTGTTTTTTTGTGCTTTACTTCTTATTTTTGAAATATGAAAATCAACTTAAAATTAGTATTTACATTTGTTAGTTTTATTGTATTAAGTACTGTTTGCCTTCAGATTTATTGGAATTATAAAAATTTTGAAATTAATAAAAAACAACTTCAAGACGAGATTAAATTTGTTTATGAAGATGCTTTGAAAACATATTATGACGATGAAATTAAAAGTAATTTTATTACGATAATTAAATTAGATAGTATTGCAGATTTTAGAGATTTATTAAATGGTATTAATCTCGACTCAATAAAATCTTCTAAAAAAATAGAGCTTAATGAAAAATCGTTAAAAATAGTCAAAGGAAAGTCTGCTTTTGAAGCTTCTCAATCTCAAATAAATAAAAAGTTTCGAACAATAGGTCTATCGTTACCTAGTGAGAATTTTAATTATACCAAATTAGATTCTATCCTTCAAACAGAATTAAACTACAAAAAGATATCTCTGAATTACCAAATCCAACATTTTCAAAACGATTCGCTTGTTTATATGAAGCCAATATCTAAAATGTTGTATCCGGAAAAAGTAATTCCTAATAAAAACTTAATTAAAAGCGATAATTCGGTTCAGCTCCACTATTTTTTTCCTAATAATGTGCTTTTAAACCGAATCAGTTCAGAATTAATTTTATCACTAATTTTTGCTTTGGCGGTTATTAGTTGCTTATTTTTTCTGTTTTATATTATTAGCAAACAAAAAAGGAACGATGAAATAAAAAACGATTTTATCAATAATATTACGCACGAATTTAAAACACCTATTACTACTATTTCGTCGGCTTTAGAGGGTGTAAGTAAGTTTAATCCCGAAAATGATGCTCAAAAAACAAATCGTTACATTTCGATAGCCAATGTTCAGCTGGAAAAATTAGAAGTTTTGGTGGGAAAAGTCCTTGAAACAGCGACTATTAAAGAGAACAAGCTAATTTTACAAAAAGAAATTACAGATATAAATTCCATTATAATTTCGAAAATCGAAATATTTTGTCGAAATACGGAAAAAATAATCGTTTTTGGAAACTTTTCAGATAAAACACTGTTAAACATTGATGTTTTTCATTTCGAAAATGTAATTTCCAACTTACTTGACAATGCCATAAAATATGGTGGAAACAAAATTGAAATTACAATTGAAACCAATGAAATTAATACCATAATTAGCATAATTGATAATGGAACAAATATTCCAAAATCAGAAGAAAAAGCTGTTTTCGATAAATTTTACCGGATTTCGAAAGGAAATTTACACGATGTAAAAGGCAACGGAATTGGTTTGTATTACGCTAAAAATATTATTGAAAAACACGATGGAACCTTAACATTAGAGCGAACCAAAACACACACCATTTTTAAAATTACATTACCTAATGAATGCTAAAATAAATGTACTTCTTGCCGAAGACGAATTGGCTTTGGGAACCATTGTTAAAGAAAGTCTGGAAAGTAGAAATTTCAATGTTTTTTTATGCGAAAATGGAAAAAAGGCATTGGAGGTTTATCAAAATAATACATTCGATGCGTTGGTTCTCGACGTAATGATGCCTAAAAAAGATGGTTTTACGGTGGCAACCGAAATTCGACAGTTAAATAGTGAAATTCCCATTCTTTTTTTAACTGCCAAATCGCAAACGCAAGATGTGGTTAAGGGATTTCAAATAGGCTGTAACGACTACATTAAAAAACCGTTTAGCATGGAAGAGTTAATTGTTCGGATTGAAGCTTTGCTTAACAGAAAAAGAATACCGAAAAAAACTGTTTTTACATTAGGCTCGTATCAATTTAATACCGAAACGCAGGAATTAATTCATCCAACAAAAGCATTTCAATTAACCAATCGCGAATCGGTTTTGTTAGCGTTTTTAATTTCCCGAAAAAGTGAAATTATTGAACGAGAAATTATTTTAAATGCTGTTTGGCAGAATAATGATTTTTTTAGTGGACGCAGTATGGATGTCTTTATATCTAAGCTTCGTAAAAAATTAAACCTCGACGCTAATGTTCAAATTATTAACAGTCGTGGTCGTGGTTATAAGATTGTATATTAAAAAATATCAGTTTACAATCTTAAGACCCAATCATGTTTTTTACTACTGCTTTGTTAACTATATTAGGAAAAAGTTCGTCTAAAATAAATGAAAACTCTTCGTTAATGTTAAGTGCGTTGTTAAGGTGAAAAGCGCCTTCGTCATTTTGGTTTAAAGTAAAGAACAAACCGGCCAAGCGGTATTCTATCTCGGCATTTTCCGGATAAAACTCTAAAGCCTGTTTAAAGTTGTTAATAGCAGCTTGTGGCTCGCCAAGTTTAATAAGTAAATCGCCACGCGACAACCAAGTGCTAAACTCGTAGTTACCTAGTTCTAAGGTGTGTTTATAGCCACGTTCGGCTTCTTCGTAAAAATGTAAACGGTGGTTTATTTGCGAGTAAAGTTTCCAATACTTTACATTTTCGGTATCGATATTTATGGCTTTATTTATGTAGTAGAGTGCTTTTTTGTAGTTGCGTTTTCTGGTGTAATATTGTGTAATGGCAATCCAGCCCTTATCCAATAAAGGATCTTCGTGAACTGTTTTGTAATAATATTGAACGGCCAGATCGTCTTTTTTTAATTTTTCGTAACAATGACCAATTCGTAGTAAAGCAAACGATGTGGGATCTTCCAATTTTAAGGTAAGCATGTAGCTTTCAATAGCATCTTCGAAGCGTTTAAGTTTTTCTAAAACCTTGCCACGTTCAATATAGGCACCAACAAAAGTATCGTCCGAAATAATGGCAAAATCAAAAGCAGCCAATGCTTTTTTATAATTTTTTAGTGTGTAATACTGTTTGCCTAATTGGTGCCAACCCACTTCACTATAAGGTGATTTATCTAAAAATACAGTTAAGTATTCTATGGCTTCTTGGGTTTGGTCCAAAAACTCAAAACAATATATAACATTGTAAAGTGCCGAGTAGTCTTCAATATCTTTTTCAAGGCATTTCATAAAAGCGATCTTGGCCTCTTCAAACTTATCTAAAAATAGATATTCCATGCCTATAAGCGAATGGATATCGGCATCGTCGTCGGTTAAAGCAATAGCGCTTTTAAGTATATCGATAGCTTTTTGGTGCTCGTCTTTTTTAGAGAATATGTTGGCCTTTTGGATAAATATCTCTTCGTTGGAAGGATCTAAGCTATAAAGCTCGCTAAGTAAATTGTCGGCATCGTTAAGTTTGTCTTCAAAAATAAAGACCTCTACTTTAAAAAGCCTAAGATTTATGGAAGATGGATGTTGGTCCAGCCCTAGTTTTATAGCTTTTTTTGCCAATGCAATCTTACCCAAATTGAGATAATGATGAATAATCTCCTCAAATTCTTCCGAATCGAAAAACAAAACATGATTTGTTTTAAGCATAGACTCGAACTTGGTTAAGGGTAAATTATGGTCTTCATCAAAACTGTA
Source organism: Aestuariibaculum sp. (assembly GCA_047975295.1). Taxonomy (GTDB): domain Bacteria; phylum Bacteroidota; class Bacteroidia; order Flavobacteriales; family Flavobacteriaceae; genus JBKEDH01. The sequence continues at coordinate 19,368 of JBKEDH010000081.1, forward strand.
CTTCATAAACACTATTCGTAACTATGTTCTACGTGAATAAATTTAAACTTCTATATGGTTTAATTAAAGGGAATGCTTAAATGTTTTTAACAAAGTAATGAACATTTTTAATTTTAAAGGAGATACTTCGCGAGTTTGGTACGATAAAATTCTCCAAAAGTCTTGGTTCTTGGTTTTTTATCTGTTTTCTATATCTCTATTTTCTTGGTACATGGCAAAAATTACAAATAATCCTTAGCATGTTGATAAACAAAAAAATAAACCATTAGACCTCGAAGGTTTCTAAAACCTTCGAGGTTCTTGAAAATCAATTTAATAAGTCAATAAAGGTGATTTTTGTCGTGTACTAAACTCTGTTTTTTAAAGTTTGAAAACCGAAGCAAGGAAAGAAGTCTTAAACCTTGGCTCTTTTTTATTTTCAAGTTAAAGGTAAAAACCCTGTAATTTCATTGCAGTTACTTTAGTTTCTATAAACATTTGAGTCTATTTGTCATTTCGAACACAGTTAGAAATCTCATCATAAATTGAAGACTATACGATGAGATTCCTCGTCGCTCTGCTCTGTCGGAATGACATTATGCTCTAAAATAAATTTCATTCATTAACTAAAACTATGGATTTCCAATCCACAGTGGTTCATTTTGGTTTCAAATTCTCACTTTTCGTTTTTAACTCTAATAAGTTGTCTAAAATATCAACAATAATTTGGCAGCCTTTAACGATTTCGTCTTCCGAAATGGTTAATGGAGGTGTTATCCTAATTGCTTTTGGTTCGAAAAGCAGCCAAAATAATACCAAACCCTTGTCTTGCGCTTGTAATATTGCGGTGTTGGTTATTTCTGCCGATGTAGTTATGGCTGCCAGCATAAGTCCTTTTCCTCTTATTTCGGTAATGAGCGGGTGTATAAGGTGTTTTCTGAATAATTTCTCTTTTTCTAGTGTATCCGGTATAAGTTTACTTTCGGTAATTTCTTTTAAGGTGGCCAAGGCAGAAGCGGCAATAACCGGATGCCCACCAAAAGTGGTTATATGGCCCAATTTTGGGTTATTGGTAAGCAAATCCATATGTTTGTTGGAAGCTATAAATGCACCAATGGGCATACCGCCACCAAGTCCCTTACCAATTACTAAAATATCGGGGATACAGTTGTAATGTTCAAACCCAAAAAGTTGGCCTGTTCTGCCAATGCCGGGTTGTATTTCGTCTAAAATTAAAAGGGCACCAACTGCGTCGCAACGCTGCTTTACCTTTTGTAAATAATTGTTTTGGGGCTCGATAAAGCCGGCGCCACCCTGAATGGTCTCTAAAATAACACCAGCTGTTTGCGTTGTAATATGGTTAAGATCGTTTTCGTTGTTGAAATTTATAAAACGCACATTGGGGATTAGAGGTCTAAAGGCTTGTTTACATTCTTCTTGTCCCATAACACTCATGGCTCCCATGGTATTGCCGTGGTAAGCTTGTTTGGCTGCAATAATTTCGCTTCTGCCGGTAATGCGTTTGGCCAGTTTTAGGGCACCTTCAATGGCTTCGGTACCCGAATTGGTCAAATAGGTTTTGTTTAGGCTTTTGGGCAAGTGTTTGGCCAAAAGTTTACAAAGTTCTACCGGAGCTTGCTGTGCGTATTCGCCATATACCATAACATGCATGTACTTGTCAAGCTGGGTTTTTATGGCATTGACTACTTTAGGATGATTATGCCCAAGAGGTGTTGCCGATACGCCCGAAACAAAATCGAGATAGCCTTTGTTACTACTGTCGTAAATATAACTGCCGTTGGCATACGATATTTCTAAAGCCAAAGGATGCGGCGAAGTTTGAGCCTGATATGTTATAAAATCGTGTTTCATGATTTTGTTTCAATCTAAAAAAAATATCTATTTGTTTGGTAGTTTATGTGTTGCTCATTGTTCCCTTATCATGGGCATTACAAAGTGGCCTTTTTGGAAAGTACTATTTTTGCTTTACCGTTTTTTTCGGGTCGGCCTTGTCCCGTTTATCCTGAATATTTTTAGGAAGATTTCTTGATGCTTTGGGTTTTTCGTTGTTTTTGGGTTTTTCTTTCGATTCGGCTTTATCAATACGTTCCAACATGTCTTCGTTAAAAAAATCTTCTTCCGGAATATAGTCTTCTAGGCCTTTAATAACGGGTAAGGTGTAGGGTGGTTCGTCTTTAAATAAATCGTTTACACTTAAAGGACGTTCGTCTTCGCGCCAATCGAATCCTTTTAAACGTTTATCCCTGTTAGGATATTTCGATTCTGGATGTAAAATACCATCTATCTGGTTAAATCTGGAATACTGTTCTACCTGTCCTTCGAAAAAAATAATAGAAATGCTTCCCGATTTAGCCTTGTCTATTCCTACCAATTCTTGTTTGTCGTCGCGTACATAAAAAATAGATTGTGCATTTTTGGTAACATCGACTTTATCCAATTGATTGTTATTGTTAAAATAACCTACCAGACGTTTTCCCGATATTTGGTTAAAGCCATCTTCGCTCAAGGTGTCCTTGCTTATTACAAAAGCATTTTCGAAAACCAATAGGGAGTCCAGTTTTTCTGTTTTGGAGTTTGACATTAAATGTATGGTGTCGCCTGTCATTTGGTTGTCAATGTTCCAAATAATGGGATTCCGTTTTACCGAAAATTTATCGGAAGATCCCAGTTTGTCTATATTTAAAAGTTTTGTAATACCTGTTTTTTCGCTGGAGTGTATGGAATCGGATTTTCCGCTTATGTCCGATTTGTATATTTTAGCATGATAATAGCCTCGTATTATTCGGTCTTCGGGTTTACCGGTAACCATAATTTTTTCGGCATGGATATAAATGGAATCGTTTTCTTGTTTGGTTACTGCCAGGGCACGTTTGGTAATAAATAGCGAGTCGTTGTCTTTAAAAACTTCGGCATAGTGTCCTGTAATGATAGATTCGTTGATGGTATCGGTAACTTTTATGTTGTTTGTTGCCGAAGCAAAATTTCTGTTATTGTCAAAATATAAGCTATCTCCTTCAATAATGCGGTTATCGTAATATATTTTTGAGTTTTTTAAAACGTAGCCTACTTTATTCTTGGTATCGTAAAAGCCCTTTTCGCAGTAGGTTTCACTAGTCTCGGTAACTATGGTCGAGGGACCGAAGAGATAGCCCAATCCCGTGTCGGAATAAAAATCGAAATAATTAGTGTTTATTGTGGCATCTTTATTTACCATTACTACATCATCGACAAAACGGTATTTTTTTAAAGGCATTATATAGCGTCCTATTTTGCTGGTTATGGTACCCGATGTGTCTTTTACTACAGTACCACCAACATTGTAAAAGGCTTCTTGTTTTTGGCGGTCGTAATGTAGGGTGTCTGTAGTAATGGTCGAGTTGGGGTCTTTTAAAATCACATCGCCACTGGCAAAAGCTAATTGGGATATACCGCTGTACTCTAAATATTTGGACGACATATTTATAGTGTCGCTCTGTTTCATTTTAACGTTTCCAAAGGCTTCAACAAAGTTTTCATCTTTATAATGGATTAGTTTATCGCACCATAAATCGATGTTTCCATGAGAAACATGTACTTGTTGCGAGTCGTCCCGTGTTAGGACTCTCGTTCCGGAATCATCATTGGCACCGCTTAAACGTCCAAAATATTCGATTTTAATATTACTTGCTTGCTGAGAAAAAGCGGTAACTACGGTTAATATACAAATTATTAATACGATATGTTTTTTGTATGCTGTTTTCAATAGACAAAAGTTTGTAGCAAAAATAACGATTAATTATAAAGAAGAATTGTATAAAAAAGGAAAAGTCTGTTTGTTTTATGTTAACGTCTGTTTTAAATTTTATTCTTTGGTTTTATTATAGTTCCTTTTTTGTTGTAAAAATGCTTATTCAAGACTTTAAAAACTTTCAAAGTCTGATAATTTAATGCTTTGTATTAGTACAATTAAAGATGTTTTGTAATTGCCATGGCCACAATTAGCAAAAAAATGACCTTAACAAATTAAGAGACTGTTTAAATTTATATCAATTGTTTTCTATATCTCTCTTTGCGCATAATTTCGTTAAAATTTCATCAAGTAGCCCAGCTATTATCTTCTATTTTGCCTCATTCTGCATTAAAAATTAAACTATACAAAAAGTTTAAACCACTTCTATATGTCGAATAACAAAATTAAGTATAATGATGTATTGAAAAGACTATAAAGGAATATTTTTTTAGATTTGAAGTTAAAATAGGCCTATTTTTTGGGTTATAGGAAAAAGTCAAGAAGGGTTCATGATATAAATCCAAAAATTAAGTATTTTGGCGGTATAATTTATAAGGAATGCCAAGTCCGATAAAGATAATTGAATGTCCACGTGATGCCATGCAAGGTATTAAGCAGTTTATACCTACCCCAAAAAAGGTACAGTATATCCAGTCGCTATTGCGAGTAGGTTTTGATACGATAGACTTTGGGAGTTTTGTATCGCCCAAGGCTATTCCGCAAATGGCCGACACGGCCGAAGTTTTTGCTCAGTTAGATTTAAACAAAACCATAAGTAAGCTGTTGGCTATAATAGCCAATGTGCGCGGTGCGGAAGATGTCTGTAAATATTCCGAAATCCGTTATTTGGGTTATCCATTTTCTATTTCCGAGAATTTCCAAATGCGCAATACACATAAAACCATTGCACAATCGGTCGAAACACTTACAGAAATACTAAATTTAGCCCAAAAAGCAAACAAAGAAGTTGTGGTTTATATTTCCATGGGTTTTGGTAATCCCTATGGCGACCCGTGGAGCGTGGATATTGTCGCTAATTGGACAGATAAACTTTACCAAATGGGTGTAAAAATACTATCGTTAAGCGATACAGTAGGGACTTCAAACCCAGAAAGTATCGATTATTTATTTTCCAATTTAATACCGCAATATCCGCAAATAGAATTTGGTGCGCATTTGCATACAACGCCTTCAACATGGTTTGAAAAGGTCGATGCGGCATATCAAGCCGGATGTAAACGTTTCGATGGTGCCATACAGGGCTTTGGAGGTTGCCCTATGGCAAAAGACGAACTTACCGGTAATATGCCAACAGAAAAGTTATTGTCCTATTTTACTTCAAAAGGAAAAAATACATTAAATAGCCTAAGTTTTGAGAGTGCCTATAACGAAGCTACAAAGATATTTAATGGCTATAATTAGTATAGATTTCTGCACTAAAATGTTAATTTACAACAATTGTTTTCTAATAAAACGTTAAGATAGTTTTAACATTGTTTTATTTAAACTTTCTTTGCTGTTTACAGTCTAACGATATAGCATTTAATATTTAAAAAGGAAACCTTGAAAAAACTTAATTTATTGATTTTTTTGTTGGTAGTTGCCAATGTATTTGCACAAAAATTTACTTTAGAAGGTGTTGTGAAAGATGAAAATGGGAACGGATTGGAAGCTGCCACCGTTTATGTGCAAAGTATTACCGATAGCGTGCCGATAGCTTACAGTATTACCAATAAAGAGGGAGGATTTTCGTTAAAAGTAAATACCGAAACCGATACCAAGGCTATTTTTAATATTGCTTATCTGGGCTACAAACCTTACCAAAAAACGTTTGACATTCCAACAGTTGATAACCTAAATTTAGGTTTTGTTATCCTTAATAATAATGTAGAAGAACTAAACGTGGTATCTATTATAGGGAAAGCACCGCCAATAGTGATAAAAAAGGATACCATAGAATACAATGCCGATAGTTTTAAGACCATGCCCAACGATAAGGCCGAGGATTTATTGAAAAAACTGCCCGGTGTTGAAATTAATACCGAAGGCGATATAACTGTTAACGGTGTTGAGGTTGAAGCTGTAAATGTTGATGGAAAAGCTTTTTTTGGAGAGAAAAAAGGCGATATTGCCCTAAAAAATATTCCAAGTAACGTTATAAGTAAAGTACAGATTACCGATTACAAAACCGATTTGCAAAAATTTACAGGAGAAGAATCCGACTCGGGTACAAAGGAAATCAACCTTAAAATTAAAAAAGGAAAAAACCGGGCTTATTTTGGCGATGTAAATTTGGGCTACGGTACCGATAAAAAATATCAAGCCAACGCCAATGTATTCCAATTGGTAGATGGTAAACAACTGGGTATTATTGCGGGAACCAATAATATAAATGCATCAAGGGGGTTTAATGCCCTGCCCGAGGCCGAATCGAGCAATGGTTATATCGAATCGGATTTTGTCGGAGCCAATTATTCCAAAGGGAAGTGGGACGAAACGCAGGTAAACAGTAATTACCGTTATAGTACTCAAAATAGGGACAACGAGCGCACAACTTACTCCGAAAACTTTTTGCCCAATAGAAATTATATTACCGAAGGTTCCAGTAAAAGTTATAACGATTCCGATAGCCATAATGGTAATTTAGATTTAAAATTTGTAAGTAAAAAGGGGAAAGATCTTTTTAGAAGGGGGCGCATATCCAACGATATTAGCTTTAGTGCGTCCAATAACGATTCGTATAGTGAGTCCAACAGCAAATCGGAATACGATAATGGCGATTTGGTAAGCCAATATACATCCAAAAACCAATCGTCCAATTCCAATTATTCCATTAACAACAATTTTAGGGTAACTTCAGTTTTTGGCGAAAACAGGGACTATTTGAATATGGGTGTGCGATTGGGCTTTAATAAAAACGATGGTGACGGACGGATTTATTCGAGAAACGAGTTTGAAAGCGATAAAGAAGATGAGGAACAAAACCAGATATCCAACACAAACAATAGTTCAAATTCTGTAAATGTTTACGGTAGTTTTAGAAAAAATATATCGTCAAGGTTTAGTGTTATACCCGAGTATAATGTTACCGTAAGCACCGATAATAACGAGCGTTATATTTACGATTATAATGAAGATACAGGGACGTACGATAATTTTAACAGTCAGATAAGTGCCGATAGCCGTTATATAAATACAACCATTGCACCCGAATTAAGATTGCGTTACGAAGTTAAGGATTGGCGTTTCGAATTGGGTGGCACCTATACCAGTACATATAGGAAATTTGACGATAATATTTTAAACGAACGCGATTTTAAAAATGAATTCGAATATTTTACCTATTCCGGTAGAATACGCTATCGAGATGAAAAGGGGTATAAAAACATCTCTCTTAATTACCGGCAAAACGTAAACCTGCCATCCATGAGCCAGTTACAACCTGTGGCCGATGTTAGCAATATTACCAATATACGAACAGGTAACCCCAACTTAAAACCGGAGGTTAACCACAGTTTACGTTTCGAATACCAAAGAAATCTGGCTTATAACAATATTAATCTTAATGCCAATGCGGGAGCGACCTTTTTAAAAGATAAAATAACCAATGCGACCTTAACCGACGATGATTTGGTGCGTTACACCACCTACGATAATATTGATGGCGATTATAGCTTTTCGGGTAATGTAGGTATTTCAAAATCAATTTACAACAAAAAGAACAATTTCAATATTAACTTAAATCTTAATGGCGATTACCGTAATATACGGTCGATACAGAATGCCGAAATGTTTACAACAAAAACAGGAACATTAAGTCCTTCGGTATCATTGGGCTATTCGTATAATGAAATATTGACGTTGAACGCATCGTACAGCTATAGTTTGACCAATTCGGAATACAATACCAATATGTTTAACGATAACGACTTTTTTGTACAGAACTTAAGATTCGATTCGTCGTTGTATTTTTTAAAAAATCTATTTTTATCCAACAAATTATCATACCGTTACAACAGTAGGGTAGGCGATGCTTTCGATGGTGCTGCTGTATTATGGAATGCCGGTCTTGGTGTACAACTATGGAACGAAAAAGCAACATTAAGTGTTATAGGTTACGATATACTTGATCAAAATAATGGCTTTACGCGTTCGGTAACCGAAAGTGCCATTCGTGATGTAGAAAATAATATTTTAGAACAGTACTTTATGGTAACTTTCGTATATAAGTTTGGCAGGTTTGCCGGACAGAATATAAATGTAGGCGGAAGAAGAGGTTCGGGAGGAAGACCGCCACGTCCGCCACGTCATTAAGGCGTTTTAATAAGTTAAAAAGAAACGCCGTTTCATTAAAAGTTGTATATTTGCACGCAATTATAACCTAATTGCAAACCATGACTGCACATCAAAATAAATTGGTAGGAGAAGGATTAACCTACGACGACGTACTTTTGGTACCGGCTTTTTCCGAAGTACTTCCTCGCGAAGTAAACATCCAAACAAAATTTACACGCAATATAACCATTAATATCCCCATAGTTTCGGCAGCAATGGATACCGTAACCGAAAGTAAAATGGCTATTGCCATGGCTCGTGAAGGAGGTATAGGTGTTTTACATAAAAACATGACCATTGAAGCGCAAGCCTTAAAGGTGCGCCGTGTAAAACGTGCCGAAAGCGGTATGATACTCGACCCTGTTACTTTACCATTAACAGCTACGGTTTTAGATGCCAAGCAAAACATGGCCGAACATAGTATAGGTGGTATTCCCATTGTCGATACCGATGGAACTTTAAAAGGAATAGTAACCAATCGCGATTTACGTTTCGAGCATGACAAAAACCGTTCGATCGCCGAGGTTATGACAGGTGAAAACTTGGTAACTGCTCCTGTGGGAACGTCATTAAAGGATGCCGAAGCCATTTTGCAAAAACATAAAATAGAAAAACTACTTATTGTAGATGAAAACCATAAACTTACAGGCCTAATAACCTTTAGGGATATTACCAAATTAACCCAAAAACCGATTGCCAATAAAGATGAATATGGAAGGTTGCGTGTTGCCGCAGCTATAGGGGTAACGGGCGATGCGGTTAATAGGGCAGAGGCTTTGGTAAATGCCGGTGTAGATGCAGTAGTTATCGATACGGCTCATGGTCATACCAAAGGTGTGGTAAATGTTTTAAAGGAAATAAAGGCCAAATTCCCTAAATTAGAGGTTATTGTTGGTAATATTGCAACAGGCGAAGCTGCCAAATATTTGGTAGATGCCGGAGCCGATGCCGTAAAAGTAGGTATTGGTCCCGGTTCAATTTGTACTACCAGAGTAGTTGCGGGCGTGGGATTTCCTCAGTTTTCGGCTGTGCTGGAAGTCGCTGCGGCCATTAAAGGTTCGGGAGTTCCTGTAATTGCCGATGGTGGTATTCGCTATACGGGCGATATACCAAAGGCTATTGCTGCCGGTGCCGATAGTGTTATGTTGGGATCGCTTTTGGCAGGGACAAAAGAGTCGCCGGGAGAAACCATTATTTACGAAGGCCGTAAGTTTAAATCGTATCGAGGTATGGGTTCGGTCGAAGCGATGAAACAAGGCAGTAAAGACCGTTATTTCCAAGATGTTGAAGACGATATTAAAAAACTAGTGCCGGAAGGTATTGTAGGCCGTGTACCTTATAAAGGCGAGTTGTATGAAAGCATACATCAATTTGTAGGTGGCTTACGTGCCGGCATGGGATATTGTGGCGCTAAGGATATTGATACTTTAAAAGAAAAAGGCAAATTTGTTAAAATTACGGCGAGCGGTATTAACGAAAGCCATCCACACGATGTGACCATTACCAAAGAATCGCCTAATTATTCGCGATAAATTTTTGTAAAACATTGTTTTTAATGGCCAAGTCCTGTACGGGTATTGGCCATTTTTTATTTTCAAGTTAAAGGTAAAAACCCTGCAATTTCATTGCAGTTACTTTAGTTTCTATAAACATTTGAGTCTATTTCATTTCGAACACAGTGAGAAATCTCATCATAAATAGAAGACTATACGAAGAGATTCCTCGTCGCTCTGCTCTGTCGGAATGACATTATGCTCTAAAATGAATTTCATTCATTAACTAAAACTATAGATTTCCAATCCATAGATTATTTTGGATTTGACATTGTGCTTTAAGAGCCTGTTTAAATTTATATCAATTGTTTTTCTATATCTCTTTTTTGATGCATAATTTCGTTAAAATTTCATCAAGTAGCATAGCTATTATTTTCTATTTTGCCTCAAAAATAAACTATACAAAAAGTCTATCATACGAATTTAAACAGGCTTTAAGAAAATAATTTAAAATTATTCTAAATAAAGTTTTGTTTTTACTAAATAAAGTTTATTTTTGCTTATAATTTATAATGAATCTAAATAAAACAATTATTTGTGATAGATTTCATGGAAGTCTTACATATTCATTTTAATTAATTTAAAATTTGTCTTTTTAAAAGTGTAATCTGTACGCAGGTTACACTTTTTTTTGCCCTGCTAAACTATAATCAAACCAGATTAAGGCTCTACCTAAATGGCTTTTTTTAATTGTTACTGTTCGGCATCCTGTTTTTTTAAGCTAAGGATATTTTTAATGTTTCAATAAGCTCCATATTCTCAAAATATATTGATTTCTTTCAAAAGGATTTGTAGATAAATGGTGTGGCATTAACCGTTTGCCAGCTATAAAAAACACTTTCTTATATCGAATTTATATTAAGGTAGTTTTTGCTACGTGCCAACATTAAACTGCTTAATCCACGATTTCATCTCCAAATACATCATACCACTTCTTGTCTTCGTAACTGTAAAGTACAACATCGTTGTATTTTTCGGTGTAATTGTCTTTAATACTGATTTTGTAGGGAAAGGTTTTAATAATATTGCCATTTTTATCTATTAGCATGTCCTCTTTGTCCTTTGTTACTAATGCATATTGAGATCTTGTAAAAAATGGTCTTGCAAAATAGTAATGGCAGGGTATAACCAGTTTTCCCGAAGTATTTATAAATCCATATTGCCCTTTTTGGTTTTCTACTGTTGCAAGTCCACAACTAAATGGTTTGGCATCTCGATAGCCTAATTTAGTAACGTCAATAATCTTGTTACCGTGATTATTTACAAAATATGAATTATAATGTAGGTGTCCGGTTTCTGTGTTTGTCGTATAGGCGCCTATTAAAAGTAAACCATTGGAGAAATGGCCTTTTATGTTGTTTGCGTTTATGGGGAGCTTGTCACCATTGCTGTGGTATATATAGATTTCGTCGTGGGTTTTACCGCCGGTTTTGGATGTTGCATAAATATATTTTCCATCTGTTTCAATATTGTTTAACTGGCCATGAACGACTTTGGTAAATTGGTTGTTGTAAATAGCTGCTTCGTTATTGTCTTTAACAATCCAAAAACCGTTTTGGTATTCAATATTATCGTATTTTGGAGAAAATATAATTTTCCCGGTTATGGCATTAGCTATACCTTGTGTATTGTAATCGTAAGGTTTTTTCAATATAATCACATACTTATCGCCATAAATATCGCGATCTTTCAGTACATAGGATATTTTTTCGAAAGTTTTGGTTTTATGGTTTAAATGGTAGGTATTGCTGTCGTCGTTAAATTGGTCCCAATAATAGTAACTGTTTAATGGACGTAGATGTTCGTTATAATTTGGTTGTACTATCCATTTTCCGTTTACATCGATAATTCCACAGTTTTCGGTGCCAAATTTATGGCTAACAAAGTAACTGGATTTTTCTTCGTTTTTATTGTAATATAATTTATAATTAATATTGAACTTTTTAAGTTCTATTTCGGTATCGGGAATCCATATTTGCAGTGAGCTTATTGGTCCAGAAAAACTGTAATATAGGTTGGTGTATTTTATTTCGGTACTGTCTATTGTAGTTTTAACAGTAGCATTTTCAATATATTTGTCTAAGTCGGTTTCGGTTTTTATGCTGTCTTTTTTTATCCATTCTTTAGCATCCAATAAAGCACCCCTTACTTTCGAAAAATATTTTTTTTCGCTTGGTGTTGGTATTGTGGTACTGTTACGCCCTCTTTGCTTTAATATTCTGTCATCTTTATAATAGGCGGTTAAGAGCATGTTGTCTCCTAGTTTTTTAGGTACTTTAAGAGCCACATGTTGCGAGGTTATGGTATCTAAAATAATTTCGCCTAAACCGGTATTTGTTTTTTTGGTATGGAAATCGAGCAGGAAGGGCGTGTAATTAATTAAGGGTAGGGTTATTCCAATATCAATATGGTCTATGGGTTTAGCCGTTTTTATGCCGTAATTTTTGTCAAAGCTCTGTTCGTAGTAAATAAACTTTTCGAATTCCGGCATTAAGTCCGGCTCTATGTATTTAAAGATTTCACCATCGTCTTCATCTACTTCTTCAACAGTATAGTGTTTTTCCAAATATTTATCTGAAATGATATTTGTACTATCGGGAATAAGTATGCTTTTATCCTTAAAGGTTATTTTTGTTATTTCGTACAAAGGAAAGGTGCTCTCGGTATAGGAACCATTATTGTATAAGGCACTACTAATACCAAGTAAATTTTTAAGTTTATAATTGTAGGTCTCCAGTGCAATATGGTTGTAGGGATGGATAAGTTTTTGTCTAACTTGTATCTCTTGGTTAAAAAACAATTCCAATTCTTTATCTTCTGGTTTAAGTTTTGAAAGGTTTTCAAAATTAGAGCTATCCTCTTCATCGAAAGTATCGTTTTTTGTGCCGTTTGAAAAGGAAATCCTAAAATTCTCCATATTTTGCATATAGTCTATTTTTTGGATATCCCTATCGACTTTCTTTAAAAGTTCGTTCTCCTTTTTGTTACATTGTATCTGTAATAAGGCTATTGGTAATATAAATATAAGAATAGTTTTTTTTAGCATAACAATTTATTAAGATAAGGGTGGTTATACGGGAATATTTGATAAATACCAAGTAGAGTTGCTATGGATATGATACGTTTTTTGAACCTGTTGGATTTTGTTTGAGCCAAAATTTTGAGCATTGGCCGACCCAGTTAAGTAATATATTTAGTCAATTATAAGGACTATAACAGCGACTCGTTCCACTCTTTAATGGTGTGCTTGGCCACAATACCCTCCAGTACAAAAGGGTCGGTTCTCACAAAGGTTTCGGCACTGGTTTTGTCGGTAAAAATAGCCATAGAGCCTTCCATGGGGTTGGCATAGGGGCCAATGCCCAAAATTTTTCCTTGTTCGATATAAGTGTTGGCATGTGCCTCGTGCTTAGGATAAACAGCCATGATTTTATCCATATCCATGGTTGCGGTTTCGTAAAAAAGTATGGCCTTCATTGTTTTCTGTTTTTGTTATAGTTTTTATTATCTAATTTAAAGGTTAAAACCCTACAATTTCATTACAGTTACTTTAGTTTCTATAAACATTTGAGTCTATTTGTTATTTCGAACACAGTGAGAAATCTCATCATAAATTGAAGACTATAGGATGAGATTCCTCGTCGCTACGCTCTGTCGGAATGACATTATGCTCTAAAATGAATTTCATTCATTAACTAAAACTATGGATTTCAAATCCATAGTGGTTTATTTAAGAGTTGAATTGTTTATTAACAAATTATACTTTTTTTCGCTGTACCATTTTATCGGTAGTTTCGTAGCCTTTGGCCGGATTTTTAAAATAAAATCCATATACTAACACCAAAACCAAGGCAATGGGTACACTAAAACCGATACTTATTAAAATGTTATTCAACTGTTCTTTTTCTAGCATATCGATACCCCATATTTTAAGTAAAAAATAGCTGTACAGAAACAGCACCAATACCGTTAAAAATAATCCTATCGTTTTTTTCATCTCTTTTTATATCTTTTTAAGAAGTTCTTGTTTTTTGGTCGTAAATTCGGCTTCGGTAAGTATGCCTTTGTCGAATAGTGATTTTAATTGCTCGATAAGTAGAAATACATCTTCTCTTGGAGTTGCCGCATTGGTCTCTTTACCGTTAAAGGCACTGGTAAATCCTTTGCCCAGTTCCATGCCTGCACCCAAACCTACGCCTGCGCCTGCCAGACCGCCTTCGTTTCTTGCGGCATCACGTAAGGCTTCCAGTTTTTGTAGCTCTTCGTAAGTGAGACCTACATCTTCTGCAGCAAATTTGTCCGATTGTATATCGGCTATTTTTTGGATGTGCTTTTGTGTTTCGGGTAAAAAATGGGTACCCAAAATCTTAAAATCGGTAACCTCTAAACCTATAGTGGCCATTTCTTCGGCTATAATAGGCTGCAAATCTTGACTTATGCCCAGTTGTTCTTGGTCTATTTGTAAGTAACTGTACTGGTTTTTAGAGAGTAATGTTGCTATAAAGGTGGGAATACGCCCCAGAAATAGTTGTTTGGCATCGTATGTTGTGTAAACGTCCAGACTGCCCAAAACTTCGCTGTAAAAATGTTGCGGATTACTTATTTTGTACGAAATACTGCCGTTGCAGCCCAATTCTATGGGGAATTTATATGTGGGTTCTTGATATTTTATGGGCTGCGAGGTACCCCAGTTTTCATTGATAACCTGTGCCGTACGGAAAAAGTAAATGTAGAGTTTGTGTTCGCTCTCAAAACTTTGACGGATTTTTAACAACGTAGTAATAAATGGGTGGTTATCGGTTTTAAGGTTGAAAATGCCTTCGTCGGTAATAATATCTACCAATTTACCTTCGTAAACTACGGCAGCACCTTGTCCCGGTTTAACGATAAGTTTAGAGGCACTAATAATCTCGTCGGAACCACCGTTCCACTGTTGCCAAAGCGTATTGGGGTTTTGGTCGTTCCATTCTATAACCTTAGAAAGTTGGTTTTTTATAAAATTAATCATGGTTGTTTATTTTAGATTCGTATTCCCTGATAAGTTTCCCGCTATCGTTAAGTACGTATATTTTGTCGGAATTGGTTTTTAGGGCGACACCATCCTTTAAATTGGCCATTCCACGTATATTTTTTATATTGTCGTTGTTGGACCATAAAATGTCACCGTTTTCCAAACTTAAGGCTTGTAATATGCTTTTGGCGTTTTTTCCGGGCGAACTTTTTGTCGATATTAGTACGAATTTGTCGGTTACGCCTATTACCCAAGAATCGAAATAATTTCTGTCGGGTGTAAAATCCTTAAAACTCACCACATTGGCCTTTGCCATTTGAAAATTGTTGATAAGTACTTTTTTATATGGGTCGGCACTGGTAAATATGCCCGAACGGCCATAATCCTTGCTCCATGAAAAATGGGGGTCGGTACCAGGTGAGCCAATGGTGTTGGTATGGACGTATCGTATCAATTGAATTTTCTCCTTTGGAAAATAAGTAGATTCTCTTGTAAATGTAAAATCGACATGTTGTGTGCCCTTACTAAAGGCCTTGTTGCCAAACAAACTGTACAGTTTCTCTTTTTCGAATGCTTTTCCGAGTATTGGGTAATACACAAAGTTCTCGGCTTTGTTGGTTAACACATCGATACCGTACAGGTAATGGCTAAATTTACATTCGGCTATACCGGTTTCCAATCCTTTTACTTGGGCAAGATCCAGCTCGGTTATTTGTTTTGCTGTTTTGTGCTCCATATTTATGGAAAACAGGTAGGTTTCGTCTATTATGGCATAAACAGCTCCATTAGTAAATGTGCGTATGTCGAAGTCGCCACTATAACCATGTATATCGTATTTACCCATATTTTCGCGCTTTAATTCTTTGCCTTCTTCATCAAAAAATACGAGTAGTACTGTTTTTTCACCTGTTTTTGAAAAAGGGCTCTCGTCGCTATCCAAAACACCTATGGCAACACTTGTTAATTGGGCATCTTTATCGGTTGTAAGTACTTCTCTTTTTCCTTTTAAGCTATAATTGATTTTCTTCTCTTCTTTTGTTTTTACCGAAGGAGCCGAATAGGTATTGTATTGTTTTGTTTCAGAATTTTTATTGCCAAAAACAGCACCGACTGCACCAATTAATATTGGAACACCAAACAAAACGGAAAGAGCAATAGCAACATATTTTAGGGCTTTTTCGTTTTTTAAAACTGGAGAAGCATTTGTTTTGTGTTGATGTATGATATTGATATCGTCATTATCCAGAAAATACTCGGTATTACAACTCTTACAGATGTAATGGTCTTCTTTTATCGATTGCTTGTCAACACTGCCACATTTGGGACATTGGACTGCTTTAATTTGTTTTGCCATGTTTTTATTTTGGGTAGGGTTTTTGGCAATTGCAAAAGCAATTATTCGTAATTGTAAATTTATTTAAAAAAATAAAAATTAAAAGAAACGAAGATAAGTAAAAGATTTTTTTTGAAATAAAAAACTATATCAACGGCAAAAAAAGTGCTACAAAAAGTAAATTAGGAGTGGTCTTGTAGTTAATCCAATATGTTAATCTTGTAATTATAGTGTAGTTGTTAACAATACTTTTACTATATTTATTGTATACGATAAAGCCATGAAGAAGCACAGGGTAACCACCGAATTTTCAGCAGGACAGGCGCAGATTTTCAAAAATCCGTTTTTGGAAAGTTTGACCAAAACCAATCCCATATCGAATATTATCGTTTATGGTTTGGTTATTTTGGCATTGGTTTATGTGGCCATTGCAGTTAAAGGTCTTTCGGTTTTTGGCTTTTTAGGTCTGTTTATGGTAGGCTTTGCTTTTTGGACTTTAGCGGAGTATTTGCTTCATCGTTATTTGTTTCATTGGTATAATGATTGGAAATGGACATAGCGTTTTCATTTTGTTATGCACGGTTCGCACCACCACTATCCTAAAGACGAGCAACGACTTTTAATGCCTCCGGTACCGGGACTTATTATGGCTTCTGTATTATTTGGTGTTTTTTATCTTTTGTTTTGGCTTTTTGGTTATCCGTCTTATGCCTTTGGGTTTTTTCCGGGTTTCTTTTTGGGCTATTTAATGTACTCGTTTGTACACCGAGCCATCCATACAAAGCGACCTCCAAAACGGTTTAGACATCTGTGGTATCATCACAACCTGCATCATTTTCAATACCCAGATAAAGCTTATGGTGTGTCCAATACCTTTTGGGATAAGGTATTTGGTACCATGCCGCCCAAACCGCAAAAGCAACAATAAAGCTAACTTTTAGTATAAACCTGTCCGCGATGTGGTTTTAAAGTGTCTCTAAGTGGTTTCATTTTGTCTTCATCTACAACCAGAAAAGCAATGGCATGGGCAATGTCCAGATCTTCTTTTCCGGTTATAATACCGCTCATGTTTTTAGCCTCTATATATGCCTTTAAATGAATCTCGTGGTGTTGGGCTGTAATTGAAGCATCGGGACCGCGAAAATCCCAAATTAACTTTAGTTTTCTCATAAATATTTTAAAGGTTGCGGTTTAGATGATAAAATTATAAATAATGCCCAATAATCCTATTTTTTAATCGTTAAAAAAGGAACTTGTTTTATAGCTATATATTAGTATTTTTGCGGTAATCGTATAAGTCGTACATAATG
This sequence comes from Aestuariibaculum sp., assembly GCA_047975295.1. Lineage (GTDB taxonomy): Bacteria > Bacteroidota > Bacteroidia > Flavobacteriales > Flavobacteriaceae > JBKEDH01. The sequence continues at coordinate 36,679 of JBKEDH010000081.1, forward strand.
AAATGTAAGTGTATTTTGGTTTGGTTGTGCCTGTTTTTTTCGTGTTATATGAATGCGCAAAACGCTAACAATGGCGTTTTGTTTCGTGTAGATAGTGAACCTGTTTATGCATCGGAATTTAAAAGGCTTTATAATAAAAATATAGATTTGGTACAGGACGAATCTCAAAAGGATGTAGATGAGTATTTAAACCTGTTAATAGACTATAAACTGAAAATAAAGGAAGCCAAAGTTTTGGGGTTGGATGAAAAGCCGAAATATAAGCAAGAGTTATTGGGGTATAAAAAACAACTGGCAAAGAATTTTATTGCCGAAACCAAAGTTTCGGAAGCATTAATCGAAGAAGCTTACAGCCGGATGGCAAATGAGGTTAAAGCTTATCATATCTTGGTTGTTGTTCCCGAAAATGCAGAACCCGTCGATACATTGAAAGCTTATAAAACCATAGTGAAATTACGAGAACGTGCTTTAAATGAAGATTTTGAAAAGCTTAGGGAAGAAGTGCATGATGGGAAAACTGTTTATGGTGAAGATTTAGGATGGTTTTCGGCATTTAAAATGGTGTATAAATTCGAGAGTGAAGCGTACAATACGCCGGTAGGAGAGATATCGCAACCCTTCCGTACCCGTTTTGGTTACCATATTGTTTATGTACAGGACAAACGAAAGTCGAGAGGAAAGCGCACAGTAGCCCATATTATGGTAGCTCATAAGGACAATGAAACCGAAACCGAACAGCATATTCAAGAAGTGTACAAAAAGTTACAATATGGTGAAGCTTTTGAAAGCTTGGCAAAACAATTTTCGAACGATAAAAGTACAGCATCTAAAGGTGGTATTCTTAACCCAATTTCCAGTGGGGATACGGGATCCTTGGTTTTCGAAGACGAGGTTTTCGATCTTAAAAATATAGGTGATATTTCGAAACCATTTAAAACCCGATTCGGGTGGCATATCGTAAAATTGTACGATAAAGCCCCCATTGAAACGTTCGAAACCTTAAAGCCCGAATTAATGCAGAAAATAGAACGGGATGAGCGTTCCAAAATAATAGATCAGGCTTTAATAGATACGCTCAAAAAAAAGTACAAAGTTGGAGCAACCCCCGATTTAAGTTATTTTGAATCTATTTTAAACGAAAAATATTATAATAGGGCTTGGCAGTTGCCGGTTGATTTTCCGGGTGATAAGATGTTGTTTTCCATAAAGGACAAGCACTACACATATCGTGATTTTGGTGTTTTTCTAGTAGATTCGCAACAACGGCCATTTTTAAAAAAAGCGTTAAAGGATGTGCTTCTGGACAATTATAAAAGCTATTTTAACAAGAGTCTAATAGCTTATCAAGAAGAAAATTTAGAAAATGAAAATGAAGAATATGCCGCAGTTCTATCGGAATTTAGGGATGGTCTTTTGTTGTTCGATTTCATGGAAACCCATGTTTGGAGTGTGGCCAAAACCGATACGGTTATTTTAAAAAATTACTATCAAACCCATAAAGAAAAATACACGGTACCGGAAAAAGCCGAGGTAATTATAGCAACCTCGCCTTCAAAACAAATTATAAAACGGGTACAGGGATTATTGGAACAAAATTTACCAATCGATAAAATGGAGGCTCTGGTAAAGGGCAACAATAAAATAGAGGTAGTCTTTACCGAAGATACGGTTGGTGTTGACAACGAAAAGTTACCTAGAAATTTTACATTTAAAAATGGTGTGTCCAGTATTTATAAACAGCATGGCAGTTATAATATTGTTCTTGTTAAGCGTATAATACCTGCCAAGCAAAAAGTGTTTGGCGATGTACAAGGGTATGTTGTTAGCGATTATCAAACCCAAAAAGAAGCAGAGCTAAACCGTAAATTGCGCCAAAAATATCCAATTGAAATCAACCAAAAAATATTAAAACAGTTAAAACATCAATTAAAAACAAAATAAGTGTATAAAAAGCTTAGTATAATTTTATTGGTATCGTTACTGGTGTTGTCGTGCAAATTTTTTAAAGAAACAGACGATCGCATACCTGTTGCCCGTGTAAACGACATGTATTTGTACCAAGACGATATAAAGGGGTTGGTTCCCGAAAGCGCCGGTAAAGAAGACAGTGCTTTACTGGTAAACAATTATATTAAAAATTGGGCTACCCAACAGTTGCTTTTCGATGGGGCTAAATTAAACCTTAGCGAAAAAAAACAAGAAGGATTTAACAAACTGGTGGCACAATACAAAAACGATTTATATACTAAGGCCTATCTCGAAGCTTTGGTAAGCAGAGGTATAAGTGCCGAAATTTCGCAAGAAGAAGCCGAGCAATATTATAATTTAGAAAAGGATATTTTTAAGTTAAACGAAGAACTTATCAAATTTAGGTATATTCATTTAAGCGAGAATATAAATAATTTTAATGTTATCGAAGAAAAATTTAAACGTTACAATACCGAAGATAAAAAAGCGTTGGATTCCATTTCGATCCAGTTTAAATCCTATTCTTTAAACGATTCCATTTGGATAAAAGTAAGCCAGGTAGTAAATAAAGTTCCGGTGATAAATTTGGAAAATCGTAGCCAACTGTTAAAAAAATCTAATTTTATACAGCTTAAAGATTCATTAGGAGTATATTTGATGAAAATTAACGATGTTTTATTACGGAACGATTTAGCTCCGTTAGATTATGTTAGGCCTACCATAGACCAAATAATTATAAACAAAAGGAAGTTGGAGCTAATAAAACAATTAGAAAAAGATATAACCAAAGATGCCATTAAAAACAATCAATTTGAAATCTATAAATAAATTGAAACATATAGTAGCCCTTAATTTAATGCTATCCTGTACAGGCATACTGTTTGCGCAAGAAGTAATTCCCGATCAGGAAACCCAAAAAACAGTAGTTAAGGAAACCAAGCAGGCCAATGCCAACGACCCTATAAAAGTAGATGGAGTAGCAGCTGTGGTAGGCGATTATATTATTTTAGAATCCGAAATTCCAAAAACCAGAAAGCAAATGGAAGCTGGGGGAATGCCAACAAAAGATATTGCCGATTGCGAATTAATGGGCAAACTTTTAGAGGATAAACTCTATGCACACAATGCCATACAGGATAGTGTAGAGGTAAGCGATGCCGATGTAAGGCGAAATGTAAGTTATCAAATAGACCAGTTTTTGCAGCAAATAGGCTCTATGGATAAACTTTTACAATTTTATAAAAAGGACGATGAGCAAAGCTTGCGTGACGAAATGTTCGAAATAAACAAAGCCAATATGTTGGCTGCCGAAATGCAGAAAAAAATTGTTGAAGAAGTAGAAATAACACCAGAAGAGGTTAGGGAGTATTTTAATAACATTCCAAAAGAAGAGCGTCCGGTTTTTGGTACCGAATTAAAAGTAGCGCAAATAGTGGCTAAACCAAAGGCATCGAAAGAAGAAGAGAACCGTATTATAAATAGGTTAAAGGGGTTTAAAGCCGATATTTTGGAAAACGGAGCCAGTTTCCGTTCTAAGGCCGTTTTATATTCCGAAGATCCCGGTTCTGCCAGTAGAGGTGGTAAATATGTCTTAGATAGGACTAAGCCCCAAATGGTAAAGGAATTTAGGGAAGTCGCTTTTGCACTTCAGGAAGGTGAAATATCCGAACCTTTTAAAACCGATTACGGTTATCACATTATCCAATGCGAAAAAATACGTGGACAGGAATACGATGTAGCCCATATACTGTTAACGCCAAAAGTTTCTCAAGAAGCATTGCAAGAAGCAAAGGAACGGTTAGAAAAAGTAAGAACACGTATTGTTAACGGTCAGATATCCTTTGCCGATGCCGCCCGTGAGGTTAGTGACGAAAAAGAAACTAGAGGAGACGGTGGACAACTTATAAATCCGCAAACCCAAGATTATAACTTCGAATTGACCAATATGGATCCCGAACTGTACAATCAAATCCATAGTTTAAAAGACGACGAAGTTAGTTTGGTGTTAAGTGAACAAGGACGTACCGGAGATGTGTCGTTCAAAATTTTAAAGGTGACCGACCGTATTGACGAGCATGATGCCGATTATGCACGCGATTACTTAAAAATAAAAGAATTGGCTCTGGACAGTAAAAAAATTAAGGCCATAGGCAAATGGCAAAAAGAAAAAATACTAGACACCTACATTAAGATAAGTGGTAAATATAGAGATTGTACATTTAATAACAACTGGTTAAAAGAATAAGAGCTAATTTAAAATAAATTAAGAGTGTTGTCCGTCTTTTCTTTTAAACTAAGATCTTTTGTTTAAATTGATATTAATTTCGGTTTAATACCAAAATATACTATTATGTCCGATGTAACTGCTATCGAGCAATTTGTAAAGCAATATAAAAATTTAAAAGCCGAAATAGCCAAGGTAATTGTTGGTCAGGACGAGGTTGTTACCCAGATATTGATTTCTGTTTTTTCCGGAGGACATTCATTATTAATAGGTGTTCCTGGATTGGCAAAAACCCTAATGGTAAACACCATTTCGCAGGCTTTAGGATTGGATTTTAAACGTATCCAGTTTACTCCAGATTTAATGCCCAGCGATATTTTGGGAAGCGAAATCTTGGACGAAAATCGCCAGTTTAAGTTTATTAAGGGGCCTATTTTTTCTAATATTATTTTGGCAGACGAGATTAACAGAACACCTCCAAAAACACAGGCCGCTCTGTTGGAAGCTATGCAGGAACGGGCTGTTACTGTAGCGGGACATCACTACAAGTTGGAATTACCTTATTTTGTTTTGGCAACACAGAATCCCATCGAGCAAGAGGGAACATATCCGTTGCCCGAAGCACAGTTAGACCGTTTTATGTTTGCTATAAACCTAAGTTACCCTTCGTTTGCCGAAGAAGTCAAGGTGGTAAAGGCAACAACTTCCAATAACAATGTACAGGTTAATCCGTTGTTTACAGCACAGCAAATTATCGATTTCCAGTCTCTTATACGTCGTATTCCTGTTGCCGATAACGTGGTCGAATATGCTGTTACCATGGTAGGTAAAACTAGACCAAACAGTAATGCGGCAACTCCATTGGTTAAAAACTATATCGATTGGGGAGCAGGGCCAAGAGCATCACAAAACTTAATCTTGGCAGCCAAGACCCATGCGGCAATACACGGTAAGTTCTCCCCCGATATCGAAAATGTTCAAGCTGTTGCACATAGTATTTTACGCCACCGTATTATAAAAAATTACAAAGCAGAGGCAGAAGGTGTTTCAGAAAACCAAATTATCGAAAGCTTGTTTTAATAAATAGCTGAAGTTTAAAAAAGACGATAGGTGAAAAATTGTTGAAATCAAGTAACAAGACCAATATTTTTTAGACTTCCTGCTTTCCAATTTTTTTTGTTCTAAATTATTTATTTTCGGTATTTAAATTTCATTTTTGAATAGCAAATCCTTTAAGTTGAAATTGAAAATTTGCCGATTGATCGCCACAGAAATATTTATTTTGGAAAAAAAATCAATTATATTTAAAGGATTTAAAAATTACAAATGCCTTTTTCATAATAAAAAAAGATATTGGAAGTATATCGTAAGTATCATTTTAATTTTTTAAGGTGTTGTTTTTTGTTAAATTGGCATCTGCGACACCTTGTTTTTGTGAAATATACAATCATATTTTTTTTAAATAGAACGATAATAAATTACGATGAAAACTACAGTTGTAGCTTGGTTTATTTTTAAATCTTTGCATTAATTTTGTATTTTGCGAAACCTTAAAAAAATCAGTAAAAAAATAAAAATATGGCATTCGATATTGAGATGATAAAAGGGGTCTATACCAGAATGGCCGAGCGTGTAGATAAAGCACGTGAAGTTGTGGGCAGACCGTTAACACTTGCAGAAAAAACATTGTACAATCACTTGTGGGATGGCAACCCTAACAAAGCCTTTGTAAGAGGTAAGGATTATGTCGATTTTGCCCCAGATAGGATTGCATGCCAAGATGCAACAGCACAGATGGCATTATTACAGTTTATGCAGGCCGGAAAAAATAAGGTAGCTGTTCCAACAACGGTACATTGCGATCACTTAATACAGGCCAAAGATGGTGCTGAGCCAGATTTAAGGCGTGCCAACGATGTAAGTAGCGAAGTATTTAACTTTTTGGAATCGGTATCGAACAAATACGGTATCGGATTTTGGAAACCCGGAGCTGGAATTATACATCAGGTAGTGTTGGAAAATTATGCATTTCCCGGAGGTATGATGATCGGTACCGATTCGCATACTGTAAATGCGGGTGGATTGGGAATGGTGGCCATAGGTGTTGGAGGTGCCGATGCGGTAGATGTTATGGCAGGAATGGCATGGGAGCTTAAATTTCCTAAATTGATTGGTGTAAAGTTAACAGGGAAACTCTCGGGATGGACTGCACCAAAAGATGTTATCTTAAAGGTGGCCGAAATTTTAACTGTAAAAGGAGGTACCGGTGCCATTGTAGAATATTTTGGTCCGGGAGCAACATCAATGTCTTGTACAGGAAAAGGTACCATTTGTAATATGGGTGCCGAAATAGGGGCAACAACTTCTACGTTTGGTTACGACGAGTCTATGGAACGTTACCTACGTTCTACCGAAAGAGCCGACGTTGCCGATGCCGCCAATAAAGTAAAGGCCTATTTAACTGCCGATCCGGAAGTTTATGCCAATCCGGAACAGTACTTCGATCAAGTTATCGAAATTAATTTAGATGAATTAAAACCCTTATTGAACGGACCTTTTACTCCAGATTTATCAACGCCAGTAGGAAAGGCCATGACCGATAAAGCTACCGAAAACGAATGGCCATTGGCAGTAGAGTGGGGTTTAATAGGATCTTGTACAAATTCTTCTTACGAAGATTTATCACGTGCGTCTTCAATAGCGCAACAAGCTATAGATAAAGGTATAAAAATGAAAGCCGAACTGGGTATTAACCCGGGCTCGGAGCAGGTACGCTATACCGCAGAGCGTGATGGTATTTTAGAAATTTTCGAAAAATTAAACGCCAAGATATTTACCAATGCCTGTGGGCCTTGTATTGGACAGTGGGCACGTTATAGCGATCCTAAAAACGCACCAAAAAATAGTATTGTGCACTCGTTTAACCGAAATTTTGCCAAACGTGCAGATGGTAATCCTAATACCCACGCCTTTGTGGCATCGCCGGAAATATCGGCAGCAATAGCCATTTCGGGACGATTGGACTTTAATCCCATGACCGATACCTTAATAAACGAAAACGGAGAAGAGGTTATGTTCGATGAGCCAACCGGATGGGAATTGCCACCAAAAGGCTTTGAAGTAAAAGATAACGGTTATTTAGCACCGGAAGAAGACGGAAGCCATGTTGAGGTTGTTGTAAGCCCAACATCAGAGCGTTTAGAGCTTTTAACACCATTTAAACCCATAGGAAACTCGATTACAGGTGCTAAGTTACTTATTAAAGCGTTTGGTAAATGTACTACCGACCACATTAGTATGGCAGGGCCTTGGTTACGTTTCCGTGGCCATTTAGACAATATTTCTAATAACTGTTTAATTGGAGCCGTTAATGCTTATAACAAACAGACCAATTTGGTTAAAAATCAATTAACCAACGAATATGGTGGTGTTCCGGATACACAGCGAGAATATAAAAAGGCTGGAATTAAAACCATTGTTGTAGGAGACCATAACTACGGCGAAGGTTCTTCGCGCGAGCATGCTGCCATGGAGCCGAGACATCTTGGGGTTGCAGCCGTTTTGGTAAAGTCGTTTGCCCGTATTCACGAAACCAACCTTAAAAAACAGGGTATGTTGGGCTTAACGTTCGATAATGAAAACGATTACGATTTAATACAAGAAGACGATACCTTCAACTTTTTAGATTTAAACGAATTTGCACCAGATAAACCATTGCACATAGAAGTAGTTCATGCCGATGGGAGCAAAGATATTATAAAAACCAATCATACTTATAATACAGCCCAGATTGAGTGGTTTAACGCAGGTTCTGCTTTGAATTTGATAAAAGCACAAAATGCCAAATAATGAAACTTAAATAATTGAAAAGAATCCAGCTCTTTAAGCTGGATTTTTTTATATAAAAAAAATAATTTAAAATTAGTCTAAATAAAATTAATTAAATATTTTTGATAAATTTTAAGATTTAATCTATCAAGGATGAGATAAAAAGCTTACCGATTTTTTAAAGCACTAGATATAACCAACGTGAAATCCTTATTGAGGGATTTAGTAAAATCAAGGTAAAGGCCTCCACAAAAGGTCATGAATAAAACACTGGCAGTAAGCTTATTGCTTTTTTGTAATAATGTTTGTAAAAAAACTAAAAATCAAATATTTAACTTAAATTTATTCGTGTGAAAAAACTATTTTTTTATTATTGATTTTAACAGCTTTAACAGCAAATACACAAACAACAATTAAGGGGAGTATAACCGATAGTACTAATTTACCTTTGTCTGGTGCTACTGTAATTTTAGATAGAGATACAGGAGCAACGGCCAATTATCAAGGTGAATATACCATATACAACGTAGCTAAGGGCGAACACATAATAAGTATAAGTTATGTGGGGTACCAAACTCAAAAACAAAAAATTGTAATCGATAAAGAAAGTGATATTACAATAAACATTGTTTTAGAACAAGTTTCGGAAGAGCTTCAAACGGTGGAAATTTTTGGGCGTAAGGAGCAAGGGTACAAGAATACAAGTTCGTTTTTGGCTACAAAATCGGCAACAAAGCTTATCGATGTTCCACAATCGGTCGGTTATGTAACCAAAGAGGTTATTTTGGATCAGGCCGCATTTACACTAAACGATGTTGTAAAAAATATAAGTGGAATAAATCAATTTGCCTTTTACAACGATTTTACTAGGGTACAAGGACAACGAAATTCTAGTATCTTGTTAAATAGTTCCAGACTTATGAGCAGTTTTTGGAAACAACAGCTTATTCCACATGTAGAACGTGTGGAAGTTATTAAGGGGCCGGCATCTGCTCTTTTTGGAAATGCTTCTCCCGGATAAACGATATTACAGATCCACTTCATTTTGGCTATTGGGGAGGGTTGACTACCAAAATAATTTGGTTTGTCTTAGGAATGGGTATCTCGATGTTAATCCTTTCTGGGGTTTGGATTACCCTAAAGCGGAAAAAAAGCAAACAGAAAAAAAATCATATTAAAGTAATGGGTATATGGCGCTTTGTTAATTGGTTTATCTCAATAGCTATAATTGGATTTATGTTTGGTAGTATTATTGCAAAATACCAATCTTCGGTAAAAGTAATAGCAATAATAAGTTTAGGATTAGTGTTTTTTATAGTATTAGGCTATTACATTTTTGTTTATCGTTTAAATAAGATTGTTACTAGATAAAAAACAGGATTAAGTTAATATTCTGTTTCATTAAAAAGTTTGAATCAACCTTTAATTTTGAGAATTTTAATCCAATCTTTGTACATTTACAAAAAAAAATTAGTACACGTCAAAAATGATTTTATTAACTTATTAAACTGATTTTTCAAGACCTCGAAGGTTTTAAAAATCTTCGAAGTCTGGTGCTTCAATAATATATTAAAAGTTGTTATATGATTTTTTGTCGTGTGCCAAGCAAAAAAGACTAAATGAACACAAGAAAAGCACAGTTAAAAGCTTTTGGAAGGCTTTTGGATATTATGGACGACTTACGCGAAAAGTGTCCTTGGGATAAAAAGCAAACTATGGAAACACTACGCCATTTAACCATAGAGGAAACCTACGAATTGGGTGATGCCATTTTGGATAACGATTTGAATGAAGTTAAAAAGGAATTGGGTGATGTGCTGTTGCATATTGTGTTCTATTCCAAAATAGGGAGCGAAACCGATACTTTCGATATTGCCGATGTCTGTAACGGAATTTGTGAAAAACTTATAAGCCGCCACCCACATATTTATGGCGATGAAAAAGTGGAGAACGAAGACGATGTCAAGAAAAACTGGGAAAACCTAAAATTAAAAGAGGGAAAGAAAAGCGTTTTACAGGGCGTACCTAAAAGCCTGCCTGCTTTGGTTAAAGCAAACCGGATACAGGAAAAAGTAGCGGGAGTGGGATTCGATTGGGAACAGCCCGGCCAAGTTTGGGAAAAAGTAGAGGAAGAGCTTTTAGAATTTAAAACAGAAGTAGAAAAAGACAATCAGGATACTATGGAAAGCGAATTTGGAGATGTCATGTTTTCTCTGGTTAATTATGCCCGTTTTTTAAATATCAACCCCGAAAATGCGTTGGAACGTACCAACAAAAAATTTATAAAACGTTTTAAATACCTTGAAGAAAAGACTCAAGCCTTAAATAAACCATTAAAAGAAATGACACTAACTGAAATGGACGTATTTTGGGAGGAAGCCAAGCGTATTCCGAAATAGAGCCATTGGAAAATCTGTGATTTTCAAAATACTATTTTATAAACGGCAAAAAAGCACAACAGATTCTATCGTATAATGAACTAAATGGGGTATTGTTTGATGGATCAATAGGATTAATGTGCCATGTGTTAAAAATTAAAAGTTATTTTGTACTTTGCCGATTGATGTTGTACTGAAAGAAACTCCGTTAATTTAAGAGATTCTTTATTATTGTTTAGAATGGCATTTTAATAATGAGTTCTATAAAAACCAAAATTAATATGAAACCCTGCGAGGAGTTTAACGATAAGTTGGTAAATAGAAAGTACAATATCCGTTTAAAGGATATTGTAAAAGCATTTACCAAAAATCTATTTTATTATATTTTCGACGCCCATGAAGATGAGTTGGAATGCCTGGAAAAAACCTTTTTGGAAATAGCCGGAAATTTTCAAATAGAACATGCCGAATCGCATTGGAAAATCTTCCAAGGAAAGTTTTCAGCCATAAAACAACAATTGGATTTAGATGCCATTGCTTTCGAAAAAAACGATCCGGCATCGCAAAGTTTGGAAGAGATATATTTGGCGTATCCCGGATTTTTTGCTATATCCATTTACCGATTAAGCCATGAGTTGCATGTTCAGGGCATACCGCTTGTACCACGTATGATGTGCGAATATGCCCATGGTGTAACGGGCGTTGAAATACATCCGGGAGCTACTATAGGCGAATCGTTTTTCATCGATCATGGTACCGGAATTGTAATTGGCGAAACCTCCATTATCGGAAACCATGTAAAAATATATCAAGGAGTTACTTTGGGTGGTATTTCGGTGGCTAAGAGTCTGGCTTCAACAAAAAGACATCCTACCATTGGCGATAATGTTACCATTTACGCCAATGCCACTATTTTGGGAGGCGATATCGTTATTGGAAAAAATAGTATTATCGGTGCTAACGTCTGGATAACCCAATCGGTACCCGAAAACTCGTTGGTAACCTATCAAACAGAAATAAAAATAAGACCCAGAAAAAATGGCATTAGTTAAAGGAATTTTAGAGCAAATAGGAAACACACCTTTGGTCGATGTAAGTCATCTTACAGGCAAAGAAGGCGTAAAATTATATTTAAAGTTGGAAGGCGATAATCCGGGAGGCAGTGTTAAGGATCGTCCGGCATTTAATATGATAAACGAAGCCTTAAAACGGGGCGATATAAAACAAGGCGATTATTTGGTAGAACCCACAAGTGGTAATACGGGAATTGCTTTGGCGCTCATGGCCAATTTATTGGGTTTAAATATGGTTTTGGTTATGTCCGAAAATTCAACCGTAGAGAGGGTCAAGACCATGCGAGCTTATGGTGCCGAGGTTATTTTAACGCCGGTTGAAGGTGGTATAGAGGGTGCCCGCGACTTTGCGCTTAAATTACGCAAGGAAAAAGGCTATATTATGCTCGACCAATTTGCTAATAACGATAATTGGAAAGCCCATTGCAAAACCACAGGACCGGAAATATGGAACGCTACCGATGGAAAAATCACCCATTTTGTATCGGCCATGGGAACAACCGGAACCATTATGGGTGTTTCAGTCTATTTAAAGGAAAAAAATAAAAACATTACCATTGTAGGAGCACAGCCGGCCGATGGAGCTAAAATTCCCGGAATACGTAAATGGCCGGAAGCCTATGTTCCGAAATTTTTCGATAAAAATAAAGTAGATGAGGTAGTCGATGTTAGCGAAGCCAACGCCAGAAACACTACGCAGCGTTTGGCCAAAGAGGCAGGTGTGTTTGCGGGGATGAGCAGTGGCGGTGCCGTATATTGTGCATTGCAAATTGCCGAAAAGATAGATAAGGGGGTTTTGGTTGCCATTATTTGCGATAGGGGCGATAGATATTTATCATCAACTTTGTTTGAGTAGTAACGGTTTATCTACCATCAAATTTGTAGAAGAATATAGATGCTTTTTTACCTTTTGTGAAAATATGTAAATAAATACTGTAAATATTGTTAATTTACAAACATTCCAAAGAAAAGCAATTAACGTTGTAAATTTTAAGGAGCGTGAGTTTATTGAAGTACAAATAGAAAATAAAGGACTTTATAATTTAAAATTAGAAACCTAATATAGTATCTCTATTTAAAAGAAAATTATAAAAGACACTATCCCACAAAGTGTGTAAACTTATTTATCGAGAGTTTGGCTAAATTAAGGCTGGACTCTTTTTTCAAATATAGTCATAATGACGTTTTTTATGCCATCGACCATGTTAGTGCGTTTTGTAACAAACATAGGGCTAAAAGAGGCTTCTCGGTCTATAGGAAAAAAAGTCTTGATTCTTGTGTCTTTGTTCTAATTCTTCACTTTTCACTTTTCACTCTTCACTCTTCACTACTCACCATTCACTTCTCACTTTTAACTCTTCACTCTTCACATTTCGCCATCATATTCAATAGCACTAATATGATGCTCC
>JBKEDH010000002.1:0-11628 GCA_047975295.1 Aestuariibaculum sp.
TTACTAGTTATTAGCGTGCCTGATGTACGGTATTTTTCCAAGTTTTCGAAAACTTGTTTTTTAATATCCAAACGCTCTATAACCACTTCTATAATCCAATCGGCGTCTTTTACTTTGGCTATGTCGTCCTCCAGATTTCCTGTTGTTATCCTACCGGCAAAATTTTTGTGGTAAATAGGTGAGGGGTTGGATTTTAGAGCTTTGGTAAGCGAGTTGTTTACCAAGCGGTTACGTACGGTTTTATCGTTAAGTGTTAATCCTTTGGCTTTTTCGGTTTCGGATAGTTCTCGGGGAACAATATCCAATAAAAGCACCTCGACACCTATGTTGGCAAAATGACAGGCAATACCGCTGCCCATAATGCCCGAACCAATTACGGCTACTTTATTAATAATGCGTTTGCTCATGTTTTACTAATCGTTTTGATTGTATATTTTTTTGTTTGAAACCATTTCGTTTATAAGTTCGGCAACTTCGTAAAAGTGGTCTAATTTTTCTGTTGAAATACTATGCTTTATGGTTTCGTTAAACTTTAAAACACGTTCTTTTGAGTAGTTTCGTTTTTCTTTACCAAATTCGGTTAAATGGATAATAACACCACGACCATCTTCAGGGTTTGGCTTGCGTTCTATTAAACCTTTGGTTTCCATATTTTTTAAAATACGTGATAAACTTGTTGCTTCAATTCCCATTTTTGGACCCAATGCAGTTGATGCTGTGCCTTTTTCTGGGTCAATACTTAAAAGTGTAAAACCTGTTGCCATTGTGGTACCAAATTTTGCAGCTTCTTCGTTATACATTTTTTGAACCGTTAACCATGTGGTGCGCAATATATAATCAATGGTTTTTTCTTTCATTACGTTTTGTTGGTAATCCCAAAGATATAAAAAAATATTATGCACGCATAGTATGTTTGAAAAATTTAACTTTTAGAGAAAACACTTGTATTTATTGGGTGTAGGTATGTACGCTATTTGCGGCCACCGGAAGATAATTAACACCAAGCCAACAGATAATTAGGATGATAAAAATAACTTGGTTATAGTTTGAAGTAATGTTGATATTGGAATCGAACTCGTTTAAACTTTTTGGGTTGAAGCGAAAATTGAGTGATTTTTGTTCAGTTGAAAGCTTTTTTGAGTTGCATAGCCAAGCTACGGAAGAAAAAAAGATAAAAAATGGGCAAAAAACAGCAATTTTTTAGCCAATTGAAAAAGTTTAAACGAGTTCATCTTAAAAAAAAGCAATATTTCAAAAAAATAAAATACTATTTGTTGGTTGTAAAAAGTTCTGGTTTTATGGTAAGCATAATCCAACCCCAATGGTTCCAGTTTTCGTCTGCATTTCCTTTTAATACTTCCATGCCTTCGGAAGCGAACATTTGGGAAAACCCTGCCGAAACATTAATATCGGGCATAAAATTGTAATTATATACAATGTCGAGTTCGGTACCCAGTTGTTTGTTAACATTGTTGGCTATTTCGGTTTGTGTACTAAAATTATGCAGAGCAAAAGCTAAATTTGATTTATTGCCAATTTTGGTGTTGAATTTGGCATAGAGATCTAATAAACCACGACTGTTAAAGTGGTTGCCAACATAAAAATAATCCATTAACCCATTAAACTTGTGGTTAGTGCCGTATAAAGGCGAAAAGGAATGATTTTTGTCGGTTTCGTTATAATCGGTTCCCGATTGTATTTCGCTACCTAAAGTAATTTTCGATTTCTCTGAAGCTTTAAAGTTAAAATCTAAGCCAATTAAATAGGCACTTAAGTCGGTTTCGTTTATATCTTCGCCTGTTTGGTAATACAGGTTTGCAGCGGCATTTATTTTTTCAGAAATATCGAATTCTATATGCGTACCAATGGTTTGGCTGTAATTAACGTTTGTAGTTGTTGTATTTTGTATGCCGTTGTTTAAAAACAGGATACTCGTATTTACGTTGCCTATTAACCGGTTGTACCATAAATATTGAAATGCCTTATAGCCGGACAAATTATACATATTGCCTTCTAATTTTTCAGATTCTTGATTAAAAGCAAAACCCACATCCAGCTTATAATTGCCGTTACCAAATTTGGCCATGGCCACATCGTGGCTTCGGGCCTGTTGTGCCCAGCCTACGTTGCCAAATATTCGGTGGTCGTCGTAAATTACTTCTTGGCGCCCTACTTTTAAGGCAAACAACTTGCTAAATCTATTTTGGCCTAAGCTTGGTGCACGGCAAGACTGTTTTCGCTAAGTTGGGCGGCATCTCCCCAAACCCGAACATCTTGTAAACTTAAATAAAAACTGTATTTATCTTTTATAAAACCTGTATTAAGCCGTGTTCGCTGCGAAACAAAAGCAGCGGGTTCGGCATTGTCTGGGAAGAGTGATTTGTAGCCATGTCGATACTCGAAACGGGGCCGTAGTTCGGCATCGATGGTTAATTGCGCAAAACCGGTAAAACCGATTATTGAAAACATGATAAAACATATCTTTTTTGTAAACATATCTAAGAGATTTAATGAAGTTTCAACGAGCGAAAGTGTCACTTTTACTACATCAAATATCCTATTTTTTTAGTTGTTTTTCATGATTTTTATCATGTTCATTAAGAAAAAAATAAAGAACTTATTTAGGTTTGATAAGCGTATAGCTTGGCCATTATTTGTTTTCGAATAACTCGATATTTTGTTGTATCGTTTTTTCGGTTTGGATAATATCCAGAAGAATCATTTTTAAAGTCTGTTTTTTGTGTTTATCGGTTTCGTTTATGTTCGAATAGAGAAAGTCCATTAAAAATTTACTTTTATTATTAAGCAATTCTTTTAGTTCTTCAATATTTGAAAGTGTGATTGTTTTTTTGTAATCAATTAAATCAATTTTCGAGTTGGAAACCGATTTCCATGCGTTAATCTTAATTGTGGGAATATGTATTCCTTTAGATTGCATAACAATATCTAAAACTGCGATATTTTGGTTGTTGGAATAAAATTCCAACGAATCAATTAGAGATTCTTGTTTGGGAATGATTGCTTTAATATCTTTTTTAGAATCGTTTAATTCGTTATTTATGGTTAAAAATACTTGATTGATGTAAATTTTGTCTTGCCGTTCAGAATTCCAATTATCAATAAAAAGCGCTATTAAAATACCGGCAATTACCGGAATAATTTCTTTTGCAAATTGAAGTGTATAATGTTTTAGTTTTTTTTTCATTAACGAGAACTTTGGGAGCAATGGTTAGCTGCCATATATTTTTTCGATCAATACATTGTATTTTTCCAATATTATTTTGCGCCGCAATTTTAGGGTAGGGGTTAAATGTCCGCCGTCTATGGACCAAATATCGGGTGTTATTTCAAACTTTTTGATTTGCTCCCATTTGCCAAAATGTTGGTTGGCATCGTCAATTTCTTCTTGAATACGCTCAAGGAGTTTGGTATTGGTAATAACATCGGTGTTATTGTTGAATGTTATTTTATGGCGGCGCATCCATTCCTTAACAAAATCGAAATTAATCTGTATTAATGCGGCAGGCATTTTACGGCCTTCGCCAATAACCATAATCTGTTCGATAAACCGCGATTGTTTAAATTGGTTTTCAAGAAGGGTGGGTGCCACGTATTTGCCTCCCGAGGTTTTGAATATTTCCTTTTTGCGGTCGGTTATCTTTAAAAAAC
The DNA here is from genome assembly GCA_047975295.1 of Aestuariibaculum sp. Classification (GTDB taxonomy): domain Bacteria; phylum Bacteroidota; class Bacteroidia; order Flavobacteriales; family Flavobacteriaceae; genus JBKEDH01. The sequence goes on from JBKEDH010000002.1 coordinate 3,670, forward strand.
CATCGCTGTCTATCTCGCCAATATCGCCGGTATGGAAGTAACCGTTGGCCATGACTTCTCCCGTTTTTGCTTCGTCTTTATAATACCCAAGCATAACGTTGGGGCCTTTTATCAATATTTCGCCATCATCGGCAATTTTTACTTCGACATTGTCAATGGGTTTACCAACGGTTCCTATTTTAAAGCCAAAGTTGCGCATATCGTTAACGGCAATAACGGGCGATGTTTCGGTAAGTCCGTAGCCTTCCATAATGGGGAGGTTGGCAGCTACGAAAATACGGGTTAATCGTGGTTGTAGCGCCGCACTTCCCGAAACCATTATTTTTAGGTGACCACCAAGGGCGGCCTGCCATTTTTTAAATACCAGTTTTCGGGCAAGTTTAAGTTTTTGTTCGTAAAACCAACCGTTTTTTCCATAAGGCTTGTATTTTAGTCCAAGGTTTACCGACCAGAAGAAGATGGCTTTTTTAATGCCTTTTTGTTCGGTGCCTTTTGCAATTATGGCATCATATACCTTTTCGTAAAGCCGAGGTACGGCTGTCATAACATGGGGTTTTATCTCTATGGCATTGTCCCGCATTTTTTCTATGGATTCGGCAAAATATATTTCTATACCACAATACATGTACAGGTATATAATCATACGTTCAAAAACGTGGCAAATGGGTAAAAAGCTTAGAGCTCTAGATTTTCCGTGGGCAAAGGGTACCCGCTTTTCGCTATCAATAACGTTCGAAACCAAATTACTGTGCGACAGCATAACACCTTTGGGGCGACCTGTGGTACCAGAAGTATAAATTAAGGTGGCCAAATCGGTGGGCTTAACGGCTGCCATTCGAGTTTCGACTTCGGGCTGGTTGGAGATGTCTTCGCCCAATGTTGAAATTTCGGTCCAGCAGCTTTCGTTTTCAATAACATCAAAAGTATAAATACCCTTTAATGGGGTGTTTTGCTTTATGCTGTTTAGTTTTTTTAACACTTCAACATCCGAAACCACGCAGTATTGTGCTTCGCTATGGTTTAAAATGTATTGGTAATCTTCTTCTGAAATGGTTGGATAAATAGGTACGTTTTGGGCACCCGTTTGTAAAATACCAATATCCAAAATATTCCATTCGGTCCGGTTACTGGACGAAATAACGGCAATTTTATCGTTGGGCTTAATGCCCATACGCAATAAGCCCCGACTTATGGCATTGGCCTGGTTTATAAATTCTTGAATAGATGTCGATTTCCATTGGCCGTCATATTTGGTAGAAAAGGCTTTGTTTAGGTTATATACCTTTAATTGATGATAAGGGAAATCGAAAATTCGTGTAACGTTTGCCATGTTTGCTTTGAGGTTTCTTGATGTTGCAAATTATGAAATAAAAAATGATTTTCAAATAGGGAGTAGGAGGGTTAAACGGATAAAAATTGTTTTTTCATTAATAGAAACCTAATTATTGTTTTGCTAATACCATTTTCATCAACTAAATATTGATTATCTTGGCACTTGAAATTCAAAATTTAATGAAGCTGATCCGACTTTTGTTGTTTCCCATTGTTCCCGTTTATTTTGTAATAACTTGGCTTAGGAACGTGTTTTACGATATAGGCCTAAAACCATCGACATCATATGGTTTCCCGGTTATTTGTGTGGGGAATTTAAGTGTTGGTGGAACGGGAAAAACCCCTATGATTGAATATTTAATCCGTTTATTGAAGGACGATTATCAAGTTGCAACTTTAAGTCGGGGCTATAAACGGAAAACAAAAGGATTTCAATTAGCCGATACACTCTCGGATACCGAAAGTATAGGTGATGAACCATTTCAATTTTACCACAAATTTAAAAATGAAATTTTAGTTGCCGTAGATACCAATAGAGTCCACGGTATAGCCCAATTACGGCAGTTGGACAATGACCCCGATGTTATTTTGCTGGACGATGCTTACCAACACCGAAAAGTAAAGGCTGGGCTTAATATTTTGCTTACAACTTACAATAAGCCCTATATAAGGGATATTGTTTTACCAACTGGTAATTTGCGCGAACCAAGAAGTGGAGCCAAGCGTGCCCGGATTATTATGGTAACTAAATGTCCGGATAATATGCAAGAGAGCGAAAAACAAAATATTGTTAAGGCTATAGACCCAAAGCCCTATCAATCGGTATTTTTTAGTTATATTGTTTATGCCAACAAGGTAATTTCGTATAAAACATCCTTGTCTTTGGATAGTTTGTCTGGTTTTGCTTTGGTAACAGGAATTGCCAATGCCAGTACATTGGTTGATTATTTAAAAAGTAAAAAACTGGATTTTAAGCATTTGAATTATGGAGACCACCATGAGTTTTCTAAGCAGGAAATCGGTATTTTGGAAAAACAAAACTGTATTGTTACCACAGAAAAAGATTTTATGCGTTTAAAGCATTACGAATCCTTAAAAGAAAAATTGTTTTATTTACCAATACAAGTACGTATTGATAGAGAAAAAGAAATGAATGGTTTAATAACCAGATTTATAGACTGTTACTAATTGTTCTTTTTTTATTGGCCAGTGTTCTAAATACCTTTAATTCAAATTCCTCTTGATTAAATGGTTTGGGGATAATGTCATTAAAACCGGCATCTTTAAATTCCTGGATTTTATCTTCGATGGTTACTGCGGTTAAAGCAAAGATGGGAAGTTCTTTATTAAATGCCCTTATAATCTTGGTTGCCTCGATACCACTAATACCGGGCATATGTATATCCATTAAAACGATATCGTATTTATTTGTTTTAACCAATTTAACGGCATCTTCGCCATTTTCGGACAAATCGCATTGAAGTTTTAATTTTTCCAAAATTTTCTTGGTAATCATTTGGTTTATCTTATTGTCTTCTACAACCAATAGTTTTACATTGTTTAAATCGAGGTTGTGTTTTTCTTTTTCTAAAAGTGCTTTGTTGGAAGTATTGGTTTTTGAAGTTGAGGTGTATTCTATTGGGATTTCAAAATAGAACATGGTTCCTTTGCCTAATTTGCTTTTTACGTGTATCTCACCATTTAATATATCGATAAGCCCTTTTACAATGGATAGCCCTAACCCCGTACCGCCATATTTGCGGTTAATTTGTATGGAGCCCTGCGAGAAGCTCTCGAACATATTCTGTTGTTTTTTGCTGCTTATTCCAATACCATTGTCTTCAACTTCGAAACGCAATCGGTAAATTTTACCGTTTTTATGTACTTGATAAATCCTAATCCAAATATCGCCGTCTTTGGTAAACTTTATGGAGTTTCCAAGAAGGTTAATCAAGATTTGTGAAATCTTTATTTGGTCGGCAACATAATATTCCGGTAAGCCTTTTTCATATTCAAAATGCATTTTAACATTGTTGCTTTGGGCAGAGTTGTTCAATGACAGAATAATATTGTTTATTTTCTTTTTTAAATTAAATGGTTCGGGCTCTAAATTAACTTTATTGGCTTCTATCTTGTTTATCTGTAAAATATCGTTGATAAAGGTTAATAGATAATCGCCCGAAAATTTCAAGGACTTTAAATGCGGAACTTGATCTGGTTTTGGGTCTTCTTCCAATAGCATATTGCTTAATCCCGTAACGGCATACAACGGTGTACGTAGTTCATGGGTTACCGTAGATAGAAAATTGGCTTTGGTTTTCGAGGCCAATTCAGCCCTTTCCTTTGCAATTAAAAGCTCAGTATTTTTTTTCTGGAGTACTTTATTGGTTTTAAGCCTTATGTTGTTGTTTTTGTAAAGTGAAAGGGTAAGTAACGATAATATGGTAATTAAGGAAACACTTAAAATAGATATTAGGGTATCCATGCTTTTTTTGTCATCGGCTTCCTTTAATCGGGCACTCATTTCTTGGTTTTCCTTAATCTGGGTGTCCAAACGTTTTTCGGTTTCGTAAACCTTAGATTCGTAAATGTGTTTAAGATCCCTTAAAGAATCGGCTATATCAACATATTTTTTTAGATACTCCCTCGAAACTTTAAAATCTTCGATATTGTTGTAGGTTTCGCTTAAAATCAAGTAGCCAGTTTCAAGAATAAAAGGATATTTATTTGTTTTTGCAATGGCGATACCTTCATGTATATTTTTTAAGGCTCTTTTGTTATCGTTTAATTTATGATAGATGGTACCGTAGTAAATCAATGCTTCGCTTTGTGTTATTAAAAGATTGTCCCTTTTTGATAAAGATAAGGCTTGTTCTATGGCACTAAGAGCTTTGTTGTATGCTTCCAAATAAAAATGGGCTTTGCCTATGCACAATAAAATATCGGCCAATTCAAAATTTAATTTTTTGCTTTCAAACTTGTCTTTTGCTTCACCATAAGAAATTAATGCCTGGTTAAAATCGTGTTTGGATATGTAAACATCCCCAAAAATTTTATAGGTTTTCCCTAAGTTTGCATTGTCGTTTATATTGTGCTGTATTTCTAAAGCCTTGTTTAGCGATTTTAGGGCCTTATCGTTTTCGTTAAGCAGAAACTGAATTTTTCCTTCTAAAGTATATATTTTGCCAATGCTCGGTTGGTCGTTAACTCTTTCGGCGAGGGTTTTGGCTTTGGCTAGACTTTCAAAAGCTTTGTCGTAATCGTAATTTAACAGGTTGTTCTGTGCCAGTTGAATATGCGATTTAATATCGTTTTTGATAATCTCGGGATCGTTGTTTACGGTTTCCTGAGAAGTGACATACAAACTGAATATTAATAAAAAAGGGAATATATAGTGTTTTACAGAAAACATTTTTTGTCGTTATTACTTAGAGCCTGTTTAAATTTATATCAATTGTTTTTCTATGTCTCTTTTTGCGCATAATTTCGTTAAAATCTCATCAACTAGCCCAACTATTATCTTCTATTTTGCCTCATTTTGCATCAAAAATAAACTATACAAAAAGTTAATCATACAAATTTAAACAGGCTCTTATAAATATAGTTTTTTATCGTTAAAAATACTATTTTGACGATAAAAATATGATTAAATCTACAATCCGACTGGAATATCCTGTTTCGTTATCGTACCAACCAATAATTTTTACCATATTTCCTATAACCGAGGTCATTCCAGCGTCAAACACACACGAATGTGTATTACCGATAATATCGATTGAAACAATAGGGTCTTCGGTATATTCCAAGATACCTTTATAATGGTTTTGTGCAGCTTCTTTAAAAGCTGTATTGATATCGGTAATGGATACCGTTTTTTTTACGTTGAAGGTAATATCGGTTAAAGAGCCGTTTATTACCGGAACACGAATACCGCAGCCACCAATGGCATCCGAAATTTCGGGAAAAATCTTGGTCAATGCTTTAGCAGCACCGGTTGTTGTAGGTACAATAGATTGTCCGGCGGCTCTCGATCGGCGTAAGTCGCGATGGGGTTGGTCGTGCAAACTTTGGTCGGTTGTGTACGAATGGACCGTTGTTATATAGGCTTGATCTATACCGCATAGTTGCTTTACAACTGCAATCATTGGGGCAGCGTTATTTGTAGTACACGATGCGTTCGATACAATGGTTTCACTTCCATCCAAAATAGTTTCGTTAACCCCTAGAACAATGGTTTTAATGGCATCGTCTATTGGCGGAACACTTAAAATTACTTTTTGCGCCCCATTTTTGATATGATGTTCCAAAACATCCAAAGATTTGAATTTTCCTGTAGCTTCAATAACAAAATCGACTTGAAAGGGCGACCAATCGATATCTTTTGGATGTTTATGGTTTAATAGAGGAATGGATTGTTCGTTAACCACCAATGTCTTACCTGTATGAGAAACCACCCCCCCGAATAGACCGTGAACACTATCGTACTTTAACAAATGACTTAGGGTTTTTGCATCGGACAGATCGTTAATGGCAACAATTTGTATATTTTTGTGCTGTTGGATAAGCCTAAATACGCGCCTACCTATTCTGCCAAAACCATTTATAGCAACCCTAGTCATCATTATTAATTGATGTGTTTTTGTGCTTTGTAAGACGAACGTACCAATGCACTGCTTTCTACATGGCGAAACCCTAAGCTTAGACCAATTTCTTCGTATTCCTTAAATTGGTCCGGATTAACAAAGTGTTGTACCGGTAAGTGTTTTTTACTGGGCTGCAGGTATTGGCCAATGGTAACCACGTCGACATTGTTTTCCTTTAAATCGTGTAGGGTTTCTATAACTTCTTCGCGGGTTTCGCCCAAACCGAGCATAATACCAGATTTGGTGCGGCGTTGTCCTTGTTGTTTTAAATACTTTAAAACGTTTAGGCTACGGTTGTACTGTGCCTGTATGCGTACTTCACGGGTTAGCCGCCTTACTGTTTCTATATTGTGGGATACTACTTCGGGAGCCACATCTATAATCCTATCAATATTGCGCTCAACACCTTGAAAATCTGGGATAAGCGTTTCTAAGGTTGTGCCGGGGTTCATTCTGCGTACTGCTTTTATAGTTTCTGCCCACATAATGCTCCCCATATCTTTTAAATCGTCACGATCCACGCTGGTTAAAACAGCATGTGTAATATTCATTAGTTTTATGGAGCGTGCAATTTTTTCGGGTTCGTCCCAGTCAACTGTTTCCGGACGACCGGTTTTTACTCCGCAAAATCCACAGGAACGTGTACAGATATTTCCTAAAATCATAAAGGTTGCGGTGCCTTCTCCCCAGCATTCTCCCATATTGGGGCAGCTTCCAGAGGTACAAATGGTATTGAGTTTGTATTTATCGACCAAACCCCTTAGTTCGGTGTATTTTTTCCCTGTAGGAAGTTTAACACGTAACCATTTGGGCTTAGCTTGACGTTCTTCGGGCAATATATTCGAAACGGTTTCTTGGTTCATTTGTTTTAAATAAAATACAAAGATACAAAGTATTCTCTTAAAATTATCCCAACAAGATGGCGAGATACCAAATGCGAAACACCTATTGCTGCCCCGCAAATAACAATCCCGGCTCCAGGTTTTTAAGTTTATCCATCATTTTTTAGTGTTGTTGGATAATTTCGGCAAGAAGCTTTTTTGCCCGTAGTAGTTTTACCTTTATGTTGTTAATGGGTTCGTTTAATTTTTCTGAAATTTCCTTATAGCTTAGTTCCTGAAAAAACCTTAAGTTAATAATCTCTTGATAATGTGGTTTTAACTTTTTAATATCCTTTAATAATTTGGACAAATGCTGTTCGGTAATAAGTTTGTCTTCGGGTGTTGGCGATTCGTCCAAAATCTGATAGATACTTTTTTCGTCGTTGGAACTTACTTGGTCTATCGAGTTTTTCTTTTTTCTAAGTAAATCGATATGGATATTCTTGGAAATGGTAATAAGCCAGGTTTTAAATTGGTACGATTCATTAAAAGTCTCGATCCTGTCGAATGCCCTTGAGAATGTTTGGATGGTAATGTCTTCGGAGTCGTTTTCGTTTTCAACCCGTTTTAGCTGAAATCCGTAAACGGCATCCCAAAATGTATCCAATAAAAAGTTGAATGCTTTTTGGTCGTTGTCCTTTGCCCGTTTAATAGCTTCTTCTACTGTCAATGTTTGGTTCTTGTTGTTAGGCTCGCCATAAATATAGTCAATTGTACAACAATTAAAAATATTTCGAAAAAAGGAATCAATAAAATCAAGTCTTTTTCATTAAGTTTTTTTGCCGAAATACCCAGTACAATATGTATAAGTAGCTTAAATAAAAATAGGGTAAGTGTGGTTTCACAGTTAAATTTTAATAATAATAAGGGGGATTGCCAGAAACCAAAACAGCACATGGATTATAAAAATGGAGCTTAGAGCCTGTTTGAATTTATACCAATTGTGCGCATAATTTCGTTAAAATTTCATCAAGTAGCCCAGCTATTATCTTCTATTTTGTCTCATTCTGCATCAAAAATAAACTATACAAAAAGTCTTCATACAAATTTAAACAGGTTCTTAGTAAAATTTGATGTTTTGGTTTGTAATGTTTGTTTTAGTA
>JBKEDH010000004.1:0-48896 GCA_047975295.1 Aestuariibaculum sp.
TAATCAATTGTATTTTCGTTTAACACTTTTTGTTTAGGTTCGGGACATACAAGACCAATTTGAGGTTGTGTTGAATCTACAATTTCAAAATCGGTATTATTAATGTCATAAAAAATATTACCGGCAGCTTCTACTTTAATTCTACAAGTTGTGCTTGGCGTATTGGGTAAAGTTACCGATGCGGCTCCATCGTTAGCGGTATTTGCTAATAAAGTTGTCCATGTAACAGCATTATCAGTACTCAATAAAATATTTACATTTTGGACATTTACATTAGCATTATCGGTATTGGCAACATCCCAAGTAATATTCATGGTATCGCCTCCGGAATAATATAAAAATTCATCTTGAGAAGTCACTAAAAACGGCCCGGCAGTAGCATCTACATTTATAACTACTTCTTGATAACTTACTGCTCCAATAGGTAGTTGATTATCTCGAACCAATAATCTGGAAGTAATGGTTCTGCTTACCGTAGGAAGTAGTGAATGTTTATCTAAATCGTTGTTTAACAAGGTACTTACAGCAGGAATATATCTTACATTTCCGGTAGCACTTGGTGTTTCGTGGGCATATTGTAATTTGGTAGCTTCGTCGCTATTAGCGGCATCTTGGTTTTGCCACGTATAAGTTAAGTCGGCATCGGCATCTACATCGGTTGCTGTTCCGGTAAGCGCATACGGTGTTCCAATAGGAATAGTTAAACCATCGATAGGAGCCGAAACGACAGGAGGTGTATTTCCGGTAGCTGTTTTGGTAGCACACCCCGAATAATTATCAATAGCACTTTGCATTTTTTCAAAATTATAACTGTGAATATAGGTGCTATTATTACCAACCATACTATAGCCTAATCGGGTAACGTCGGGCGAAGTATCATGCGTATATGTATGACCTCCGTTTAAATGATGCCCCAATTCGTGAAGAACCAAACCATTTTGCGGATTAGAACCTCCACCTGCACCAACTCGGGCTCTACTATTTCCACAAGGATAAGGTGCGCCTCGCCCAATAGTACTTGGCATCAATAAAAAAGCGGTATGTACAGAATTATCATATTTGGAATCGATATCAGCTCTATGCATATTAAGATAACTCATACCAGTTCCTGGATCTATATTTTCTAAATCATAAACAGCGGCGTCGGGGTAAGGACATTCGGCAGGGTCTATATATAAAACTAAATCGGCATCTGGATGCAATATGTATTCTACAGCTAATTCCCTTCTGTAAATAGAATTTACATAGTCCAATATGGCATTAACTCTTGTTAAACTTTCGGCTTTTGTTGTAAACCCCCAAGATTGGTTTTGGTAAGCGGTAGCCGTCATTACAATAGTGTAAGTGGTTTTGGTTGCACCTCTAGAGTTTGAAGCTGCCGCCGCTTTATTTAACAATGTACTCTTAGCCGTTTTTCCCAGATGATTATCCGCATCGGAAATACCACATTGTTTTTCTTTTTCGTTACAAGTACCACATTCATCATGGGAAATTTCCAGTTCGTTTTCTACCACAAGTTTGGACGTTTTACTTGTATTTTGGTTTTGGAAATTAATTATTTTGCCATCGGCTTTTATGCTTCCATAAAAACGGCCGTAACCATATGAAATATTGATTTGCTTTTGCTTATCGGTTGATGTTCCCACAAAACTTTTAATACCTGGATATTTTTTATTCAGTTCAGGATGCAAACTATTGGGCACTTGGGTAATGGCGAATGTTTCAACAGTATTATTATCTGTTGGTATTTTTATAAGTTGCTTACTTTTAAAGCCTGTAGCCTTTAAAGTATTTTCAATATGCCCAATATTGGCTTTTAAATAATGCTTATCTTGTGCGTTTACAAGTATGCACACAAACATAAGTAGGTTAAAGAGGAGTAGTTTTAATTTCATAATAGATTTGGTTTTAATTTTATTATGTGCAAAAATAAGACACCTATTTTTACTATTTGTTACCAAAAGGGAAATTATTTTTTATAGTACACGAAAAAATTATCTTTATTGGCCTATTAAGCCAACCTTCAAGACCTCGAAGGTTTACTTGTACTGAGCGAAGTCGAAGTAAAAACCTTTGAGGGTCTGGTTTTCAATATTTTGTTTATCAAATATATTGAGGATGATTTATACTTTTTGTATTTAAGCGAAAAATTAGAAACAATGCCAAAACTATCCTTAAAAATATTATTTCTTGGTTTAATATGGAGCCATGTACTAACGGCTCAACAAAAACAAATTGATTTACAAACACATATCATACCTGTTCTTGACGAAGAGTATTGGTGGGGAGGCGCCGTTAACGATGGCCGTTTAATGCCCTATAACAAACCTTTTACTTACAACATGTACGGGAATAATAAAGGCAACCAATTTCAGCCTTTACTTTTATCCAACAAAGGGCGCATTATTTGGTCTGAAGAACCTTTTAAGTTTACTGTCACAGAAAAAACCATCACTATTGAACCAAGAACAACCATAATCCAAGAGCAATCAGGTAACACCTTAAAAGAAGCTTACCTATACGCTTCGCAAAAGTTCTTTCCAGCCAATGGCAAAATGCCGGCTACCGAGCTTTTTACCTTTCCGCAGTACAATACATGGATTGAACTTATGTACAACCAAAACCAAAAGGACATTCTTTCGTATGCACATGCCATTATAGACAATGGTTTGCCTCCGGGTGTTTTAATGATCGATGATAATTGGCAGGAAGACTATGGAAAATGGCGTTTCCATCCCGGGCGTTTCCCCAACCCTAAAGCCATGATGGCAGAGTTACATAAATTAGGGTTTAAAGTTATGCTATGGGTATGCCCTTTTGTTAGTCCGGATTCCGATGTTTATAGAAATTTGGCCAAGCAGGGGTTGTTTTTAAAGAATCCTAAAAATGAGAGCAACAGCAGCACTTTTGTAAAACCCGAAGAACCCGCCATGATTTATTGGTGGAATGGCGTTAGTGCCGTTTTGGACTTTACAAATCCAAAGGCCCAGTCTTGGTTCAAAGAAGAACTAAACAAGCTCACGGACGAATATAACGTAGATGGTTTTAAGTTCGATGCGGGCGACACTTATTTTTATCCGGATCATTTAATAGGTCATTCAAAAACACTTTCCCCTAACGAACACACCGCATTATTTGGAAAAATAGGCTTAGATTATCCTTTTAACGAATACAGAGCCATGTGGAAAATGGCAGGACTACCGCTAGCACAACGGCTAAGCGACAAAGGGCATAACTGGAACTATCTTAACATGCTTATACCCAACATTACCGCACAAGGCTTAATGGGTTATGCCTTTACCTGTCCCGATTTAATTGGCGGAGGGGAGTTTACCTCTTTTTTAAATACCGAACATATAGACCAAGATCTTATTGTACGTTCTGCCCAAACCCACGCGCTAATGCCCATGATGCAATTTTCGGTAGCCCCATGGCGCATCTTGGATAAAGAACATTTCGAAGCCATAAAAAAAACGGTCAAACTAAGAGAACAATTTAAGCCTTTGATACTGGAATTGGCCAAAAAATCCGCCAAAACAGGCGAACCCATTGTTAGGAATATGGAATATGTTTTCCCAAATAAAGGCTATCATACAATTAAAGACCAATTTATGCTTGGCGACACCATTTTGGTAGCTCCTTTTTTAGAAAAAAACACCAACAAAAGAACGGTAGTTTTACCAAAAGGAAAATGGAAGGCCGACAATGGCAAAATATTTAAAGGAGATAGATCAATCACACTAACCGTACCATTGGACAGGCTTTTGTATTTTAAACGGTTATAGTACCAAATCTATTTCATTTTTTCGGTGGCTACTTTTTCAAGTTCGGCATACCAATCTTCTCCAAATTTTCTAATCAAGGCCTCTTTTACAAATTTATAAATGGGTACTTGAAGTTCTTTTCCTAATGTACAGGCATCATCGCAAATAGGCCATTTATGGTAATTTACTGCCGAAAACTCACTGTAATTTTGAACACGAACTGGGTACAAATGGCAGGACACGGGTTTTTTCCAGGTAATTTCACCTTGATTATAAGCTTCTTCAATAGCACATAGCGCTACATTTTTTTCGTCGAATATCACGTAGGCACAATCGGCACCATTAATCAAAGGCGTTTCCAATTCGCCGTCTTCGCCGGTAATATAAGTACCTTGCTGCTCTATGGCCTTAATACCTTCTGGACGTAAATAAGGTTTTACCTTGGGGTAAATAGCATCGAGAATCTTTGTTTCATCTGCATCAAGAGGTGCCCCGGCATCGCCATCAATACAACAAGCGCCCTTGCATGCCGATAAGTTACAAACAAATTCTTTTTCTATAATATCTTCGGAAATTATAGTCTTTCCTAATTGAAACATAACACATATAAATTTCGAAGCACAAAATTAATGAAACTTTGGCTTTAGTTTAATGATAATACTATACTTTTGCGCCAAAATTTAAAAGCCATGGAAATTAAATTCATTTTTAAAGAAATTTTCACTGCATTTATGGTTCTATTTGCCGTAATCGATATTGTTGGAAATATTCCTATTATAATCGATTTGCGAAAAAAAATGGGACATATACAAAGTGGAAAAGCATCGCTTATTGCCGGTATTATTTTAATTGTGTTTCTTTTTGTTGGAAAAAGTATTCTTAACCTTATTGGTATCGATGTCAACTCATTTGCTGTCGCAGGTGCTTTTATCTTGTTTTTTATTGCTTTGGAAATGATTTTGGGCATAACCCTTTATAAACAAGAGGAAGAAGAAGCCATGTCGGCAACCGTTTTTCCTTTGGCATTTCCATTAATTGCAGGCCCCGGAAGTTTAACAACCTTACTTTCGTTAAGAGCCGAATTTAGAACCGAAAATATTATAATAGCCGTTATATTAAATGTTATTATTATCTTTATAGTACTAAAAACATCGGCCAGAATAGAACGGTTAATAGGTCAAAATGGTATCAATATTATCCGAAAAATATTTGGTGTGGTATTGCTTGCCATTGCTGTTAAGCTCTTTGCCCACAATATTAAGGCTTTAATGTATTAGTCCGGATCGATGTTAACAATAAAAAAATATGAAAATATTCACTCTTATATACAGCATAATTTCGGTAATACTCATTGCGTTTAATTTAACGTATGTTGACTTTAACGATCCTTTTAACGAAGAAAGCACAACAGCCCTAATTACGGTTATGGCTATTTTATGCGGATTGGTACTTGTATTTATTTTATTTTTTTCCAAACGTATTGAACAAAAAATAAAAGAACGTAAATAACATGTTCGATGTCTTGATTATTGGTGGTGGAGCAGCTGGTATGTCATGCGCTTTGGTCTTGGGGTCTGCCCATAAAAAAGAGTATGTACAACATCGACGCATTGGGATAATCGTGCACCAAAAATCGTCGCATTTACAAACTGCATTATTCAATAATGTTTTAGGATTACCGCCTAACACTACAGGCATTTCTATTTTAAATCAAGGCAAACAGCAACTTGCTGATTTATACCCCCACGTAAAACAAATTGAACACGAAAAAGTTTTGGAAATATCTAAAGCGGACACTGTTTTTATGGTTAAAACAAATAAATTAGCTTATAAGGCAAAAATAGTGGTTGTTGCAGCAGGTTACACCGAACTGTTGCGTATAAAAGGGTTGGAACCATATATTGAACCCCATCCCAGATCGGCAGCCGAAAAAAATAGAATTTGGTTAAAGAATACCGATCATTTAATCGAAAAAAATCTTTATGTAGCCGGTACTTTAGCCGGTTGGCGCAGTCAATTTGCTATAGCTTCGGGCAGCGGAGCACATGTTGCCACCGATATTTTAACACTATGGAATGATGGTAAGCATACCAAAATCCATGATAAACACGAACATTAGCAATAATATTCCATTTATTTTAAGAGCCTATTTAAATTTGTATGATTGACTTTTTGTAAAGTTAGAATGAGGCAAAATAGAAGATAATAGCTGGGCTACTTAATGAAATTTTAACAAAAATATACACAAAAAGATATATAGAAAAACAATTGATATAAATTTAAACAGGCTCTAAAAAAGTTTTATCTTGTTCGTAAAGGCAGATTTTAAAAATCCATCAAATCCAATTAATACTTATTTTTTTCTTGGCTTTTTCGCATTTTCTCAATATTTTCTTTGGTAAGCATGTAGTCCTTTAGGTTTTTGTCTTTCCAACGGTAATACGAAAATAGAGGAAACACTATAAAAAACAAGCCCACAACACCAAAACCAATAAGTTTTTGAGCATAATCAACATTTAAGGCAAATCCTAAAACAATGCTTGTTAACGATGCGATGGTAAAAAACAGGATAAAGTACTTCATGTTTTGGTTATTTGGTGAATTTGATAAGCTGTTGCCTATAAGCCGTTAATAATTTCGATTTTGAAATATAGCCGTAATATTTTCCATTTTTAATTACCGGCAAATTCCACGCTCCGGTTGTTTTAAACCTATCCATAATACTTTGCATGGTATCGCTATCGTAGTCGATTATACCGGCATCGGCATGCATTAAATTATCGGCGGTTACGGTATCGTACAAGTCGGCATTAAACATAATATGCCTAATATCGTCCAAACGGATAACACCGAGAAATTCGTCATTATCATTCACCACCGGAAAATGGTTTCGCGACGATTTGGCTACCGCTTCGTTTAAAATACAGCCCAATTTCATTTCGGGTTTTAAAACCACAAAATTGGTTTCAATCACTTTATCTATATCAAGAACCATAAGCACATTTTGGTCTTTGTCGTGTGTCATCAATTCGCCGCGTTCGGCAAGTTTCATGGTGTAAATAGAATGCGATACGTAATATTTGGTAATAGCAAACGAAATGGCCGAAACAATCATAAGCGGCACAAACAGTTCATGCCCACTAGTAATTTCGGCAATAAGGAAAATGGCCGTTAGTGGTGCATGCAGCACACCAGCCATAAGTCCCGTCATACCCAGAAGCGTAAAATTGGCTTCAGGAACCGAAAATCCCAAGCCTATATGGTTTATAACTTTAGCAAAAGCATTACCCAAAGCGCTACCCATAACCAAGGTTGGAATAAAAATACCGCCCACACCACCAGCACCAAATGTGGTAGTCATGGCAATGGCCTTAAAAACGGCAATACCCAAAAGCAACCCAACAACAATCCAAATATTGGACAAATCCAAATGGAACGGTGTATTACCAATGGCTGCCAAATGGTCGCCTTTTAAAAGATTGTTCATAAGACCGTAACCTTCACCATAAAGCGGCGGAATAAAATATAATATCGTACCAATTGCCAACCCCCCAATTAATAAGCGGTAAGCACGGCTTTTGTACTGTTTGAAAAAATTGGTAATACCAAAAAATACTTTAGAAAAATACACCGAAGCAATAGCAGTTACCACACCCAGTAAAATATAAATGGGAATATCCTTAAAGTTGAAGCTCGTATTTAAATCGACATGTAACATAATATCGGTTCCCAAAAACAAATACGATGTAATAACCGCCGAAACCGAAGCCAACAGCAACGGCACCAACGATGCAAAGGCAATATCCAAACTAAAAATTTCGACAGCAAAAATAACGGCAGCAACAGGTGCTTTAAACATAGATGCCATAGCCCCTGCCGAAGCACAACCAATTAACAACATACGCGTTTTGGTATTCATATGGAACAACTGTGCTGTGTTAGACCCCAAAGCAGCCCCAATACTAACGGCGGGTCCCTGTAACCCTACCGAACCACCAAAACCTGCAGTTATGGGTGCCGTAATTAACGAAGCGTAAATACTGTACTTTGGAATAATTCCGTTTAATTTTGAAATACCGTAAAGTGTTGATGGAATACCGTGCCCAATATGTTTTTTAAGCCATGTTTGTTTGATGACATACACCAAAACAAGACCAATTATGGGAAAGATAAAATAAAGGGTATTCTGGTAGTTTTTAAAAAGATTCAACTCCAAAAGCGATCGGATAAAGTGGGTAAGGTTTTTTAAAACCACTGTACCCATACCCGCCAAAACACCAACTGCAATACTAAGAATATAAACAAACTGGCGTTCGGAAATATGTTTGTATCTCCAAATGTAGAATTTCCGGAATAACCCTTTGGAATTTATCGCCATAATGTAAAAATAAGAATAAAAATTAAGTGGAAAGTCAAAAAAAGGAAAGTCAAAAAATTAAAAGTATAACGACCTTTCTTTTGGTTTCAATTTAATAAAGAAACATTTTCGATACGCTCAATATAGCCATAAAGCTTTTCTCCTTCCATCATCTCTACTCTATCATCTTTATTTCTATTATCTATTTTTTAAAGCAACAAAGTTCTGATTTTTGGTTCTATATTCAACTTTTCCCTTTTTATTATTCACTTTCAACATTAAGTTTTAGGCTCAATTCGGTTAATTGTTCGTTATCTATGGGAGCCGGAGCATCAATCATAACATCACGACCCGCATTGTTTTTTGGGAAAGCTATAAAATCGCGAATGGTTTCTTGCCCACCCAAAATGGACACCAATCTATCCAATCCAAAAGCAAGACCTCCATGTGGCGGTGCACCATATTGGAAAGCATCCATTAAGAAGCCAAATTGTGCTTTGGCCTCTTCGGGCGTAAAGCCGAGCAAATCGAACATAAGCGATTGGGTTTCTTTATCGTGTATCCTTATAGATCCTCCCCCAATTTCGTTTCCGTTAAGTACCAAATCGTAAGCATTGGCCTTTACGGCTCCGGGATTGGTTTTTAAAAGGTCTATCTGTTCGGGTTTTGGCGATGTAAACGGGTGGTGCATAGCATGGTAACGCTTGGTTTCGTCGTCCCATTCCAATAGCGGAAAATCGACTATCCAAAGTGGTGCAAATTCGTTGGGATTGCGCAAACCAAGGCGTTCTGCCAACTCCATACGCAAAGCACTTAGTTGTGTACGTACCTTATTGGCATTGCCCGAAAGTACACAAATTAAATCGCCTGCCTTGGCACCGGTAACTTTGGCCCATTTGGAGAAATCGACCTGATCGTAAAACTTATCGACCGACGACTTGAACGAACCATCGTCGTTACAACGGCAATATACCATACCCAAAGCCCCAATTTGCGGCCGTTTTACCCAATCAATAAGTTGGTCTATTTCTTTTCTGGTATAAGCGTTTCCTCCGGGAACCGCAATACCCACAACCAATTCGGCTGTATTAAACACATTAAAATCTTTATGTTGCGTAACGGCATTAAGTTCTCCAAACTGCATACCAAAACGAATGTCGGGCTTGTCGTTTCCGTACAGGCGCATAGCATCGTCGTACTGCATTCTTGGGAATTTATCAACCTCGACATCTTTAACTTTTTTTAATAAATGGCGGGTTAGGCCTTCAAAAGTGTTAAGTATGTCCTCTTGTTCTATAAAGGCCATTTCGCAGTCTATTTGTGTAAACTCGGGCTGTCTGTCGGCACGCAAATCTTCGTCCCTAAAACATTTCACAATCTGAAAATACTTATCCATACCGCCTACCATAAGTAATTGCTTAAAGGTTTGCGGCGATTGCGGCAGTGCGTAAAATTGGCCGGTATTCATACGCGAAGGCACCACAAAATCACGAGCACCTTCGGGTGTCGATTTTATTAAATAAGGTGTTTCGACATCTATAAACCCTTCATTTGATAAATAATTGCGAACTTCCTGTGTTACTTTGTGCCTAAAAATCAAACTGTCCTTTACCGGATTGCGACGAATATCCAAATAACGGTATTTCATGCGTAAATCTTCACCGCCATCGGTTTTATCTTCAATGGTAAATGGGGGCAGTTTAGCTTTGTTCAATACGTTCAATTCAGAAACCAATAACTCTATTTCTCCCGTTGGTATATTACTGTTTTTTGAGGCCCTTTCTATTACCGTTCCCTTAACCTGTATTACAAATTCGCGCCCTAAATGTTGAGCCTGTTCCATTATGGCTTTACTGCTGCGCTCTTCGTCGAAAACCAATTGTGTTATACCATAGCGATCGCGTAAATCGACCCAAACAATAAACCCTTTATCTCTCGATTTTTGAACCCAACCAGCTAAGGTTACCTCTGTATTGATGTGCGATGCGTTTAACTCGCCACAATTATGACTTCTGTACATACATGATTTTTAGAATTGCAAATTTAATGAAGTTTGATGATTATTGACAAAAAATTAAAAGTGAATAAAAAATAATGTATTTGTCCAAAATACTTTACATTTACCAGCTAAATTTATTATATAATATAACAATGAAAAAACTAATCCATCTATTACCTATCTTATTTGTTTCGCTTATTGTAACTGGTTGCAGTGATGATTCTGCTTCAGATGAGTTTGAAAATGCCAACGGAAACACCGTAAAAAAATTGATAAAAACTATTGTTTTTACCGATATTTATTCTTCTGAAGAAGAAACCGTAACCTTTACCTACAATTCAAATGGTACATTAAATACTGTTTCGAATGATGATAATGATACGGTTGATTTTGCTTACAGCGATAATGATTTATCAAATATTTCGGACGGCACTGAAATATTTGATATTAATGAACTGTTCCAATCTCCATATGATGTTTTTGAGAAAGGCGATGTTTTGGAATACGACGAAAACGGCAACCCATCCAAAGTTGCAATTTATAGCGAAGAACAAGAATGGAATAACACCAACCAGAACTACGATTATTACCAGCAAACATATACCGCTGAAATAACCTATGACAACACGCCCAACCCGTACTACTATACTTTGGAAGCCGCCGGCATTATTGATGTATTGGATAGGGTTGAATTAAACCTTAGTATAAACCCACAAGTACCGGAAATAATTAAGGCCAGAACACTATTTTTTGTAAACAATCCAAAAAAAATAGTGTTTAAAGATGAAGATGGTATTATAGAATCTACACTTTCCATCGACTATGTTTACGATAACGATAACTACCCAATGTCGGCAGTAGGTAAAGTGGAGTATTACAATAGTAACGGTATAATAGAAGCAGATGAAACCGAGAACTATACCGCAGTTTATACGTACGTAGAATAATTTTTGAAAAATATAAACATTCAAAAAAAAAAAAAAATCACTTAGCAATAAAAATGTTAGGTGATTTTTTTATTTCATTAC
Organism: Aestuariibaculum sp.; assembly: GCA_047975295.1. GTDB lineage: Bacteria > Bacteroidota > Bacteroidia > Flavobacteriales > Flavobacteriaceae > JBKEDH01. Next base: position 11,149 of record JBKEDH010000004.1, read on the forward strand.
CTTTTGAAAATAAAAAACGAAGACGTTAGATTTTTCATTCAGTAGAAAAAATTAATAAGCCAAATATTTTTAAAGCAAAATCCATTTCGGCATACTCGGAAAGACGGAGTACCAATTGCGTTATAACGTAGTGATTGTGTAACCCAAACAATAAACCCTTTATCTCTAACCTGCCAAGATTATTACCTCTGTATAATGTGCAATGTGTTTAACTCGCCACAATTATGACTTCTGTACATGAATTATAAGTTTGATGATTATTGACAAAAAAGCCCTAACAATTGTTAAGGCTTTCTCGGTAAATATTTTTGTTGGATAAATAACTATTCGGTCGGTTGAATCTCGACCAAAGGCTCTTTATTTTCTTTAGGTGAAAATGTTTTGTATATCCACATTTTTAACTTTACGCTTAAAAAGAACAGTACGGGTACAACAATAAGCGTTAAAAAAGTGGCCACAAACAAACCATAAATTACCGTCCACGCCAAAGGACCCCAAAACACAACATTATCGCCCCCAAAATAAATATTCGCATTTAGGTCGGCAAAAAGTGTAAAGAAGTTAATATTGAATCCAATGGCCAACGGTATTAATCCCAAAATCGTGGTTATGGCCGTTAACAACACCGGACGCAAACGGGCTTTTCCTGCCTTTACTATACACTCGAACAAATCGTCGGTACTTAAGTAATCACTACCGTCCAACTTTAACTGGTGTTTTCTACGGTCTATTAAAAGTTGGGCATAATCGAGCAGTACCACACCGTTATTAACCACAATACCTGCTAATGAAATAATCCCTACCATAGTCATCATAATAACAAAGGCACTACCGCTAATTACCAATCCACCAAACACGCCTATTAGGCTTAAAAATATAGCCAACATAATAATGGTTGGTTTCGAAATGGAATTAAATTGAAATATCAAAATAAAAAATATGAGTCCCAACCCTGTAAAAAAAGCTCCCATCAAGAAATTCATTTGTTTGTTTTGTTCCTCAATCTGTCCGGTATAATCTATTTTGATGTTTTTAGGCATATTTTCGAAACTTTTCATTTCGTTCTGTATTTTGGTAACAATGGCCTGTGCATCGGTATAACCTGGTGCCAGAGCCGAATAAACCGTTGCTACACGCTTGGTATCGTTATGCTTTATGGCACTAAACCCAGAGGTATTTTCGTAATTGGCAACTACCGAAACGGGAATTTCCATTAGCTGTCCTAAATTATTCCTAAAAGTTATATTTTGGTTGAATAATGCACTGGTATTGTACCGATTGTCTTGATTAAAACGTACGTAAATATCGTAATCGTCACCACCTTCTTTATAAACGCCGGCTTTAGCTCCAAAAAGCGAATTACGCAATTGTTGTCCTATTTGAGCAGCACTTATACCCAATTCGCCAGCTTTTTTTCTATCTACGACCACTTCCATCGAAGGTTTGTCTTTGTTTACATCGATTTTAAGTTCGTCTATTCCTGCAATGTTCCTGCCATTGATAAATTCACGCATACGTTCGGCAGTAGTTATCAATTCGACATAATCGTCACCTTCAATTTCAATATTGATGGGAGCACCCGTAGGAGGGCCGTTTTGGTCTTTCTCGACCGAAATTAAAACACCGGGGTAAATACCCACTAAGGCTTGTTGTACTTTTTGGCGTAATAATTCGCTGTCCTTGCCCCGTCTATATTTAAATTCCCGCATCGAAGCCGTGATTTTGCCACGGTGCGGCATTTCGGTGGTAGCCCCATCTGTCATTGGGTTTCCTGCACCTTCGCCCACTTGCGATACGGCACTTTCAACCATAAAATTATAGCCTTTGTCAATATATTGCGGGTCGTTTAAAACCTCATATACCTTATTTTCTATTTCTTTGGTAATGGCATTGGTTTTTTCTATGGCAGTACCTTGTGGATATTCAATGTAAACTATAATCTGGTTGGGCTTATTGTCTGGAAAAAATTCCACCTTTGTACGCTGTGTTGCCAACGAGAAACCAAAGCCTATAAAAGCTATAATCAACAATACAAACGTAAAAATACTAATGAAGTAAGGCTTTCTTTTGGAAAGTGCATTACGCAATTGTTTTTCGTAAAAATTCTCTAACTTCACCAATGTTTTTTCTTGGAAATTATTGGCCCACCTGCGTAAAAACAAACGATATACCCAAAGCATAACAGCCGTAACAAGCATTAAGGAGCCCATACCTTTATATTTTCCGCCCATAAAGAATACAATAAGTCCCAATACAGCCATGATTATGGTTGTAATGATGATGCGTTTTAAGGGCATTTCTTTGTCTTCTATATTCATAAACTGCGATACGAGAACAGAATTAAAAAAGATGGCCACAAATAGCGAAGACCCCAAAACAATGGATAGCGTTTGAGGCAAAATCATCATAAATTCGCCCATAATACCCGGCCATAAACCCAATGGAATAAAAGCAGCGATAGTTGTTGCCGTCGAAATAATAATGGGAAATGCTATTTCGCCTATTCCTTTTTTGGCGGCTTCCATTCGGCTCATGCCCTCTTCGTCCATAAGCCTATAAACATTTTCAACCACTACAATACCATTGTCAACCAACATACCCAGTCCCATAATAAGACCAAACAATACCATGGTGTTTAGCGAAATACCAAAGAGGTCTAAAACCATAAGCGACATAAACATGGACATAGGAATGGCAAAACCCACAAAAAGGGCATTTTTAAACCCAAGAAAAAACATTAAAACGGTAACAACCAACAGTACGCCAAAGATAATGTTGTTTATTAGGTCATCAACCATACCAACGGTAACCGATGATTGGTCGTTGGTTATGCTTACTTTTAAATCTTTGGGCAATACCTCGTCAACAGCATGTTTTACGATAGTTTGGATCTGATCGGCGGCATCGACCATGTTTTTACCTGCCCGTTTTTTTACGTCGAGCATTACTACGGGACTACCAAACTCACGGGCAAAAGTGGTTTTATCCTTTTCTTTAAATTCGACCCCTGCAATATCTTTAAGATATATGGCGTTACCCTCTTCGGATTTTACGACGAAGTTTTCCAGTTCGTTTGGATTTTCAATTTCGCCCAAAACCCGAATGGTACGGCGTTGCCCGCTGGCAATTAAATTACCTGCCGATATAGTGGCATTACCGTTACCTAAGGCATTAAGGATGTCTGAAAACGTTACTTTTGCCGCCATCATTTTATAAATATCTACGGCTACCTCGACTTCTTTTTCTTGAGCACCACGGATATCGACTTGTTTTATTTCTATTAAATCTTCAATTTCATCTTGAAGGTACTCGCCATACTCCTTTAGTTTTTCAACAGGATAATCGCCCGAAATATTAATATTTAAAATGGGCATTTCTTCGCTAAGACTAAGTTCGAACACATCGGGTTCTACTTTTGCCCCGTTAAAAGTAGGCCAGTCTTCGCTTGAGGTTTCGGTATCTATTTCGTCCTTAACCTTTTGCTTGGCGGCATCGACTTCGATATCTTCGTCGAACTCTACTATTATCATTCCATAATCTTCCTGTGAAGTAGAGGTAATTTCAACAACATTGCTTACCGTTTTAAGCTTATCTTCCAATGGGTCAACAATAAGCTTTTCTATATCTTCGGCCGTATTCCCAGGAAATGGTACACTAACATATATTTTGGTTTCGTTTACCTCGGGAAAACTTTCCCTCGGCATATTAAAAAATGCCGAACTGCCTACAAAGAAAAATACGGCAATAAGGACATACATGGTGGTTTTGTTATCAATAGCCCATGAGGATAAACCAAATTCTTTGCTGACTTTCTTTTTCTTTTTGGTCATAATGTTCTTGGTTTAGTAGTTAATTACTTTTACAATTTGGCCATTCTTTACACTACGGGCTCCTTCTTTAATAATTTCGGCACCACTTTCTATACCCTCCAAGACCTCGACAACATCACCCTGTGTTTTTCCCGTTTTTACAATAACCCTTATAGCTTCGCCTTTGTTATCGGCATTTTTATTTTTAATAACGTAAATGTATTGTTCGCCGTTTGAGTTTTCGGAAATGATGCTTAGCGGAATCAAAATAGCATTTTCGCTGGTATAATCGTTAACTTTCAATTTGGCCGTAAGGTTGGGTTTTATATTGCTGTCCTTTACGGGAATATCGATTTCGACTTTAAACGTACGGTTAGCCGGATTGATAAAATCGCCTGCCTGACGCACTTTGGTCTCGAAGGTTTTACCCAAAACAGGGAAATTGGCTGTTACGCTTTTGCCTTTGGTTATATCGGCAATATAACTTTCGGGCACATCGGTTTCAATATACATATTGTTAAGGTTAACCAAACGCATTAAAGGCGATTGACCGGCTGCAACAACACTACCTTGCTCGGTGATAACATCGTCTATAGTACCCGAAAAAGGTGCTTTTACAAACGTTTTTGCTATTTGCTGTTGGAGTTGGTTTACCATTTCTTCTTGCGATTGGTAGGTCGATTTAGCTTGTAAAAACTGCATTTCGCTACCTATATTTTGGTCCCAAAGACGTTTTTGCCGTTCGAAAGTCGTTTTAGCCAATTCGGTCTGGATTTTTAACTGAGCCAACTGTTGGCTTAGTCCGCCATCGTCTATCTTAGCTAAAATTTGACCTTTACTTACATGTTGGCCTTCCTTTACATATACATGAGTTAAAATGCCATTGTACTCGGGCGTGATAACCAATAGATTTTTGGTCGTTACGTTACCCTGAATTTCCAATTCGTGTTTAAAAACTTCTTCTTTAGCTATAAGTGTCGTAATTAAAGGCACTTTTTTTAGAGTATCCAATTTTGAAATAGCTTCGTCCAACAACATTAATTTTGAATGGATTTCGTCTTGCTGATTAACCAATTCGGCACGTTTTTCGCGTATTTTAGTCAAATCATTGCTTTCTAAAACTTTTTCTACCGAATTGCGTTTGTTTTCGCCGCCACAAGAAACCAAAAATGTAGCCGTTAGTAAGGTGATATATATGTTTTTCATTAGTGATGATGTTTTAGTGTTTTGTGTTTTTTGCCCGTTATTAATTGCCAATACTATTAAGTACTGTTTCCAGTTCGGCTTTCGAGTTTATAATATTAAGTAAAGCTTGCAAATATTCCTGTTGTGTTGTATAAAGCTGTGTTTGTGCCTGACGCAGTTCGAAACTTGAAGCTATACCTTCAAAAAATTTGGTCTGGTTTTTAAGTTCTATACGCTCGGCAAGGCTTAGATTTTCTTTTTTATTGCCATAATCTTCGAGAGCAAATTGGTATTCACTTTTAGCCGTAGCTATTTGAAGTCTAATTTGCTGTTCGGTTTCGGTTAAATCGGTTTTTGCTTTTTCAAGATTTATTTTAGCTCGCCGGGTAGCGGCTTTTCTACCAAAAGAACTAAAAACAGGTACAGTTAGGTTTACACCAAAAAGCGAGGTACCAAACCAATCCTGCTCCCTTTTAAAAAATGAGAACGTATTATTGTATCCCGAATAACCACCATTTAAAAATGCAGATACTGTTGGCAGGTACTTACTTTTCTCTAATTTTAGCAACAATTCGGTCGATATCAGGTTGCTTTCGGCAATTTGGAAGTCGATATTGTTTTCTACCGAAACTTCGTGTTCTAAAAGAAATAAATCTACGTTCTGTTCGGCAAGTATTTCCAAGGTATCCGTTAATGTTGTATCGGCATCAATATCTGTCCCCAAAACTATATTTAACATTTGGTAAGCTAGTGTTTTAAGGCGTTCGGCATTGCGCAAACTACTTTCTAACCCCGAAAGGGTTATTTTTAGTTGCTCTACACTTTCTTCCTCTTCCAGACCGTTTTCATAAATTTTAGAGGTTTCATCAAGATTATCTTTTAAAACACTAATATTTTTATTTAATATAGAAACAGTTTCTTCTGCCAACAGCACGTTTCCGTAAGCATTTATAACGGCTTTTCTAACTTCCAAATCGGTTTTTTCCTTGGCATTTTCAGAAATCTGCAAATACACTTTGGCCGATTGCAACCCTACAATATACGAACCATCGAACAGTAATTGCGATAAGGTGGCCGTGGCCGTGGCATTTTGCTTGGTACCAAAAACAACTTCTTCGAACTCACCGGGATTGCCCCCTAAAGCTTCGGCAGGAATTAAGGATACCTGCTGTTTTAAAAAGTTTTGGTAATCGGCTTTTATGTCAATTTGTGGTAATCCGGTGGCCGTGGTTTCCCATTTTTGCTGTTTGGCGGCATCGATATCGCGTGCGGCGTTTATTGCCAAGCGGTTGTTATCCAAGGCAAAGTTTATGGCTTCCTGTAAGGATAAGGTATGCGATGAATGCTGCGAAAATCCTTTTGCAACCAAAAAGAAACAAAAAAGGAGCTTTAGTGTTTGTTTCATCTGTTAATATTTATGATTGATTTTTACTTACATATTGATCTAAACGTTCTATACCCTTTGGTGTGCAAATTCCGCGCAAATGGTAGTCTAAAAAATGATCCAAGAGCATACTCATGGAAAAGCTTTTATGCGGAAACAATTCGGCATCTTTAAACGATGTTAACGAGCTGAAATATAAACGGGATACAAAATCGATATGGATATCCTTTCTATAAAGTCCTGTTTCCACTCCTCGTTCAAGATTACTTATCGTGCATTCACTTATTAAATCGAACTGTTTGGTTTTTATGGTACTATAAATTTTCGGATAATATTTATGAAGTTGATATTGGGGCGATGTTTTTTCGTTTTTTAGGTGCATCATCACAATTTTTTTTATTTCCAAAAGTTCTTCAATGGGGTTTTGGTATGTAGCACGAATGTCGTCTATACTCTTGGAAATATTATCGAATACAAATAATGTTGTGGCCTCGACCAGCTTGGTCTTGGTGGTGTAGTGTTGGTAAATGGTTTTTTTCGATATGCCTATTTTATTGGCAATATCGTCCATAGTAACACTTTTAAACCCTAAGTTTAAAAACAAGTCTGCCGATGTACTTAAAATTTTGTCTCTCATAATTCAAGTCGCAAAAGTAAACTAAGGAAACTTTAAAAACAAAAAAAGTTTCTAAAGTTTTTTTTCAAAAAAATAAAATTTAATATTGAAGTGTTAGATATGGGTAATTCATTTATTTTTGCGGCATGCTTTCAATAGACGAATACCAACAGCAATTTGTTACATTTTTAAACAAAAATGTTTCGGCAAAAGAGCCCAATTCTCTTTACGAACCCATACGTTATATATTAGATCTGGGAGGCAAACGTTTACGTCCTGTACTAACCTTAATGGGAGCCGACGCTTTTAAAGGCGATTACCGCAAGGCCTTAAACGCTGCTCTAAGTATCGAGATTTTCCATAATTTTTCGTTGGTGCACGACGATATTATGGACGATGCTCCCTTACGTCGTGGCAATAAAACCGTACATGAAAAATGGAACTTAAACACAGGTATCTTATCGGGCGATGCCATGCTTATTATGGCCTATCAGCTATTTGAACGTTATCCGCCCGAAACATTTCAAGCCTTGGCAAAACTGTTTAGCAAAACAGCTTTGGAAGTTTGCGAAGGCCAACAATACGATATCGATTTTGAAACCCGCCACGATGTTACCATTCCACAGTATTTAAAAATGATTGAATACAAAACCGCTGTTTTAATAGGTGCTGCCCTGCAAATGGGAGCTATTGTAGCACAAGCCAATTTAGAAGAACAGCACAGTATTTATACCTTTGGGAAAAATTTAGGCATTGCTTTCCAGTTACAAGACGACTATTTAGATGCTTTTGGAAATCCCGAAACTTTTGGAAAACAAGTTGGTGGCGATATTATTGAAAACAAAAAAACCTATCTGTATTTAAAGGCTTTAGAATTTTCAACCGAAGAACAAAGCCATAAACTAAAAACATTGTTTGGCTCACAACCAGAAAACAATGCCGACAAAATTACCTTAACCAAGTCTATTTTTAAAACCTCGGGAAGTGCCAAAGCTACAAAACAAGCTATTGAAACTTATACAGATGAAGCTTTTCGGGTTTTGGATACTTTAAAAATTTCAGAAGACAAAAAAATACTGTTAAAAGATTTTGGTCTGCGCTTAATGAAACGGAACGTATAATGCAACTGCCTACAACTTTTAACAATTTGGTAAACGAAGCACAACAGTTACAGCTTTACAACAACCTTATTAAGCAGCTTAATAAAGATTTCGCCCTGTCCAATATCGACTTTAATGTTCGTGAAGATATCGAGCCGTTATCTTTAAAATCGGCTCTTCACGAAATATTGTACACGCTTATACAAGAAAAATTTGCAGATTATTTAAACCTGCTTTATATTGTGGACGTACCCGAACAAGACATTAAAGCTTTGAAAGGCGACGATATTCTTAAATTATCACAACAAGTTTCGTTTTTAGTTTTAAAGCGTGAATGGCAAAAAGTCTGGCTACGACATAAGTACAAATAAAATAATTAAGACAAATTTGTCCGAATTAAAAAAACATTGTATATTTGCATTAAAATTTAGAAGAGTTTATGTTTTCGAAAGCATGTGAATATGGGATAAAGGCAACCATTTATATTGCCATAAGTTCTTACGAAAATAAACGGGTAAGCCCCAAAGAAATTTCGGAAGAAATCGATTCTCCTCAAGCATTTACGGCAAAAATTTTACAGGCTTTGGTTAAAAACAACATTATAAATTCTACAAAAGGCGCCCATGGCGGATTTGACATTGAACCGGAACGCATTGCCAAAATAAAACTATCCGAAATAATAACAGCCATTGATGGTGACAGTATTTTTGAAAGTTGCGGACTCGGATTTGAATTTTGTAACGAAGAACAACCCTGCCCCGTACATTATAAATTTAAAAAAGTTAAGGCAGAGTTACAAAATATGGTAGAAAACACAACATTGGAAGAACTGGCTCTAAGAATAAAAACGGGAGCCTCTTTCCTTAAAGTATAATAAAAAAAATTTAAACTAAAAAAGGATAAAAATATCCGAAATAGATTATTATGGAAACATTACAACACGATTCAAAAAAACAGATAGGGCAATTTGTAGCCCAAGATTTTAGAACAGCAGCCGTATTTAGTAACCACGGTATCGATTTTTGCTGTAAAGGACACCGAACCATTGAGGAAGTTTGCGATAAGAAAAACCTAAGCTCCGATGTGCTTTTAGATGAACTTAATGCGGTACTTAATGCAAAAACCAATCAATCTATCGATTATAATTCATGGCCGTTAGATTTGTTGGCAGATTATGTTGAAAAGAAGCATCACCGCTATGTAGAGGAGAAAACACCGGTATTGCGTCAATTTTTAGATAAATTATGCCGTGTACATGGCGACAGACATCCAGAGCTATTCGAAATAAACAAACTATTTACCGAGTCGGCAGGCGAATTGGCCGCCCACATGAAAAAAGAAGAATTGGTACTGTTCCCGTTTATTAAAAAAATGGTAGCAGCTTCCATAAGCCAAGGTGCTATCGAGGCACCACACTTTGGCACTGTGGAAAATCCTATTAATATGATGAAACACGAGCATGATGCCGAAGGTGAGCGTTTTAGACAAATAGCAGAACTTACCAATAATTACAATCCTCCTGCCGATGCCTGTAACACTTACCGTGTAACATTTGCTATGCTTGATGAATTTGAAAAAGATCTGCACCTGCATATCCATCTTGAAAACAATATACTATTTCCTAAGGCAATAAAATTAGAACAACAATTTGGTTAATATTTAATTAGAGTTTTTAAATCAGTCCTAATTTTATTGGTCTTTAAATTCCAGAACAGCTAAGGCTATTCTGGAATTTTTAATTATTTTCACTTCAAAATTTAGCAATACCAATAAAATGCCCAAAAAATTAGTACTAACATGCCTACTCAATTTTTTAATAGCAGCCTTAATGGGCTTGTTCCTGCGCTATATTGCAATTGCCGATGTTGGTGTTAATTATCGGTTTTTAACCCATGCACACTCCCATGTGGCCATGTTAGGTTGGGTATATTTAATGTTGTACGTTTTTATTGTACACTATTTTGTTCCCGAAAAAAAACCAATTTTCAACACATTGTTCTGGCTAACCGAAATAGCCGTTTTGGGTATGGTGCTCAGTTTTCCGTTTCAAGGCTATGCAGCAGTGTCCATTAGCTTTTCAACTTTACATATTTTATGCAGTTACTATTTTGTGTTTTTGGTTTGGAAATATCAAAAAACCAATAATAAAGCATCGGAAATCCTGTTAAAAACAGCACTTGTTTTTATGCTACTATCAACCGTTGGCGTTTGGTGTTTGGGGCCGGCAGTATCCATGCAGGGCAAGGCATCGGCGTTTTATCAAATTGCCATTCAGTTTTTCCTGCATTTTCAATTTAACGGTTGGTTTTTAATGGCCGTTTTCGCCCTTTTGTTTTACGTACTTCAAATTCCGTATTCAAAATCATTTAAAAATTTCTTTATCCTTCTGGTTTTGGCCACCGTTTGCACCCTGGCTCTACCTATTAATTGGTATGCCCCCTCCCCATTATTGCTATGGATAAATGGTGTTGGCGCAATAGTCCAGCTTGCAGCATTAATACTGTTTTTTAAACTCATAAAATTTAAAGTAAATACATTTTTAAATAACGATAATGCACTTATTAAATGGCTTTATTATTTTGCCATAAGCTGTTTAATTTTAAAGATTGGGTTACAGACCTTGTCAGTAATCCCCGAAGTATCACAAATAGCTCTCCGATATCATAATTTTATAATTGGATTTATCCATTTACTTATGTTAGGCGTTATTAGTGGATTTTTATTTTTATTTATTTTAAATAAAAATTGGACATCTTTAAATAGAGTATTATCTTTAGGCATTATAAGCTTTGTTTTAGGCTTTATCTTTACCGAAATACTACTTTTCGTTCAAGGTTTTATGTATTTCCTAAAACAAGGCATACTCCCTAATTATTACAACTTATTGTTTTTGGCAAGTATATTTTTGCCATTGGGGATATTACTAATAACTATTAATATTTTAAATCATGGAAAAGAAAAAAAAGCCATTAAAACGACATAAAGCTCTGCAACCTTTAAGCAGGGACCATCATCATGGCCTATTATTGGCATGGAAAATACGAGCGGGCTTTAAAAAAGAAATAGAGCCAAAACGTATTAAAATTTATGCCGATTGGTTTTTTAAAACCCATTTATTGGAGCATTTTGATATTGAAGAGCAATATGTGTTTCCCGTTTTGGGAGACGATAACGAATTGGTAAAAAAAGCATTATCGCAGCACCGACGCATAAAACGATTATTTTCTGAAACCGGAGATATAGGCGTGGCCTTAAATAAAGTTGAAGAAGAACTAGACAATCATATTCGGTTTGAAGAACGTATTTTATTTCCCGAAATACAAATGGCAGCAACCGAAACCCAGTTAGAGCTTATTGAAAAAATACATCAACCAGAAAAATTTGAAGATAATCTTGATGATGAGTTTTGGAAGTAGATTTGGTAGAGGTATCAATGTATGATGTACGGATATTTTAGGTTCTGCCATTTTTAAGGCGTAACTTCCAAAATAGTTGCAATAGTTTTCTTATTATCCACACCCAAACCTTCCTGTTGGTGCATTAATTCGCCTTGGGCATTAAAAACCGAAATAATATTGGAATGCGAAAAATCGATAGGTGAAATCTCTTTAGATTTCACCGAAAGAACATTGGCAAATTCCCTTACACTGCTTTCGGTACCTTGCAAAAACGTCCATTGGTTATCGTCCATAAAATTTTCTTTGGCAAAAGCCTTTAAACGTTCGGGAGTATCGGTTTCGGGGTCTATACTTATTAGAACAAATTGGATGTCCTTAATTTTTTCGTCGGGAATTTGGCCTTCAATATTGCGCATATCGGCTACCAAACGCGGGCAAGCAGCTTTACACGACGTGTAAATCATGACCATAACCAAGGTTTTCCCTTTTAAATCTTTAAGCTGAATGGTTTTGCTTTCTTCGGTATGCCATTGCGATGTTAGGTTAAAGATAGATGCTTCGGAAACAGTATCATCTTCCACTTTTATTGAAACAGATTCGACAGCTACCAAATCCATTTTACAAACAGGACAGCTACCAGCTTCGTTATAGGTTTTATCGCCTTCACATTTCATCGGGCATTCAAAAACAGGCGTTTGGCCTTCTGCTTTCTTATCCGATTTACAACTGATTAAAGCCATTCCCAAAATCAATATCAAGATAGTAGATGTTCTGAAAGCCGAAAGTCGAAAAATCGAAAAGTTGAAATTCTGAAAGTCTTGTTTTTTATTTTTTGGTTCTTTTTTCATTTTTAGTTTTTAGTTTAAAAAGAGAGATGCTTCGACAGACTCAGCATGACAAAACGTTGAAAGGTTGGAATATGAAGGTTTTGACTCTTAATTTTTTTTCACTTTTAGTTTTTCACTTAAACCAAAGATACTTCCTTCGTCAGTATAACATAACATTTTTCGCTATTCATTCAAAACATCCTCCACACATCGAAACCCAAGGTTTTTCATGGAATATTTGGCTTTTAAGCTACCACGAATGGCATAACGCATAAATGCAGCATAATTCATTAAATCGGTGGCATTAACAGCAGCACTTCCGCAAAAAAGTTCGCTATCCTTATCGACATCCTTTCTGGATTCGCCCGTTATCAATACCGAATTAAAATCCAAGGTCCATTCCCAAACCAAACCATGCAAATCATAAACGCCCCAAATATTTTTGGGTGTTTGGCCAATAGTGTTTTCGTTGGAACGTGGCGACTCGTACCATGATAGGATTTGCTTGTTGTACGATGGTTTTATACGGGCATCTTTGGTGGTGCCATCTGCCATGGCTACATATTCCCATTCATCGACTGTTGGCAGGCGTTTGCCTTGGCACTCGCAATAGGCCTTGGCAGCAAACCACGACACATAAGTTGCAGGACTATTGGGGTTTTCGGTATCTTTAAGTTCCAAATCGTTTTTCCAATTGGACAGATACATTTTATCGGTAAACAATTTTAAAGCTTTCGATTTTTGCCATTTTGGATATTCGGCTATAAAGGTTTTAAATTGAGCATTAGTTACAGGATAAACGTCTATTTTAAAATCTTTAACCTCAACAACTGTAGAGTCGCGCCCATAAAGCGGCAGGTAACGTGCTCCTTTAATTAGAGCCATGTGCTCTGATTGAGCAAATAGCATGGAGAATGTTGTTAAGTATGCAAATAAAAATATAAGGATAGGGCTTTTCATATTTGTTTTGCTTTGCATTTGTTTAAACTTTTTTGGTTGAAGCTAAAAAAGTTTAAAATGAGTTCTTCAAAAAAAATACCTGTTTATAATGGTAGTATTATGTTGATTTCTCCTATTTTTTTTTAGACCTGCCAGGTTTTTGAAACTTGGCAGGTCTATATTTTTTCTAAGAAAACTTGGGTTATTTGTTTTTAACCTTATCGACCATTTGTCGGGTCACTTTGGTACCGTTATTGCCCCAGCTGTTATATACGTAGGTCAATACGTTGGCAATTTCTTCCGATGATAACATTTGTCGGGTCATTACACTGTTGTATTTTTCGCCATTAACAGTAATCTCACCGGTTAAACCGTTAAGTACAATACCAATAGCACGATTTACGTCGGCATTTAGGTAATCGGATTTTGCCAATGGCGGGAAAGCGTTTGGCACACCTTGCCCTTCGGATTGGTGACATGCAAAACAGGTTTGCATATAGGTTTGTTTACCAAATTCCATTTGCTCTTCGAAGGATTTAGCAGGGATTTCAGATTCTGCAATCTCACCGGTTGTAGGCATTTCTTGGATACCACCACCTTCTGGCAGATAGATACCCTCGTGCTGTTCGCCCGAAAATATTTTTTCATTTTCTTCTCCTTCAACTTTTAACATTCCAAGCGCTCCTTTATTAAATGCTCTAAAAATAGAGTGATCCACCAAGATAAAAGTACCGGGAACTTCTACTCTAAATTCAACAATAGCAGCTCCACCGGCAGGGATTAAAGTGGTTTGTACGTTTTCGTTAACCATTTCGCCTCCTTCAACATATACCTTATCGAAAATTTCACCAATAACGTGGAAGGACGACACTAAATTAGGACCACCGTTGCCAATAAAAAGTCTTACAGTTTCACCCACTTTGGCTGTTATGGCATTGTCGCCGGTCAAGGCTCCTACGCTACCGTTAAATACCACATAATCGGCATTTTCATCAACTGCTTTTTGCATATCGAAAGGCTGTAAACCACGATCGCCATTTTTGCCTTTGGTGTAGAAATCGCCCTGCATAATGTAGTATTCTTTATCAACAGGAGGTAAACCACCCTCGGGCTCAACCAAAATAAGGCCATACATACCATTGGCTATGTGCATACCAACAGGTGCTGTGGCACAGTGGTAAACATATAGACCGGGATTTAATATTTTAAATGAAAATGTTTTTTCGTGTCCGGGTGCCACAAACGATGCTTCGGCACCACCACCGGGACCATTTACCGCATGTAAATCGATGTTGTGGGGCAATTTATTATCGGGGTGATTTTGTAAATGAAATTCTACTTCGTCTCCAACACGGGCTCTTATAAAACTTCCCGGAACTGTTCCTCCAAAGGTCCAATATACGTAACGAACCCCATCGGTCATCTCACCTTCCTTTTCAAGAATTTCCATTTTTATTATTAATTTCTTAGCTTTTCTGCGTCCAACGGGTGTTGGTACGTGTGGTGGTGAGGTTAGCTCGGCAATCATTTCCTGATTTACAGAAATATTTTCGGCCAGTTCTTTAGTTTCTTTGCCCGCACTTTCCTTACAGGATACAAAAAACAGCATAGATACCACAAACATGTAGAGTAATGTTTTTGGGATTTTTCGAAATCGTTTCATAGTGATCAATTTAATTAGAGTTTTAATTAGGATAAATATGTCTTTTATTAATTATTCAAAAATAATATCTCTTTTTTGTTAAAATAATGATTTTTATCAGTTCCTAAAAATAATATAATTTCCAGAAAGAAATAGAAATCGGATTAATTTAGCAAGAAAAACCCTCTTTACAAGTTTTATTGGAATAAACAAGCTCTAAGAAAATTTAATAAAAGAGATAACGACCATACCAAAGAAAAAAGACCCCAGACTTTATTAAAGACTGGAGTCTAATTCATTCTCCCTAAGAACTAATTAACAGCTTTGTAAAGGTATGCCAAACGAAACAAAAAAAAAATACGTAGTTATACGTATTTTGATATATAAAAGCTTGAAAAGCAACAAAAAACACTGGTATTGCGTAAGAAATAACATTTTTAAAAGTTGTTTTTTTAACAGATAAAAAAACAGGTGCAAACATGCATGCACCTGTTTCCAATTAACCGACTAACTAAAAATCAACTTTTATTAACCTTACAGTTATTATTATAGTCGGACATAGACATTTCAACTAACAAAAATTAACCTTTTTTAACAGAACGTATTTTAATATGTAACAAAATTTCAGTTATCGGTTTATTAAGTTAATTTTTCAATACCTTGAAGGTTTTATATAAGTACACTAAAGATGTTTTGTTATTTTTTGTTGTGTACCATGCAAGACGTATTAAAATACCATAAGATTACAACCTCTTATGTCGGAATTATCAAACCTTCCCAAAACCTCAAAACTACCATCGACACTCACTTTTCCCAAATCTTGGGTAGCAATAAACGAACAGGAATTAATATTGGCCAAATCGATAATGTTCAGACCTCCTGTTTTTTTTATGGTAAAAACATTTAATGCATCTTCGGTATCACGGGTTAAAACACGCATCCAATTGGGACATTTAAAAACACCTTTACCCTTAGAGTAGGCTTGGCTCAACAATTCGGTCATACCATACTCGCTATGAATTGTACTTACCCCAAACCCAACTTTAAGCTTTTGGTGTAATTCTTCCCGAATAAGCTCTTTTCGACGTCCTTTCATACCACCCGTTTCCATTATAATGGTATTTTTCAGGTTAAAGGTGTATTGTTCTACCAAATCCAACAAAGCGAATGAAACCCCAATTAAAAGCACCTTTTTTCCTTCGGAATCCAAACGGACTAACAAATCTTTCAATGTGGATAAATCATGGAGATAAAAACCGCTTTCGCCATGCTTTGATTGTTGTATAAAAGCATCGACCATATACACCAACGAAGACCCATTTCGTTCTAAATAAGACGGTAACAGACCCAAGATTACATAATTCTCAATACTATCATAAAAATGTTCAAAGCCTTTTATAAAACTTTCTTTATAAATTTCCAAATCGGTTACAAAATGTTTACTTGTCGTACTTCCAGTAGTTCCAGAGCTCGTAAAAGTAGTTTTTACAGAAACTTTGGAACTTAATACTTTATAACTTTTAAAAAACTGTATGGGTAAAAAAGGAATCTCGTTTAAACACTTTACATCGCTGGGGTGTTTATAAAGTAAACTACAAAAAGATTTGTAAACACGGTTATTTTCAAACTGGAATCTAAAAATTTGAAGTGCCAAATCTTCAAATTCTTCATGGCTTTTAATTGAAAATATCCGTTCTGTATCTATCATATGGCAAAAATAGGCAAAGACAGATTTAAACAGGCTCTTAAACCAAAAAAACTATTTTACAACCAATTTTCTGGTTTCACTAACCTTATTTTCTGTAATTTTTAAAATGTAAACCCCTTTTTTTAGACTGGAGATGTTTAACTCCTTACCCTTCAAGACCTGTATTGATATCCGTTTTCCCAAAATATCAAAAATTTCAATGCTTTTCGATAGGTTCTTGTTCGATTTAATATAAACATATGTCTGCCCCTTAACTATAGGATTGGGATAAATGGAAAGCCCTTCAATTTTGAGGTCGTGTGCAGTAACGGTAACAGCAGTATTTTGGCTAAATCCGTTTAACTGGAAAGCCATAGAGAATATAATACAAATCAGCAACAAGTAGTAATTATTTTTCATATAAAATACTGTACATTAACAAATTTAAAAATAATAGATAAGGTAAATATCAAAAAAAGTGTTAAAAATAAAGGACAAACAAAATGAGTTCAACACATCTGCCTTTTCAAATTTTAAATTCCTGTAACTTTTGTGTTACCTTAATGTTATTAAACAGTACGTTTAAATAGAAATGCTTTTATTATTTTATCTTTGTATCATCTAAAAGTTAAACATATCTGAAATATTAAAAAAGGTTCTTATTAGCAATGGAGGAATGATTATTTTAATGATGAATGGTATTCGGAGCAAAACTGTAAGAACACTAAAAACCAAACAGATGAAAGATATAAAGATACTATTGGTCGATGACGAACCCGATATTATAGAAATAGTAGGGTACAATCTGTCCAATGAAGGTTATCAGGTTATAACCGCAAAAAATGGTTTAGAAGGTGTAAAAAAAGCCAAACAAGAGTTGCCTCAACTTATTATTTTAGATGTTATGATGCCCGAAATGGATGGTATCGAAGCCTGCGAACAAATTAGAAATCACCAAGCCCTTCAAAACACTTTAGTTGTTTTTTTAACGGCCCGTGGCGAAGACTACTCGCAAATGGCCGGCTTTGATGCCGGTGCCGACGACTATATTACAAAACCAATAAAACCAAAGGTTTTGGTAAGCAAGGTAAAAGCTTTACTAAGGCGTTTTAAAGAAGAAAGCCCAGAAGACACTTTAACTGTAGGACACTTAGTCATTAACCGAGACGAATACAAAGTAGTCTCTAAAGGAAAGGAAATTATGCTACCAAGAAAAGAATTCGAACTATTATCCCTACTGGCATCAAAACCCGGAAAAGTATTTAAACGAGACGAAATATTGGATGTCGTTTGGGGCAACGAAGTTGTAGTAGGTGGCCGTACCATAGATGTACATATTAGAAAATTACGTGAAAAAATAGGCGATAACAGCTTTAAGACCATAAAGGGCGTAGGTTATAAGTTTGTCGATTAATGCAACCAAAATTTAAAAAAACATATACGTTTGCGATAAAAACTTCGCTATATATAACTTTGCTAACAACGCTCTTAACGAGTGTTTTTTTGTATGTTTTCTATACTGCTAATGTATGGACTTTACTGGGTTTTGCTATTTGTGTTTATATATTTTCCTTTGCTGTAATACAATATCGAGTAGAACGGTTTATCTACAAACGCATTAAAAAAATATACGACGACTTAACCCTTATCGAATCCACCAATTTAATGCGGGATACCATAAATACCGATATGCAAACACTTACAAAAGAAATAGATAAGTTTGCCCGTGACAAAAAGATAGAAATAGAGACCCTAAAAGTACGGGAACAATATCGAAAAGAATTTTTGGGCAATGTTTCGCATGAGTTAAAAACTCCGCTATTTACGGTACAAGGCTACATTTTAACCTTGTTAGATGGCGCCATGAACAACGAAACCCTTAGGGAAAAATACCTAAAACGTGCCAGTAAAGGTATAGACCGATTAGGCTATATCGTTCAAGATCTGGATATGATAACCAAATTGGAAGTGGGCGATTTAAGCCTCAACATAGAACCATTTGATATTATTGAAGTTGTAAAAAATGTATTCGAAATGTTCGAGATGAAAGCTGCCAAAAAGCGAATTACCTTAACATGCGATCGAGATTACGGGCATTCCATCATGGTAAAAGCCGACAAAGAACGCATACAGCAGGTCTTGGCCAATTTAATAGTAAACTCCATTAAATACGGTGAGTTTAGGGGTACAACCGAAATAAGTATAGAAAATCTGATAAAAAATAAAGTTATTGTACGGGTTACCGATAATGGCGAAGGTATAGAAAAAGTGCATTTGCCCAGATTATTCGAGCGATTTTATCGTGTTGACAAAAGCGGCTCTCGAAAAGAGGGCGGCTCAGGGCTTGGCCTATCCATAGTAAAACATATTATAGAGGCCCACAACGAAAAAATTTATATAGAAAGCGAATTTGGAGTAGGCAGCGAATTTTCCTTTACTCTCGAAAAAGCAAAACCTCTTAAAAGTACTCAATAAATTACCTGTTTTTTATGGCGTGCCATAATAGACCGCAGAACATCTACCCTAACCATAGATAATGTTTACCTCTCGTAATATCAAACATACAGGATGGTAAACTCTTTATGTGGTGACAAATTAGATTCGGCTATAAAAACATCTGCATATCAAAAACATCAACATATTCTACCTAAAATCCTTAATTTTGCCAAAATAAAATAACAATTTTGTGGGCAGTAAAAATAAATTAAGGCGATTTAAAGAAAACGAAACCTTTAATAACGTGTTCCAGCCAAGTAGGAGCGAATTGGTTGACGAAGCATTCATCCTAAAAGGACATTGGAACAAAACCTATTTTAAAAACAACAATCCTTTGGTTTTAGAGCTGGGCTGTGGCAAAGGCGAATATACCGTAGCTTTGGCAGAAAAATATCCGGACAAAAATTTTATAGGTATCGATATAAAAGGTGCCCGCTTTTGGAGAGGAGCCAAGACAGCTACAGAAAATAATATGCCAAATGTTGCCTTTTTACGCATACAGATAGAACTTATCGAGCATGCCTTTGCCAAAAATGAAGTCGATGAAATTTGGATTACCTTTCCCGACCCCCAAATAAAATATAAACGCACCAAACACCGCTTAACCAATACAGTATTCCTTCAACACTACAAAAACATATTAAAGCCCAATGGTACAGTACATTTAAAAACCGATAGCGAATTTATGCATGGTTACACCTTAGGGCTACTACATGGCGAAGGCCATAAAGTACTTTATGCCAACCACAATGTGTATAAACAAGAAGGAAGCCCTGAGGAAGTTACAAGTATCCAAACCTTTTACGAATCACAATATTTGGAACAAAACAAACCAATTACGTATATTAGGTTTAAAATTAAATAAAAATTGGATATCACCATTATATTTTTTCTTGGACTTATTATAGCTTTTGTGGGCGTTATACCACCGGGACTATTAAATATGTCGGCGGCAAAAATAAGTTTAAAGGAAGGGTATTCTCGGGGTATATTGTTTTCTGTAGGTGTTTGTTTAACAGTGGCTTTACAAACCTACTTGGCCACTATTTTTGCACGGTATTTAAGCAAACATCCCGAGTTTATAACTATATTGGAACGTGTCGCATTTGTTATTTTTGTACTTATAACTATATATTTTTTGTTTATAGCAAAAAAAGAGCCAAAAAAAGAAACCGATAACATAGAAATCCGCAGTAAGCACAGTCGGTTTTTTCAAGGTATATTTATGGCTGCCATAAATATATTTCCCATACCATACCATGCTTATATGGCCATTTCGTTGGCATCAATGGGATTAATGAATTTTAACCAAACTAGTATTATCTCTTATGTTGCCGGTGTTGTTATGGGAACTTTTGTTATGCTGTATGTATATATTTTCTTTTTTCATAAAATAAAGGATAAACCCATGGCTTCTCAAAAAAACATGAACTATATTATAGGAGGTATAACAGGTTTGGTATCGGTTATAACGCTAATAAATATTATAAAAGAATTATAAAATGAAACCGGAAACCTTAACGTTTTTCGATAAAGTTTACCAAGTGGCAAAACAAATACCGTATGGTAGGGTAACCAGTTACGGTGCCATTGCCAAATATCTCGGTGCTGCAAAAAGTGCAAGAATGGTAGGTTATGCCATGAATGGCTCGCACAACAAAAACATACCTGCGCATAGGGTTGTAAACCACAAAGGTCTTTTAACCGGAAAACATCATTTTCAGGGTTCCTATCTTATGCAACAGTTATTGGAAAACGAAGGTGCTGTAATAAAGGACAATCAAATCCTTAATTTCGATAAATTGTTTTGGGATCCTTCAAAAGCACTATAACTGCTGTATATCTTGTCATAAATCATTTCAATAAAAGAGCTTTAAAATATAAACAATTCGCTGTATATTTGTGCATTAGAATTATTCTTAATAACAAAGCGATAAATTTGGCAAAAAAGCGATACGCTTTGTGTTTTATAAAAGTAAATATTAGCAGATGAAACTTAATAAACAAGATATATTTAAAGCTTTGGAAACTATTACGGTTCCGGGTGAAGGGCTAAACATGGTAGAAAGTGGAGCCGTAACCAATATTGTTACTTTTGGCGATGAGGTTATTGTCGATATTACTATAAAAAATCCCAGTTTACAGGCCAAAAAACGTACCGAGGTCGATATTATGAAAACCATCCACGAATTGGTTTACCCAAAAGCAAAGGTTACTGTAAATGTTAAAGTAAACGCACCTGCAAAGCCAAAAAACGAAATAAAGGGAAAACCTATTCCGGGAATACAGAATATTGTTGCCGTAGCCTCCGGTAAAGGTGGCGTAGGAAAATCTACCGTTACCGCAAACCTTGGGGCAACATTATCCAAAATGGGCTTTAAAGTGGGTATATTGGATGCCGATATTTACGGTCCTTCCATACCCATTATGTACGATGTGGAGAACGAAAAGCCACTTTCGCTTAATGTAGGAGGAAAATCAAAAATGAAACCTATTGAAAACTACGGTGTTAAAATTTTATCGATAGGCTTTTTTACAAAACCGGATCAAGCCGTAATTTGGCGTGGCCCAATGGCTGCAAAGGCATTGAACCAAATGATTTTTGATGCCGATTGGGGCGAACTCGATTTCCTTTTAATCGACTTGCCACCGGGAACGGGTGATATCCATCTAAGCATTATGCAGGCACTGCCCATTACGGGAGCCGTTGTAGTTAGTACACCGCAAAATGTGGCATTGGCCGATGCCAGAAAAGGTGTAGCCATGTTCCAACAGGACAGTATTAATGTGCCCGTATTAGGTATTATAGAAAACATGTCGTATTTTACTCCGGCAGAACTTCCTAATAATAAATATTATATATTTGGACGAGAAGGCGCAAGAAACCTTGCCAAAGATCTGGATATTCCCTTTTTAGGCGAAATACCTTTGGTACAAAGTATCCGTGAGTCTGGCGATGTGGGACGTCCAGCAGCATTGCAAACGGCAACACCCTTAGAGCAAGCTTTCGAAAAATTAACACAATATGTGGTTCAGGAAGTGGTAGAACGCAATGATAGTTTACCTCCAACCGAAGCCATAAAAATAACAACTATGGCTGGATGCTCAGCAGTTAAAAAGAAGTAAATGACATCAGAAGAAGTAAAACTAAACGTAGAAAAGGCTTTGGACGAAATTCGTCCATTTTTGCAAAGTGATGGTGGCGATATAAAATTGCTATCCATTGAAGATGATAAGTTGGTTAAAGTACAACTAACAGGGGCTTGTGTAGGTTGTAGCGTTAACCAAATGACATTAAAGTCCGGTGTTGAAATGACCATTAAAAAACATGCTCCACAAATAGAACAAGTTATAAACATTGAAGATTAATTAGTACTCTTCCCCAAAACAGGAAAGGTTAAGATTGGATTCACATTGTAAATGATTACATTTGCGCTCATTTTTTAACTTAAAGAAACGAACATGGAGCAGGACATTACCATAAAAATAACCGATAGAGAAGGTGTAACCCACGAAATTATGGCACCTACAGATATGGCCATGAACCTTATGGAGGTAGTACGTAGTTACGAACTTGCTCCCGAAGGCACCATAGGTATATGTGGTGGTATGGCCATGTGTGCATCGTGCCAGTGCTATGTGATTAGCGAAACTGAATTGCCCAATATGAGTGACGATGAAGAAGCCATGCTATCGGAAGCCTTTAATGTAAGGGATAATAGTCGCTTGGGGTGCCAAATACAGATTACACCCGAATTGGAAGGTTTGGAAGTTGAACTTGCTCCGGAAGATTAGTTTTAAAGTACCTTTTTTACCGCAGCTTATTGATTGACTTTGTTAATAAGTGCTATCTTTTTGTTTACCATACCCACAAATTCATGTAAATAATCTGGTATGTTTTGTTTCGTTTGGTCTATACGCCACTTTTTAACGGTTCCTTTTTTGGAGTATTCAATATAAAGCCCTCCACCATCGGCACAGTCGGGACAGCCTATTATGGCTTCATTTTTAGACCATAAATTCTGTGGAAAATAATCTGTTAAATCTTTAACAGCTCCAAATGTATCGGTATCCAATAATGTTTCAAAATCGAAAGACTCCATAGTGTAGCTGTCAACTGTATCCTCGTACAAGGCATTTTCGGTAAGCTTAAAAATCTCAATACAAGACTCGCCTATGCACATCCCATAAAAATGGCCAAAAATAAGATAATCATCTTTCTGTAAAGTGTCATGGTTATCATTGGAATCACAACCTAGCAAAATCGCAAATCCAAAAACAATAAATAAGATATTTTTCACGGTGCTTTTTTATGTAGATGTTATTTTTTATAAAGGTTGCGTATATTCACTTTAAAAATCAAAAAAAGTATTATCCATCATTGGTTTTATAATCCACTAATTTTTCAGGACCTTCCAATAACACCCTAACAATTTGTAGCGTACCGTTATCGGTAGTTGCTATTTGCCATTTTATTAAACTTATACAACCATTTTCAATTTCAATACCGGTAATACTTCTGGGATGCACACAGCTGCCATCGTTAAAAAAAGCAATATTGCCCGGTTCGGGAAATCGTGGACGGTGGGTGTGCCCCATTACGGTAATTAAATTATTGTTGTTTATTATCCACTTTTTGGTACGCCGTTCAACCTTTATGAGTTCTTTATAATTTTTTGCGGGTGTGGTAGGATCGGCAATCCCCATTACATTTAAGGGTTTCCAAAGTATGCGCACCAAAAACCGGCTCCATTTCCAAAAAGTATAGTTCCACCAATCGGATTGATGGCCGTGGGTTAAAAACAATTCCTGTTTATTGGTTTCGTGCTGTAAAACCAAGGCTTCGTGATATACAATATCCCTAAAAAGCGGTACATCCTGCCCAACAATAGGGTCGAAATATGTGGACAAATATTTTTTAACGTAGTTTGGATTTCGATATACCATATCGTGGTTGCCCCAAACCATGTGCAAACGGTTCTGTTCGTGAAATTGTTTCATAAGCAGGTACACATTTTTATGAGCTTCCAAAATGGGTGCAAAGGATAGGTTTTCCCAAAGTTCGTCACCATCGCCCAGTTCGCAATAGCTAAACCCCTCGTTGTAATAATGCTTTAGGGCATGGAAATAAATATTACGATTATTGGCAAAATCGTCGGCAAAACTGTTATCGCCTCTATGGCAATCACTAAAAAGAATAAACTTAGAATTATTGTTAAAAGCAATTCTCTTCGCATTTTTATAAGCCCTATCCAATCTTGTTTTCGAAGACATAGTTATCGTTTTACAATAAAGATATTCTAAAAATCATCATTCAATCCGTACATCTATATAGCCGGCACATCTAATGAGCCTCTAGCCAATTGCTACCCGTTCCCAAATCGACATCCAATGGTACATCCAATTTATAGGCGTTTTCCATTTCGGTTTTAACCAAGGTCTTTATGGCTTCCAGTTCGGGCCTGTAAACATCAAAAACCAATTCGTCGTGTACCTGCAATAGCATTTTGGTTTTGTAATTACCAGCTTTGAGTTTGTTGTAAATGTTAATCATGGCTAATTTAATAATATCGGCAGCACTACCTTGAATGGGTGCATTTACGGCATTACGTTCGGCAGCACCACGCACCACGGCATTACGGGAATTAATGTCTTTTAAATAACGACGACGCCCCAAAACGGTCTGTACATAACCGTTATCGCGAGCAAAATCGACCTGTTCGCCAATAAAGCGTTTTAGTTTGGGGTAGGTTTCGTAATATGTGTCGATAAGTTCTTTGGCTTCGCTTCGGGTTAGGTTGGTCTGGTTGCTTAACCCAAAAGCCGAAACCCCATAAACAATACCGAAATTTACTGTTTTGGCATTGCTACGCTGTTCGCGTGTTACTTCGGCAATGGGCACCTTAAACACTTTTGCAGCGGTCGAAGCATGGATATCTTCTCCGTTTTTAAAAGCATTCATCATGGTTTCTTCTTGACTTAGAGCAGCAATAATGCGAAGTTCTATTTGCGAATAATCGGCAGCAAGCAGTATATATTCGTCATTTTTTGGAATAAACGCTTTCCGTACTTGGCGACCACGCTCGGTACGTATAGGGATATTCTGTAAGTTCGGGTTATTACTGCTTAAACGGCCGGTAGCAGCTACGGTTTGCATATAGTCGGTATGCACACGACCGGTTGATGGTTCTACCTGTAAAGGCAGGGCATCGACATAAGTACTTTTTAGTTTTGTTAAACCACGGAAATCCAAAATATGCCGAATGATTTCATGGTCTTTGGCGAGATAGCTTAAAATATCTTCGGAAGTAGCGTATTGTCCTGTTTTTGTTTTTTTAGGTTTATCGACCAACTTTAATTTATCGAATAAAATATCGCCCAATTGCTTGGGAGATGCTATATTGAAGGTTTCGCCTGCTTTGGTATAAATGTGTTCTTCCAGGGTTTTAATATCGTTATCCAATGCTTCCGAAAGACTATTTAAAAAAGCTTTGTCCAGATTGATGCCCTCCAGTTCCATAGCCGCCAAAACACGGAGCAGGGGAATTTCAATATCATCAAAAAGAGTTTGAATGTTGGCTTGGCCCAGTTCATTTTTAAAATGTTCTTTAAGCTGAAGGGTAATATCGGCATCTTCAACTGCATATTCGGTTTGTTTTTCTAAAGGCACTTCCCGCATCGTTAATTGGTTTTTTCCTTTTTTGCCAATTAATGTTTCGATTGAAATAGGCGTATAATTCAAATAAGTTTCGGCAAGTATGTCCATATTGTGGCGCATATCGGGGTTTATAAGGTAATGCGCCAACATGGTATCGAACAATTTACCTTTTACTTCAATATTGTATTTTGCCAATACTTTTATATCGTATTTTAAATTCTGCCCAATTTTTTCGATGGTCTCACTTTCAAAAAATGGGCGAAGTTCTTCAACCAAATCCTGTGCTTCTTCCCTGTTTTCGGGAAACGACAGGTAAAACCCTTTTCCTTTTTCCCAAGAAAAAGCAATACCAACCAACTCGGCCTCAATGGGGTTTATGCTTGTAGTTTCGGTATCAAAACATACACTTTGCTGGTTCATTAGGTTTTTAACAAACAGTTTGGTGGCCATGCCCGAAGCTATACTCTGATAAAAATGTGAGGTGTTTTCGGCTGTATTTCTTGCAAAACCACTTTGCTCTTCGGTTTGGTTGTTTTGCGGTGAAATATTATCGAATAGTGAAAATTGTCCCGCGCCCGCAGCAGCGTGTTTTTTTTGTACTTCGGAAGTTTTTTTTATTGAAGGGCTTTCGGCAGAAATTTCAGTTTTAACAGTAAAGGTGTTTTCAAAATTCTTGAGTAATTGACGAAACTCCAAATCCTGAAAAATCTCGGTTACTTTTTCAACGTCGGGCTGTTCAAACTTAAAATCATCGGCATTAAAGTGTACAGGAACATCCAACATAATGGTAGCCAGTTTTTTTGACAGAATCCCAAGTTCTTTATTATCCTCAATTTTTTCCTTCATCTTACCCTTTAGCTCATGTGTGTTGGCCAACAGGTTTTCCATACTGCCATATTGGGCTATAAATTTTTTGGCTGTCTTTTCGCCAACACCGGGCAGTCCGGGAATATTATCGCTGGAATCACCCATCATACCCAGAAAATCAATAACCTGTAACGGGCTTTCAACTTCAAATTTTCGCTGTACTTCGGGAATGCCCCAAGTTTCATAACCACCACCAAACGATTTTGGGCGGTACATGAAAATATTTTCGGAGACCAATTGGGCAAAATCCTTATCGGGTGTTACCATAAAGGTTTGGTAACCTTCCTTTTCGGCCTGCTTGGAAAGGGTACCGATAATGTCGTCGGCCTCATAGCCTTCTTTAACCATAATGGGAATGTGCATGGCCTTTAAAATATTGTGTATGTACGGCACGGCCACTTTTATGGCTTCGGGTGTTTCGTCGCGATTGGCCTTGTAATCCTCGAACATTTCCACACGATCGGCACTACCACCTTTATCGAAACAAACTGCCAAATGGTCGGGATGTTCCCGTTTTATAACATCCAAAAGAGAATTCATAAAGCCCATAATGGCCGAAGTATCGATTCCTTTGGAGTTTATTCTTGGATTTTTAATAAAGGCATAATAACCACGGAAAATCAAGGCGTAGGCATCGATTAGAAAAAGGCGTTTTTTGTTGGACATATGTTTTATTTTGATGTGAAGTCAAAGCTACAAAAACTCTAAAAGAATATAAACGGACATTTGAACTTTTTCCAATGATTAAAACATTATTGCCCGTTAAAAGAGTAAAGAAGCAAGACTTGATTTTAATTTGGCAACAAACAATTTGTCGAGTTTTAACCTATTATATTTTCCCTCTTTCTATAAAAAAAGTAAATCCTATTCGTTTTTCAAACTTAAGGAATAAGGAACATTATTGTTTTTAGAACCCCAGTTTTTATTTGGTACATCGGCCATATTAAAGTCTAAAACACCACCTTTTAAAATGGTTTCATAATTTACAAATGTATTATTATAAATTTTGTTGTTAAGTTTGGCACTATCTATATAAACATTATTTTCGGAATTATTTTGAGTCTTTATAGTAAATGTATTGCCGTTACTTAAATTTAAAGTAACCTTTTTAAACAGTGGACTTCCAATAACATATTGGTTGGTTGCCGGCGTTACGGGATAAAAGCCTAAAGCACTAAACACATACCACGCCGAAGTTTGGCCATTGTCTTCGTCGCCGCAATAACCATCTGGAGTTGGAGTGTATAATTTATTTAATACCATTCTTGTTTTTTCTTGGGCTTTATAAGCTGCATTGGCGTAGTTGTACAGGTAAATCATGTGCTGTATAGGTTGGTTGCCATGAGCATAATTACCCATATTTACAATTTGCATTTCCCGAATTTCATGAATGGTAAAGCCATAGTACGAATCATCAAAATCGGGAGGCATATCGAAAACCCGGTCTAATTGCTTTTCAAATTCGGTTTTTCCGCCCATTAAATCCACCAATCCCTGTATGTCGTGAAATACAGACCACGTATAGTGTAAGCTATTGCCTTCTGTAAAAGCATCACCCCATTTTAAAGGATTAAACGGCGATTGAAAAGTACCGTCTTCATTTTTGCCCCGCATTAAGTTCGAAGATGGATCGAACACCTTTTTGTAATTTAGGGACTGTTTATAAAAGCGGGTTGTTAGCGTATCTATATTTAGTTTTTTAGCCATTTGTGCAATGGTAAAATCGGCATAAGCATACTCTAAAGTACGTGCAGTATTTTCGTTTATGCCAACATTGTAGGGCACATAGCCTAATTTGTTGTAATAATCAACACCTTCCCGACCAACAGAACCAACAGGTCTTCCTTGATTAACATTGGCATTTTTTATTAAAGCTTCCAATAAAACAGAAACATCTTTATCTTTTACATTCCCTTTTAAAAAAGCATCGGCAATAATTGGGGCCGAGTTAGATCCTATCATACAATCCCTATGTCCGGGACTTGCCCATTCGGGCAACCAACCCGATTCTTTGTATGTATTTGCCAAACCTTCCATTATATGGCTGTTCAATTCGGGGTACATTAAATTAAAAAACGGAAAAACAGCTCTAAAAGTATCCCAAAAACCATTATCGGTAAACATATATCCAGGAAGTACTTCGCCATTGTAAGGACTGTAATGTACAATATTATTATTTTTATCGTATTCGTAGAATTTTCTTGGAAAAAGCAGTACGCGATATAAGCAGGAGTAAAAAGTTTTTATATGTTCGTTGCTATTATCTTCAACAATAATCCTGCTTAGTTCTTTTTCCCAAAGTTGTTTAGCCTTTTCTTTGGTAGTATCGAAAGTATCGTTTCCTATCTCTCTGTCCAGATTTAACTGGGCTTGCTCCAGGCTTATAAACGACGAGGCCACTTTTACGGTAACCTCTTCGTCCTTTCTTGTTTTAAATCCTATAATAGCTCCAACGTGGTCTCCCTCACTGTTCAGGCTACTTTTCCTCAGTTTCCAATTATCGTTCCATGTGTGGGTTATTTCAAAATCCTTATCAAATTGGGCAACAAAATAATTATGGAAATTATCCGGAACCCCTCCCGAATTATTTCGGCAATACCCTATAATCTTCTTTTCTTTGGGAATAATTTTTACCATCGATCCTTTAAAAAACGCATCCAAAATAATATAAGACGAATCGGCTTTTGGAAATGTAAACTTAAATTGGGCTGCACGCTCGGTTGGAGCTACCTCAACAGTGGTGTTGTAATCTGCCAGATACACTTTATAATGATAGGGTTTTACAGTTTCGGCCTTGTGCGAAAACCACGATTGACGATCTTCTTCTGTGTATTTTAAATTACCTGTTATGGCCATAAAGGAAAAAGCCGCATAATCGTTAATCCAAGGACTTGGCTGATGGGTCTGTTTTATACCTCGAATTTTATTATCGCCGTACTTATATGTCCAACCATCTCCCATTTTAGACGTCATGGGTGTCCAAAAATTCATGCCCCATGGCGTGGCTATGGCCGGATAAGTGTTACCGTTGGAAAGACTGAATTTTGAATCGGTTCCCATTAACGGATTAATATATTGGGTGTAATCGGTTTTGGAAACGGACAAGACTTTTTCTATTTCGATTGAATGATCTTTACAGCCTATGAAGCCAACAACAATAAGAAAATACAAGATTTTACGCATGTTTAAATTTGTTTTTTTTTGATTAAAAGCATAGAATATATGTAGCTACATATCGGTATCCAACCACCATTTTATATGGCTTTCTGCACCATGGTAAAAATAGGGCTTTTTTTCTTTTTATCCCGAAGGGTATTCGGTACAACATCATCTAAATTTAATTTATATTAGAGACTGTTTAAATTTGTATGATAAGACTTTTTGTATAGTTTACTTTTGCTACAGTATAAGGCAAAATAGAAGATAATAGCTGGGCTACTTGATGAAATTTTAACAAAATTATGCGCAAAAAGAGATATAGAAAAACAATTGACATGAATTTAAACAAGCTCTTAATGCAAACTCTTAACAATGCGTTAAATAAGCCCTCATAAATCAAGCAAACTTTCCAAATTGAGTATATTTGACAAAAAAATATATGTTTCGTTGGATTTTTTTCTTTATCGTTTTTGCTGTTTTGGACATCTATGCCTTTCAAGCTTTTAAAACTGTTGTTAGAAATAATTGGCTTCTTATTTTATATTGGATTATTTCGGTTTTGGTAATTGGCAACTTCGTGTACCAATATTATGGTTTCGATAGGCACGATGGGCTAACACAGGTACATGCATATGCCTTTGGTGCTTTGGTTGCCGTATTGGTTCCTAAAATGGTTATGGTCTTTTTTATGTTCGGTGAAGATATTTTTAGGGTACCTCAAGCATTTTATCGTTTTTTTACCGAAGGAAAAACAGCCGAAGGTCACTATTTTGCATCAAGACGACAGTTTATAAGCAAAATAGCCTTAGGATTAGCAGCTATTCCGTTTGCTTCGATTATTTATGGTATTTACAAAGGAAAATACAACTTTAAAGTGCTAAAATACACCCTAACTTTCGAAGATTTGCCCCAAGCTTTCGATGGCTATAAAATAACACAGATAAGCGATGTACATTCCGGAAGCTTTGATAATATTAAAAAGGTAGAATATGGTATCGACCTTATAAACGAACAAGAGAGCAACATCATTCTATTTACCGGAGATATGGTTAACAATGCAGCCAAAGAAATGGAGCCGTATAAAGGTATTTTTAGTAAACTTAAAGCTAAAGATGGCAAATATTCAGTATTAGGCAATCACGATTATGGCGATTATATACAATGGGATACCGAACTTGAAAAACGCCAAAACCTGGAAAAACTAAAAAGCATTCAAAAAGAGATAGGATTCGATTTACTGTTGAATGAAAGCCGGTTTTTGGAAAAAAATGGCGAACGTATCGCTTTAGTAGGTGTTGAAAACTGGGGTACAGGAGGGTTTAAGCAAGAAGGCGATTTAAAAAAGGCATCGAAAAACATTGATAAAAATGATTTTAAAGTACTTATGAGTCACGACCCTTCCCATTGGGAGAAGAAAGTAATTGACGACGATTATCACTACCATTTAACTTTAAGCGGACACACCCATGGTATGCAATTTGGCATTGAAATTCCCGGTTGGATTAAATGGAGTCCCGTAAAGTGGCGTTACAAGCATTGGGCTGGAATTTACAGAGAAAAAGGACAATATATAAACGTAAACCGAGGGTTTGGATACTTAGCTTTCCCCGGACGTGTGGGCATTTGGCCAGAAATAACCGTTATCGAACTAAAAAAGGGTACAGCAGTTTCTTAATCGGTTATAAATGTTGTATTTAACAGGAAATTGTGTACTTTTATAATATGCATCGAAATAAAGGTGTTTTTAAAACCCTATAATCCAATTGTAATTTTAAATAATTGGTGAAAAATATAGGAATATTGACTAAAATGATAAACTATGTCAAAATTTGGAGAGCTTATTGATGTTAAAGTTCCTGTTTTGTTGGATTTCTATACAGCATGGAGTGAACAATCGGCATCTATGCACAGTGTTTTGTTAGATGTTGCCGCAGCTTTGGGCGATAAGGTAAAAGTAATTAAGATAGATGTCGATAAAAACGAAACACTTGCCGAGGCTTTACGAGTAAAAAAACTGCCAACATTGGTTATCTACAAAAATGGTGAAATGAAATGGCGCCAAAGTGGTGCATTGGATGCCAATACCATAATCGATACGGTACAGCAATATTTTTAACCTGAGTTCTACAAAGTTTTAAAACTAAAATTCCTTTCGCTAAAAAACGCCAAGACCTTAGGTAAAGCATATTGCATGTTTTTAGCAGCCTTGAAACTGTCGTGAAACACGACAATACTGCCTTTTGTTGTGTTATTAATTACATTTTTTAGGCAATCTTCGGGACTTAAATCTTTATTCCAATCGAAAGAAATAACATCCCACATAATAATTTTGTACCCCAAAGCAATAAGTTGTTTACTTTGTTTAGGGCTTATTTTCCCGTAGGGCGGACGGAACAATTTTCTTATTTTAAATTCTGAATTTCCTATTTGATCATAAAATGCATTCTGTGCAATTTCAATATCGGATACGTAGTTTTCGGTTAACGTTTTCCATCCTTTAAGATGGTTATAACTATGGTTTCCAACAACATGCCCTTCATTTAAGATATGTTTAAAAATATGAGGATGGGCTTCAACATTTTTACCTATACAAAAAAAGGTTGCCTTGGCATTATAATCTTTTAAAGTATTTAAAACCCATTGTGTAATCTCGGGCGTAGGGCCATCGTCAAAAGTAAGGTAAACATCTTTATGCTGCGTTGCCATGTCCCAAACCAAGTTTGGAAATATTTTTTTTGCAACCCATGGTGTTTTTACCGGTATTATAGACATGCTTTAAGGAGCCGTTGTATCGACAGGAATACTACCGTCCATCATTGTATCACCGTCTGTAATGGGAGCGTGCGAATCTTCTTCAATATCGCTATCACCATAAAAATGTTTAAACAGCAATAAGTTATTATTGAATATTTCGCCTTCGGTCTCGGCAAATTCAGTATCATAATTTACAATAACATCCACAATACTTTTGTAACGCTGTATATCGGTATAAATCTCTTCAAAAAAGCGATCTTGGTTTTTCAAACTTAGACTGCTATAATATTTTAGGTTTTCTTGGTATTTTACGGCTACATCCTTATACAATTGTCTGGCTTTTTCTTTATTACCAACTTCGTAATAGGCACTAACATAAGGTTCGAGAAGAGTATAGAAACCAAAATCGTTTACAGGCATGTTTTCCATTGCTATATCGGCAATTTCTTCGGCTTTATCCAATTTTTCCTCGTTAATAAGCTGCTCTACCAATCGAGCCAAATTACCTCTATAAGTAATGGAGTTTTTACGGGTTTCGGGATCGTGGTAAATAGCGCCACCACTATTACCCCAATACCAGTTTTTAACCATGCTGTACATTAAATCGCTGTCCACAGCTCCCATATTAAATGGATTAGCTTTATTAACAGGCGTTTTAATAGGCACCAATTTGTAGCACAATCCATCCAATTGTAAATAATCTTTCATCCAGATATAATCGTCGTCACCAAAGCTTCCTCCAGTAAAATAAATAGGGCGTTTCCAATCGTTATTGGCTACGATATCCAACATTAATAAACGGTTTTTATATAACGCATTGCCGTTAATCTCAATATCGATGTAGGGTACAATTTTTTCGACATTTTTTGGTGCCACAATACCGTATTTTAATACGTTTTCTTTGTTAACAGAAATTTGTAAATTACGTGTGGGCAAGTAACTTGCATTTAAATCTTGGCTTCTTATTTTCGAAATATCAATATTTTGTTGCTGTAAAATATACTTGTATTTTGTTTTAGGGTTGTCGCTAACAACAAAATCTAAAAACTGTTTAACATTCAATGTATCCTTAACTACGGGCTCTATGGTCATGGCATCGTTAGTGCCATATTTGTAATGGTTATGTGTTAGTTGTGATGGTATGGGATCGCTTTCGTAGGCTTTACGTTTCATTTGATCTATATACCAATCGGTTTGGAACAAGCTTGTGTTTACAACACGAACATCGGTACGGTACCCCTCAATTTCTTGAGCATACCAAAGGGCGAAAGTATCGTTATCGCCAATGGTGAACAATATGGCATTTTCGGCACAGGAATCTAAGTACATTTTTGCCATGGCCATGGCAGTGTATTTATCCGATCGGTCGTGGTCGTCCCAGTTATTGGCAACCAAAATACCCGGAACCAAGACCAAACAAGCTATCGAAATTGCCGGTGATAGTATTTTGGACTTCGTGTATTTTTTCAAGAAATCGTAA
Organism: Aestuariibaculum sp.; assembly: GCA_047975295.1. Classification (GTDB taxonomy): domain Bacteria; phylum Bacteroidota; class Bacteroidia; order Flavobacteriales; family Flavobacteriaceae; genus JBKEDH01. The sequence goes on from JBKEDH010000004.1 coordinate 45,150, forward strand.
ATGGCATAAACACCAAAACCTATCCAAATAGCGAATACATAAAACGACCCCACAACCGAGTAATCACGTTCGCGCGGTTCGAAGGGACGCACATTAGTGTAAACCTGTATGGCTAACCCCGTAAATAGGAAAAATACCAACAAGGTCCAAAATCGTTTTTTGTCTTTATTAAAGTTAAAAAAAAGCCCTATTAAACCTAAAATAAAAGGTAGCATAAAATAAGTATTCCTTGCCTTGTTATTTTTTACATCGCTTGGTAAATTATCTTGAGACATACCCAACAATGCTTCGTCTAAAGGTTTTATACCTGTAATCCAGTTGCCATGATTGTCGTACCTACCTTGTATATCGTCTTGACGCCCGGAAAAATTCCACATAAAATAACGCCAATACATATACCCCAACTGGTATTGTAACATATAAGCTACGTTTTGTCCTAAGCTTGGTTTTTCAACATCGATATAAGTTTTGTAGCGCTTTAAAAAATTGTTATAATCTTCGTAATCGACATTTCCTTTGGCCACTTCATTTTTAAAACCAGAAATCAAACTACGTAGTTCGTTTTCCATTTGGTAATCCGGTTTCAACTTAAAGTTTAAAAATCCGGTAAACATCATATAGTTTTCGGCATGTTCGGGACTCCACATACGGGGTAATACCGATGCGTGCTTAGCATTGTAGTTGTACTTTGCGTTTTTATAGTCGTTAACAATAACGTACTTGCCTTTTTCTATATCTTTTTCATATTTAGGTTTATCATCGACATATGGATTGTTTTCATCCAAAAAGGCATATTGGTCGGTAAATTGTGGTCCGTAAAACAAATGCGTTTCGGGATATTGCTCCAAGTTGTAATATGCCAAAAGTTCGCGTGCACTCGACGGATTGTTTTCGTTAACCACAACATGTGCATTGGCACGAATAGGCAACATTAACCATGTAGAGAATCCCATAATGATAAAGGTTAAACAAAGTACGGCCGTATTAAGGTGAACATAGCCTTTTTTTTGGGTATAGCTTAAACCGAAATAAATAAGACCAACAACAAATAGGAATGCAATTATGGAGCCCGAATTAAACGGAAGCCCAATGGAGTTTACAAAAAAGATTTCGAAAACACTAAATATTTTAAGAATATTGGGAGCTAAAAGCTTAAAGACAAAGAGCAGGATACCAACAGAAACGGCATTGGCAATTATAAAATTTTTAACCGTAATGGTTTTGTAGTTTTTAAAGTAATAAATTAAGCCTATTGCCGGAATGGTTAAAAGCCCCATAAAGTGTACACCAAACGACAGTCCTATAATAAAGGCTATTAAAATAAGCCAGCGATTGCCCCTTGGTTTGTCCATATCCTGCTCCCAACGCAACGCTAACCAAAACAAGATCGCCATGATAAGCGTTGCCATGGCATAAACTTCGGTTTCGACCGCATTGAACCAAAACGAGTCGGTAAAGGCAAAAGCCAAGCTGCCTACAAAACCACTTCCTAAAATAACCAAAGCCTTTGGTTGCGAAAGCTTCTTGTTTTTTTCGGTAAGGGTTTTTAGTAAAAGGGTAATGGTCCAAAACAAAAATAGTATGGTAAAGGCACTTGAAAAGGCACTCATCATATTTAAGGTGAATCCAATTTGTGACGGACTTAACGCAAAAATGGAAAAAAATGCCCCAATCATTTGGAACAACGGCGCTCCCGGAGGATGCCCGACTTCCAACTTGGAAGCGGTTAAAATATATTCGCCCGCATCCCAAAAACTAACGGTAGGTTCGACCGTTAAGGTGTATGTTATAAGAGCTATTAAGAAGGCAAACCAACCCAATAAGGTATTCCATTTTTTAAAATTAAAACCCGCCATTTTGCTTTTGTAAGTTAATTTAACGGCGAATTTACTAATAAATATATGATTTACTGTATATTTTAAGCAAACCTTATGCTTTTGCTTTCTTTTTTTATAAAAAAAGCTTGTTAAAATAAAAGTTTGTTTTAAATTTGCCCCTCAATTGCTTAATGGCCTATGGTGTAACTGGCAACACGTCTGATTTTGGTTCAGAAGAGTCTAGGTTCGAGCCCTAGTAGGCCAACTTAAAACCCTTGAAATCGTTTGATTATCAAGGGTTTTTTATTTTAAGGGTGGTGAAAAGGGTGGTTATTTAGTGCTTATTTTAGTTTCTTTTGAGGATTTTGCCACGTATTAAATACCGAATATACGATTACTTTATTTTCAGTATTTGCTATCTCATAAACTATTAAAAAAGGGAAACGCTTTATGTACGCTTCCCTATATGGTTTTCTTTTTTGAGGAAAATGTTCAGGATATTTGGTAAGCCTTTCGAAATAAGTGTTTAGATGTTCTAAGAATTCTTCGCCTAACCCAATACGTTTTTCTTCATAGTAACGATAAGCTTCGATGATGTCAGTATTTGCACCATCTTTTATTTCCAAAATATAACTCATTATACTGCGTTTCTTGCATTTTGTTTTACTTGTTCCCAAGTAAAAGATTTACTTTCGCCTTTTAAATGAGCTTCTCTGCGCTTATCAATCATTTGATACTGTTCTTCAGTTAAAGTGAGTTCTTCTTCATCACTTTGATAACTTTCAGCTAAAGCCATCATCATTTTTAATAGTCTTACATCGGCTGTATTTATGTATTCTTTTACTGTTTTTCTTAATTCAATAGTTTTCATTTTGTTTACTTTTTATTAGCAACTAAAAATGCTGTTATCTCAAAGATAATGAACTTTATTATAAATTATCTAAAAAGGTATCTAAATCATCAATCTTATATAAATTACCATTATGAGCTTCTTCGATAGCTTTAATGGTTTCTTCATTAGGTTCATATAAAGCTTTCATAACTTCATTTTTTGAAACCGTATCATTTTTATTAGCCTGTTCCATTAATAGAAATAAGCCTAAATCTTCTTTTTCTTCTTTAGATAAAAGCTTTCTTTTTTTTGAGTTCATTTAAAATAATTTTAGTTGTTCGTTTGATAAATTAACTTTGCTGTTCGTTTTTATAGGTTTAATATTCAGTAAATCATTTCTTAAATAAATAAATAGATTTTTAGGCATACTAATTTTTATATATTCGTCTGTAATTGCATAATAATGAAAAGTAACTCTGTCAGAATAATATACTTTGCTTTCTTTATCAGCATAACACCCTAATAACTTAAAATCCTCAATAGAATCATTAATAATTTTTTCTTCAAAACCAGAGGTGTTTAATTTAATTTCTACATATTCATTTTTGAAACTAAAACTATCTTCACAAGAGTGAGTTGTGTTTTTTTTTATGAAGTTGATAAGTAATCCTGTAATAATATTGTTAGTTCCTATTTTGTCAGGTGGTAATTTATCTTCATCAAGCAAATTTTTAAAATAATCATCATACGAAAGGTTATTCTCTTCTAAATAACAATCCACCTCTTTTTTAAAAGCAGTCTCCAATTCGTTTATTGTACAAGCTTTATAAGAAATCAAATCATCTATATCAAGTATTTTACCATAGAAAATATTATCTTCTTTGCTAAACTCGATTGAGCCAGTTAATCCTTTATATCTAAATTTATCTTTCATACTAATAAAAAATCTATTTTTATTTAAATGCTCATTCTATAACCAGGGTAAAAGCATTTAACTTTTTTTAAATCACAAAAAGCCATATCTTTACATAGGAATAAATCCTTAGCCATATGCCGTTAAGGATAAAAAAATAATGTTATCCAGACCAAGTGCTAAAT
>JBKEDH010000021.1:0-15764 GCA_047975295.1 Aestuariibaculum sp.
ATTAACGGTAAAATCAATCCCTAAACAAAAAGGAGAAATGATTTTCGGTAGGTTTTATTTTAAAGGAATTTGTAAATCAGATTGCAATGGAGAAATTGAAATTAAAGGTGATTTTAAAACCAAATTAAAATGAAAAACACCAATGAACAGAAAAATCGTTAGCCCATTATATGGGCGGTTTGTAAGTTTAAAGAACATATAGTAATAAACTCCTATGAAAGAAAAGATTAATTGGGTAATATTTAGTTTTCTATCATTATTAATGTTTCAAAGCTGTTTTCAAAAGTGGTCCGAAAGCGAACTAAAGGAATTTGAAATTAATTGTTCCAAAACCGATACTGTAGATGGTATTAGCATTTCGTTTACAGGATTTGATTACTCCGAAATAGCTGCCTGTGAAATATTAAGAATTCATAACGGAAACGTGGTGGACACGCTTTTTGCCGAAATATATATTCGGAGTTATGATTCAATTCGAAACCGCTATCACGCTTCAATTAACAAAACACTTTTTATAAAAGACAGCTACAGGGTTGAGCTGCCCTCGCACAAATTTGTTTTATCGGATATGAAAATGGTTATGTGGCCACAATTTACAATGTTCTCCGAGGGTTATGGATGCGAAATGGGCGACTATAAAATTGACGGTAAAAGATTTGAACATAGTGCTAATCCCGATTTTATAAAAAAAGATTACGAATTCAATTTTTAACATAAATTATAAGATACAACAATGAACATAAACAGATTCGATATTGAAACATTGGCATTCGAAGGCATAAATGTTTATTTTAATTTTTTGGAAAATAAACCAAAATTTGGTGATGTTTTTTTGATAACAGGATTTGAGCACCCTAAATTCAAACCCACAATAAACGACTTTGAATCTTTATCGGAATTTGAATTCGACCAAGTAGATGATTTTTTTGGAATCCCAAACGAAACCGAAATTGGCGACGATGTAAAAATATGGCTTTTCCCTACAATTAAAGGCGATGAGGTTTTTCACCACGAAGGACCTTTCGATGGCATTAAAATAACTTACGATGTTTTAAGAAATCCCGAAGAAGTAGAAACCCTGTTCAAATCGGTTTTTAACAAAATTGTTTCTAAAATTTCACTCCCCATAGAAATCGTTTTTGAAAACGAAACCATTACAAGTTTTAACGATTTACAGCCCATAATCGACAAAGTAAAAGAGCATTGTAAAACCAAACTAAATGTAGCACCGGGCTCAAGCGATGCCCTACAATTGGACTATTAAAAAACAAAATGGCAAAAGCAATTATAGAAATAGCAAATAGTAAAAACCAAACCGTGACCGCTTATTTAAACGATAAGGAGTTAGGCAAGGTCGAACATAAAACAGAAATAGACCTAACAAACCAAACCAACACGCTTTACATAAAGTACGGCAACAAAAACAAAAAAAGCAACACACTAAAACTTAAAAACACAGGCAACGAACAATACGCTATAAAGGTTCAATCAATATTTCAAATCGAACGCATGCTCGTACCCTTAATTCCTATGGCCTTTTCAGCCTTTTGTTTTCATAAAGCAGCCGGATTAGGTTATTATGCCTTTGCTATTATGTTTATACTTTTTGGGGTTGTTATGTATTTAAACAGGGATAATCTAATGCTTAAAAAATAAAATAACATGTTAAAACTTTATAAACTAATTAACAACCAACTCCTTTATTAGGAAACTTGGAACGATAACGAAAAAACCGCCGTTGTTCATTGAGGAATTGTAGAGCAACAAGGAAAAGATAAAGAAGTTAAGGATAAGTCTTCTTTAAACTCACTTAAAAAAATTCAAAAAAATTAACAGAAAAATATGTGGTTACTCTCATTATTATCATACTAAATATGTTAAAAAATCTTATTTACCATGAAGAAAAAAAGTAAAAAAATATTAATTTTAGCACTTGTTTTCTCCCTCAATTCATATTCAAATGATGGGGCATTTTTCATGAGTGGAAATCATTTAGTTCCAACCATTGAAACCGACATTTCGGTAAAAAAAGAAATACTAACACTTAAAAAAATTAATAATCAATTCATAGAAGTAACGGTATATTACGAGTTTTTTAACCCAAACGAAGCTAAAGAAATCATTGTTGGTTTTGAAGCCTTTCAACCCTCCGGCGATGCAGATTTTATCCCTAAAAATGGCGGTCATCCCTACATGAGAGGGTTTACCGTAGATTTAAATAATGAAATATTACCACATAAAATCACTTTAGTTAGCGACAGTTTGTACACTAAAACAGAGCTTGAAAGAAATAACGATTATAAAGATTACGAGTCGTTTGGAGACTTTTTCTATGTATATCATTTTAACGCTAAATTTAAAAAAGGGATTAACGTTGTAAAACACACCTATAATTACGATGTTTCCGGAGGTATTGCTTATAATTACTATTTTGAATATATTTTAACTGCCGCAAATAGATGGGCAAACAAACAGATAGACGACTTTACCCTAATAATAGACAATGGGGAATTTGAAAGTTTTGACATACGGAAAACCTTCTTTAGCTCGAAAGAAGATTGGATAATTAATGGTATCGGAAAATCAAAAGACAACACATTGTATGAAGAAAACAATAAAACGGTTCGATTTTATATACAAAAAGGCAATTTAATTTTTCATAAAAAGAATTTCGCTCCCAAAGCTGAGTTATTTATTGAATCTGAAAATTTTTTGCCAAATATTAAATACTCCGTGTCGGAACAAAAATATTTGCCCTTCAGTTATTATTTACTCGATTATATTTCGGAGCCTAAAGATGAATACGAAAAAAGAGTTTACAAAAATCTTCCTTTTGCCAGAAGAGGCTATGTTTTTAAAAGTGCTGAATTAAAAGATTTTTATGAAAATTTAGATTGGTATATTCCCAATCCAAATTATATCCCCGAAACAGAAACTTTAACAAAATATGAAAAAGATTGGATAGAAAAGTATAAATAACACTCAAAAAAACAACCCTTAAAAAAAAATGACAACACCACTCATCATCCTAATTACCGCAGCTGCATTGTTCATCATTTATGGCATTATGGTAAGCAACCAAATTATTGGCTACAAAAATGCCGTTTTACAAGCCTACGGAAGTATAGAAATTTACCTAAAAAATCGTTTCGATTTAATTCCAAACCTTGTTTCGTTGCTTAACAAATACATGGCACACGAAAAAGAAGTGTTACTAAAAGTAACCGAACTGCGTAGCAAAACCGATGACAATGCAGCAAGCCAGGAAGAAAAAATAAACGCTTCCAACGAATTTTCGGGTTTAATGAACAACTTTAATCTTACCGCCGAAAACTACCCCGAGCTAAAAGCCGACACACAATTTTTAAAACTTCAACACGAGCTATCCGATTTGGAAGATTACATCTCGGCTGCCCGCCGTGCCTACAACGCCAACGTTACGGCGTACAATAACAAAATACAAATGTTTCCGGCAAGCATTATTGCGGGTTTTAGAAAAGACAAAACCCAACCGCTATTGGAAATCCCAAAAGCCGAACAAAAAGAAGTAAACATTAACCAACTTTTAAAATAATAATATTATGACTATTAAAAATACACAACACGAAACACTAAACGACTATTTTGTTGCAAACAGTAATTTATACCATACCAAAAAAAGCACGGGAAAAATGGTTAAAGGTTTGCTAATAGCAGTTCCATTTATAATATTAGCAATAAAACCCGAGTTAATCAACTTAACGGGCATTGGTTTTAGAATTATATTTGGTGTTATCGGATTAATTGTTTTGGCTCTTCATTTATTGGGTGGTGTAAACTATTACAACATTAAATCGGGTGGAAAAATAAAACATATACGTTTGAAAAAATTCCAACTTTCCAACGATAACACAATGGACGAAATTGTAGAAGCATACGAAAATGATGATTTTCAGGCATTGCGTGATGCAGCTTCAACCGACAACGGATCGTTACACCTAAATATTTGGCACGACAAAACCGGTAAAGAAGTCTATTTACTTCTCGTAAACAACTATTACGGAACGGTAAATTACAAATCAAGTATCAAAATTTTTTCAAATACAGAATACGATACGTTTTTTCCAATACTTAAAAAAATATAAAATATACGAAACAAAATTTAGTATATGACAAAAATTCGCTTTATCCAATTTGTATATCAATAAGAGATAATTTGTATTTTTTTGTCGTGTACCGTAAAAACAAAACTGTACAAAAATTAAATCTATGAATTCAAATATTTATTTTATAATTGGCGGAGTAGCTGTTGTGTTTATTATTTACATGGTAGTACTTCAAAAAATAATGAAAAAAAAGCAACAATCTCAATTAGATTATTTTAACAGTAATCATTCAGGAACTCCTTTAACAGAACAACAAAAAAGACTTCTAACCTTTGGTGCCATTCTATTTTATCATAGAAATGAAAAAATTTTAGAATTTATCCCAAAAAACAGATTAGACCAATATGTTTACGGATTAAAACAACAATGGGAAATAACAAATTCAGAAGAAGCCAAAGAAACTTTAAACAACCTGATTGTTCTTCAAAGAAGCAATGATTTCCAGCCCTTTTTGCAACAGTCATCTTCCGAATTAAACAAAATCCAAAAAAAGATTTCCAAGGGTTTAAATGTTGAGCTTTCAACTGTTGAACAAACAAATTCTGCCTATGCTTGGGATATTTGCCGAGCAGTTTCTTTAACTAAATGGTGCTTTTGGTGCGGATATTTAACAGAAGATGAAACCTGGAACTTTATAAAACAGGCAACAGATGTTGCTACTAAAAATGGAAAAGACTGGACAGATTATACAGTATCGTTTCTGTTGGGCAGAACAATTCAAGGCTTTGATTTAGATGATGTAATTGTAGAAAGTAAACAAATATTACACAGCCAAAATCCTTCAATTCGAAAAATAGAAGATATCGATGTTTATAAAAGATATTCATTTCACTAAACCATATAATGGATAAACCAACATAGCACAAAAAAAGAAACTGAACTCGTTTAAACACTTTTTGGATTGAAGCGAAAATTAGATGATCTTTGCCCAGTTGAAGGCTTTTTTGAATTGCATAACTGGGCTACAGAATGAAAAAGACAAAACCCAGCCACTATTGGAAATACTAAAAACCGAACAAAAAGAAGTAAACATTAACTAACTTTTAAAATAAACAACCATGTCTGAATTTCTTTCACACCCTTGGGCAAAATATGTAATTGGCGCAATAGCCTTAATAGCTTGGGGTTATCGCTATTTTAAACAGGGGCAAAGTAGTGCATCCGAAGGTTTAATTACCCAAAGCAAAGCATCATCTTTAACGCAGGGACAGCAATTTTCTATTGCTCTGGATGCCATTATGTCGGCATATTGGTTGGTGGACAACAACATTTTGGAATTTACACATAATGGCAAAAAACCCCGCGATTTCAATAGGTACATGGAAGGCTGGTACATTAACACCCGAGAGGGGTATCTCGATTTAACCAATTATTTTTTAACCGATGGGCGGCGTGGTTATTTCGACACCATCTATCCCATTTTTAAAAACGAACCAAAAGAAATTCGATATACCAAATTGGAAGAAGTATACGGCAATAACGACAGAGCCAAACGCATGTTGGAACGCTTGGACAAGCACAATATTACAGCTTACCTACAAACCCAGGGCATTATCGAGTTCGAGTCTGATATAGAAATAGGCTCCATGGGGTGGGACATTAGTAACCTCGTAGGACAGGCCCGCCGTGCCTTTACGGCCAATCTTATCTCGGAAGCCGAAGCTTGGGAAATTATAAACAAAGCCACACAAATGGCAAAAAACAATTTTAATTCTTGGGAAGACTTTGGCCGAAGCCAGCTAATTGGCATGACCATGGATTTTTATGGGAAAGATAATGGCTATTGTAAGGAATACATCCAATTATACCGAAACATCCTTACAAAACCCGACAGCCCTTGGAATACCATTGCATGGAAAAAATAATTTTGTAAAAATGAACCAACAACTTATCCATCAGGTTTACGAAGAAACCAAATCAAGCCTGAAAGCTATTTACAAAAAAAGGAAAACCACCACTATTTTTCAAAAACTAATGTGGCTGCTAACAGGCGTTTATTTTGTGGGCTTGGTCTGTTTTTTTATTGGGATATATTCCGGCGGTAAATGGGCATTTTTTTCAAAATTTGCAGAAAAATTTCAATCCTCAACCACCAATCCGTATGCTACGCTTTATTACATAATTCCGCTTTTTGTTGTTATATCGCTGTCCTCGTATTTGTTTGCCTATTTTTTCAATCGCTTTAAAACTTTAGAGAACAACACCATTTCCAAAATGGTAAAACGACTGTTTCCAAGTTTTGAATTTTCGCAATTTTCGCAACTTTCCCGAAACAAAATACGAGAAAGTAAACTTTTTGCTTGGCTTACATTAAACACACCCGTTTATACCTACGGACAAATGAAAGGCAAGGTTGATGGTGTAGAATTGCACATTGCCGATATTGGAATTATAGAAGAAAACGTAAAACATAAAATTATCCATTTTCTGTTCAAAATACCGGGAATTAATTTGTTTATGATTATTTATTATTACGTACTTAAAAATATTTTTACACTAAAAGCAGCCGATAATGTCTATTACTCATTTCGAGGGATGTATTGTTATGCCAATTTTAATAAACCGCTTACAACAAGCACCATTGTTATCCCCAACAATCTAACTACAAAAACCAATAGATTTGCAAGTTTTAAATTTAAAAATGAAGAAAAAATCCTGTTAGAAGATACCCGCTTTAACAAATATTTTACGGTTTACAGTCCCGATCAAATAGAATCGAGATACGTTTTGTCATCTACTATTATGGAAAAAATAGTGGCATTAAAAGAAAAGTTCAATCGAGACATTATGCTATCGTTTATTAACAATAACGTGTATTTGGCGGTGGAAAACCCGAACGGGTTGTTTGCCTTTCCACAAGGCAATATCGACTCGATAAAAGTAATAGAAGAATTGGTTACCGAAATAAGTACAGCACAAAGTATGGTAAAAGAGTTGAAATTGAGTAGATAAATGGGCAATAAATACTATATTTAACAATGAAGTGGTTTAAACCACTTCTGTAAAAACAGCATATGAAAAATATATTCCTTACAATATTTTATTTTTTATTATTTGAAAGTATTGGTTTCGGACAAACATTGGTTTCAGAAAACGAAATTTATTCGCAACGTTTTGGCAAAGAAGTTATTTATAAAAATTCGGGCAATAAACTTTTAGAAGGATACTATAAAATTTCTGATTTTAGTGGCAACTACTCCGAAGCTCATTTTAAAAATGGCAAGATTCAAGGCAAATATGTTAAATATGATAATAAAGACATAATAAAGAGTACTACAACATTTTATGAAGGTAAGACCCAAGGTGATTATACAAGTTTTTATCAAAATGGAAAAACCAAAGTAAAAGGGCAATTTAGCGATGGCGAAGAAAACGGAAAATGGGAATATTATGATAATAACGGCGAACTTTACGCCATAGAAAATTACAAAATAGGAAAAAAGCATGGAAAATGGTGGAGGCGCTATTTTAACATAGACTCCCAAAATTATTCATTTACAACCGAACATTATAACAACGGAGAATATACAGGGTATTCCGATGAAAAATTGGAAAGCGGCGAAGTTATATGGAAAAAAGACTATAAAAGCAACTCAACCTATATAGAAAGGCATTATTACCTAAACGGACAATTAAAGACCTTTGAAAGTTTTAAAAATGGCAAACAGAACGGCGATTTTACAAAATACGATATAAATGGTGTTTTACTGGAAAAACTAATTTATAAAGAAGGACAACTTCAACAAGAAAATTATTTTTGCCAAAACGGAAACCAACGAAATATTACCAACTACGCAAATGGTTTAAAAAACGGTTTATACAAAGATTATAGTTGTAATGGTTTTTTAATACGAAAAGGCAACTTTAAAAATAACCTTCAAGATGGCGTATGGAAGTTTTACAATCTTGCAAATGGGCAACCAGAAAGTGAAAAGACTTTTAAAAATGGTAAATTTAATGGAATGTACAAAGAATACAATAAGGTCAATAAAATAGCTATTGAAGGAAATTATAACAATGGCTACAAGGATGGCGTTTGGAAACAATACGATTTAACAGGCAAATTAACTACAGAAACAACTTACAACCTAGGTAGCGAAGTTACTAGGATTAACCATACCGAATAAAACAAAAAGCTACAACCATTTTCACATTTAAAGTACACCAAAAGACCTATAAACAGCAGCCATAACACTACACAAATTTGTAGCATGGCTTTGGTATATTGGCAAAGTTTACACTGTAACCTATAATAGCAAACACATCCACCAATACATGACATAAATCATCTTTGCACATCATAAAACAGTTTACTTTTGTAGTATTAAGTTAACTGCTTAATAACAAAAAGTAGTGAGAAATCAGTTATATTTGCATAAGAAAAAATAATATGAGTAAAGGAATTTATGTAGCAACCATCGAACCCAACAGCGGGAAATCCGTAGCTGTTTTGGGATTGATGCGCATGCTTTTGGGCAAAACGGCAAAAGTGGGGTATTTTCGTCCTATTATAGACGATTTGGAAGCCGGAGAAACCGATAACCACATTAACACTGTCCTCTCATTTTTTGAACTGGACATCAATTATAAAAAAACATACGCATTTACACGTAGCGAAGTCCTTAATTTATATAATACGGGGCGTTCGGGAGAGGTTATCGACGAGATCATCAAAAAATACAAAAAGCTCGAAGAACGTTTCGACTTTGTTTTAGTTGAAGGTACCGACTTTTCGCACGAAAATTCCAGTATCGAACTGGATTTAAACATCCTTGTTTCCAAAAACCTCGGTTTGCCCGTTATTATCGTAATGCGCGGCGATAAAAAAACCATTAACGAAACGGTGGATGGCGTTCAATTAGCTCACGACACCTTTAAACAAAGTGTTGATGTGCTTTCCATTGTAGCCAATAAAGTTCCGGAAAAGCATTTTACCGATTTAAAACATACTTTGGAAAAACGCATCACCGATACCGATATTACAGTAATCCCAAAAATCCCGAGCTTGGCAAGCCCTACCCTAAAAGAAGTGATAAAAACCTTGAACGGCGAAGTACTTTTTGGAAAGGAATTGCTCAACAACCTTATCGAAAATTTTAGCGTGGGAGCCATGCAACTTCGCAATTACCTAACACATTTAAAAAACAATGCTTTGGTAATTACACCGGGCGACCGTGCCGACATTATTCTGGGAGCATTGCAGGCCAATATCTCTAAAAACTATCCCCGAATTTCGGGTATTATATTAACAGGCGGACTTATTCCCGAAGAACCCATCCTTAAACTTATAGAAGGCCTTTCAAGTGTTGTGCCCATTATAAGCGTAAAGGGTGGCACCTACCATGTAACCAACAGTATTGGCGATATAAAACCCAAGATATATGCCGAAAATATCGAAAAAATAAACACTTCTATTTCGGTTTTCGAACAGCATGTAAACACCGATAAACTGGCCGACAAACTGGTTACCTTTACATCGGATATTATTACGCCAAGCATGTTCCAATACGAATTATTACAACGGGCATTAAAAGACAAAAAGCATATTGTTTTACCCGAAGGCTACGACGAACGCGTATTGCGTGCCACCGCAAAACTAATTAATATGCAGGTCGTTGATATTACCCTTATTGGTGAAAAGGAAAAAATAAAGGAACGCATAGAAAAACTAGACATTCCTCTTAATATTGAAGACATTAACGTAGTATGGCCTGTACAATCGGAACATTACAACGATTATGTACAGACTTTTTACGAATTAAGAAAACATAAAAATGTAAATTTGGAAATGGCCCGGGATGCCATGTCCGATGTATCATATTTTGGCACCATGATGATTTATAAAGGCCATGCCGACGGTATGGTTTCGGGTGCCGTACACACCACGCAACACACCCTACGCCCAGCTTTGCAATTTATTAAAACAAAACCGGGTGTAAATATTGTATCGTCCATTTTCTTTATGTGTCTGGACGATCGTGTATCGGTGTTTGGCGATTGTGCCATTAACCCCAACCCCAACGCCGAACAATTGGCAGAAATTGCAGTTTCATCGTCCGAAACAGCCAAAAATTTCGGTATAGAACCCAAAGTAGCTATGCTTTCATATTCGTCGGGTGCTTCTGGAAAAGGTGCCGATGTTGAAAAAGTTAGGGAAGCCACCGAAATTGTAAAAGCACAAGCTCCTAATTTAAAAATTGAAGGGCCCATCCAATACGATGCTGCTGTAGATATGCGCATAGGCAAAGCTAAATTACCGGATTCCGAAGTGGCCGGAAATGCCAGTATTTTAATTTTTCCCGACCTAAACACAGGGAACAACACCTATAAGGCCGTACAACGTGAAACTGGTGCATTGGCTATTGGCCCCGTTTTACAAGGCCTTAACAAACCCGTTAACGATTTAAGCCGGGGCTGTACCGCCGAAGACATTTACAGTACCGTAATTATAACCGCCATACAAGCACAAGAAGATTAAACCACCATGCAAGTACTCGTTTTAAACTCAGGAAGTTCCTCTTTAAAATTTCAATTATTTTCAATGCCCAACGAAACCATTTTATGCTCGGGACAAATTGAGCGTATTGGTTTTAACGATGCCTTTTTTAAATTTAAAACCGAAAAGGACACCATAGAGTTAGAATCCCAAATTCTTAATCACCGTGTGGCCTTAAAATTGGTAGCCAAACATTTATTGGACAAAAACCATGGCGTTATAAAATCGGCCGACGATATTAAGGTTGTCGGTCATCGGGTGGTACACGGTGGCAGTACATTTAGCAACACAACCATAATAACCAAAGCCGTTAAGGATAAAATTAAGGTACTTTGCGATCTGGCTCCGTTACACAATCCGGCAAACTTGGAAGGTATTGAAGTAGCCGAAACCATTTTCGAAAATGCCATACAAGTAGCGGTATTCGACACAGCATTTCATCAAACCATACCCGAACACGCTTATAAATATGCTATCCCAAATGAATTTTTAACCGAAAATAATATTCGGGTTTATGGTTTTCACGGTACAAGCCATAAATACGTAACGGAAAAAGCCATTGCATTTTTAGGCAAAAAAGAATCAAAAATCGTAACCATACATTTGGGTAACGGCTGCAGTATGACCGCTGTAAAAAACGGAAAGAGCATGGATCATTCCTTAGGATTTTCTCCGGTAACGGGACTTATTATGGGTACCCGTTCGGGCGATATCGATCCTTCCATAATTTTCCATCTAAAAGATAAATTGGGCTATAAACTGAAGGACATCAACACGCTTTTAAACAAAAAAAGCGGTATGTTCGGACTTACCGGTTATAGCGATTTACGGGATATTGAAACCATGGCCGAACGAGGCAATAAAGACTGCCAATTGGCTTTACAGATGAATGCCTACCGAATAAAAAAATATATTGGAAGTTATGCTGCCATTTTAAATGGATTGGATGCCATTGTGTTTACAGCAGGTATTGGCGAAAACTCCGATGTAATAAGACGATTGGTGTGCGAGGATATGGATTTTCTTGGTATTAAGTTAGATGAAGAAAAAAACACAATACGATCAAAAGAAATAAGAGCCATAAACACTAACGATTCTCCGGTTAAAATTTTGGTTATCCCTACCAATGAAGAGCTGGAAATTGTAAAACAGGCTATGACCTTAGTTGAAGATTAACCTTCCCTTATACTGTTCTTCCACATCAATTTCGGTAGGTTTGGTCAAGCAAATAACATTGCCTGTTCCCGATATTCTCCCTTTAATGGATTGTTGTGGGTTTAAAACCATATCGTTGGAGCTTCGGTTCCAAAGGTTTATATGTTGCGTTATTAAATTGGATCCCTCAAAACGAGACGTTCCTGCCGCAAAGGTAATATGTGAATTTTCTGCTTTGCCTGTTATATAAGCATTCGATAAATTATTGAAAACAATGCGCAACGTTTGGCAATCTACCTGCAATTTAAAGTTGGCATTGGTAAAAGTGTCGGGCATTCCGTAATCTTCGGAAAGTAACGACAAATTTGGGTAACTTAAAACCCCATCGGAACTGATATCGTATTGTGTGGAGCTTCGTATTTCGGTAATATTGGGCGAGGTTACATATATTTTTGTACTGCTATAATCCCGTACAAAATTACAGGAATTATTATCGGTAAGAATAAGTTTACCAGCCTCTACAATGGCTTCAACATCATTTATTAAATTACTTCCTGTTTTAATAATTACTTTTTGTTCGGTACCTTGTTTTACGATAAGCTCGATATCCCGATTAACCAATATTTTATCGAAAACAGCAACCTCTACTTCATTTTCAACAATATTTCCTGCTGTTTGAAAACAATCGCCCGCATTTTCGCTATTGCATGAAAACAGTACTATTAAACCCAATATGTAAAGTATATTTTTCATATTTTTTTTATACTTAGAGCCTGTTTAAGTACAATTACATCCATTTTATAATATTGACAAATATTTTGTACACTTGTAACCGTTACGTCTGCAAAACGCGAAAGTCGACTCCATGTCGTTATTTTAAATTTAATGTTTTAGTGGGCTTATTTTATTTTTAGCTATTAATGGATTTTTCCTGTTGTCATAATAGTTTTTCCTGTCTTTATATTTTTCAACATCATACAAATCCACTACCAATTTTACTTGTTCCTTTATAAAGTTGTAATATCTTAGAGTTATTGGATTCTGTCATTCTGAGGAACGAAGAATCTCTTTTTATTGTATGTAGAGATTCTTCACTTCGTTCAGAATGACAAAAAAATACTTATTTAGGTATAAATACGGATATTCAAATTTCGTTTTCCTTTACCATAAAAAGTAGTATCTCCCGCTTCATCCAAAAAGCGATGATAATCCATCAGCTTATTATTCCCATCTTATTTTGACTCATTTTCAACTTAACTACAACCGTATTCCAACCCCAAACTCAACTGCTTCTGCCTTGGCGCCATGTGATTTTAACGTTAACGCACCAAACCATTTTTTACCAAAATAACGTTTTAAACCAATGCGCAAATAGGTTTGTCCTTCAAAATCAAACGGATAATATACGTAATATCCAAACTGGGTAACCAACGACATACGGTTAACAAACAGCTCATGCCCCGCAAAAAGTCCTACACGTTTATAATCTTCATCACCCGAAACGTCTTCTTCTGGATATGCTACACTTTTGTAATAAATCAATTCCTTTAAAAAATTTGAAAAAAATACATCGGCTCCCAGTTGAATGGCACTTTTTCTACCCAATCGTTTATCGGCATAGCCCGAAAACACATAAAATGGATATTGGCCGCTACCTACCACATCGCTTTCATTTATCCCACCACGAAACACCAAATTATATTTTATGGGTTCGGTAAATTTTTCTTTCACTCCTCGCAAATCTGTTTTATAAACCGGCTCTTCTGCATCTATATTATAAACAATCCCTACGTTTAGGGCAATGGTATTTATACTGGTATTGGGCGCTTTTACATTTGCGTTCGAATAATGTGTAAAGGACAGCCCTGCCTGCAAACCAAACCTATCGAAAATACGCTCCTTTTTGTAATTGAGCATTAAAAAAGTACTACTTAAAACATGTGTACCAAAGGCAATATTCCGGTAGTTATCCACCTTATCGTAAGGCATTTCGGTATAGGCCAAACCTTGCCCGATACGGAACATTAAATTCCGATTAAAAAAGTAAAAATTATAATGCCCATAAACACCGGCTATTTTGCCAAGATATTCGTTTTTTAAATTTTGGTAAATGTAAGTTACTCCATAATCGGGATAATTGTAGCGCTGCTCCCAATCATTATAACCATAGGTTTTCTTGTTCCAACTTAATATATAGCCTTCGGGATGTCCCGTAATTAAATGAAGGATATCGTTATTGTGTAAAGCAATATTTCCTCTAAAATAGGTTAAATCTAAGGTTTCTGTATGCTGCTTTTTTTGCGAAAATGCACTAAAAAACACGAATAGCAACAATAAAAAAAGTAATCGTTTCATGAACAGATTTAAGCGTGACAAATGTACCAAAATTTAAAACAATTCTTTGGCAATAGCCTTAATATTATCGCTTTTCCCCATAGAATAATAATGCAAAAACGGTACTCCGGCAGCTTTTAACTCTTTCGATTGTTGTATGGCAAACTCAATACCCACTTGCCTAACCGCCTTATTGTCCTTACACGATTCCACCGCTTCAATAAGCACTTCCGGCAAATCTATTTTAAACACTTGTGGCAACAGTTGCAAATGGCGCTTTACGGCAATGGGCTTAATACCCGGAATTATAGGAATGGTAATACCCATTTCGCGAGCCTTTTCCACAAATTTGAAGTACTTGTTATTATCAAAAAACATTTGTGTAACCACATAATCGGCACCGGCATCCACTTTAGCCTTTAAGCGTTTTAAATCGGTTGCCAACGACGGTGCTTCCATATGCTTTTCCGGATAACCCGCCACCCCAACACAAAAATCGTAACGATGCTCAATTTCCATATCATCATGCAAATATTTCCCTTTGTTCAAACAACTAATCTGCCCCACCAAATCGCTGGCAAAAGCGTGTCCGCCTTGGGTTGGTACAAAATATGGCTCATCTTTTCTAGAATCGCCACGCAAGGCCATTACATTATCAATACCCAAATAATGACAATCCACCAAAACGTATTCGGTTTCCTCTTTGGTAAACCCGCCACACAATAAATGCGGAATGGCATCCACCTGATATTTATGCATAATCGACGCACAAATACCCACCGTTCCCGGTCTCATACGGGTAATCCTTTTATCCAAAAGCCCATCGCCCTTATCTACGTACACAAACTCCTCGCGCGAAGTAGTAACATCAATAAACGGCGGTTTAAACTCCATTAACGGGTCTATATTATTATACAAATCCTGAATATTCTTCCCCTTTTGTGGCGGAATCACCTCGAACGAAAACAAGGTTTTCCCCTTGGCATTTTTTATATGGTCTGTTACTTTCATTCCCTAAATCCCCAAAGGGACTTTAAATTAGTTACACTTTTTAATTCTTATTTTTTTGGGCGTTACCCCTCGCTGCCCCTGCAAGGTTTTTTTAAGAAACCTTGCAGGAACACTCACGGTCGGGCTATCCGTTACAAGTCCTCGCTCGTGCCTCGCTGTGGGCTTTCCACTACTATCCCTAACGCAGGAAAGCACTTCCTAGCCTCCCCGAAGGGGAGGAATGCTTACTCGGACATCTTATATTTAATTCTATCCCAAGACCTTGCAGGTTTTTAAAACCTACAAGGGCTAATTTCAAACAAATGTCATGCTGAGCATAGCGAAGCATCTAAAAATCATAATAATTCAACTATTAAAAAAATAAACTTTCCGCTATCGTTCAAAATAACAAATAAATATTTTCAAAAACCCGCTGTCATACTGACATGAGGAAGCATTTTTTTTTGTCTTATTACAGTAAAATTCTTTACATCTCTCAGAATAACAAATAAACATTTAAAATACACCAGACCTTGCAGTTTTTTAAAACCTACAAGGTCTCGCCTCCATACTCCTTCTCTCCCCTTCGGGGAGGCTTATGAGGGGCTTATATTGGCATGTAACCAACGTCTTGCCACATCCTT
>JBKEDH010000024.1:0-14293 GCA_047975295.1 Aestuariibaculum sp.
CCGTATGAAGTTGAAGAAACCGATAATGCCAATGTACTGCTACGTGCCGAAGTGCTTAACCGTATTAATTCCAGAAAAAAACCAGCCATAATTGTTACCTATCCCGATGCCCTTTTCGAGCAGGTGGTTACCCGAAAGGAATTGGAACGCAACACGTTAAAGGTAGCATTGAACGATAAGCTTTCTATCGATTTTGTAAACGAAGTACTGTTCGAATATCAATTTAAACGGGTTGATTTCGTTACCGAACCAGGTGAATTTTCGGTACGGGGAGGTATTGTCGATGTATTTTCGTTTTCGAACGATGAACCTTACCGCATCGAGTTTTTTGGCGATGAGGTCGATAGCATCCGAACATTCGATGTCGAAACACAGCTCTCGAATACACAGATAAAAAAAATAACTATTATTCCCAACGTGGCCAATAAATTGGTACAAGAGCAACGCCAAAGCTTTTTAAAATATATAGCCCCAGAAACAGTAATCGGATTTAAAAATGCCGACTTGTTTTTCGATCGTATTGATGGTTTTTATCAGAAAGCGGTCGATGCCTTCCAGCAGTTATCGGCCGATATTAAACATGCCGAACCACACGAGCTGTTTTGCACGGCAAGGGCATTAAAGCAACAATTATTGGACTTTTCGATCTTTGAATTTGGACAGGAGTCGGTTTTTAATGGTAATACCAAAATCTGTTTCGAAACAAAACCGCAACCATCGTTCAACAAGCGTTTCGATTTATTAATTGAAGACTTAAACACCAATTACAATAAAGGCTTTACCAATTATATTGCTTGTGTAAGCGAGCAGCAAGCCAAGCGGTTTCACGATATTTTCGACGATTCCAACCTTGAAGTAAAGCCCTATAAAACTATTGTTTTATCGCTTTATCAAGGCTTTATCGACACAAATAATAAAATAGTTTGTTATACCGATCACCAAATTTTCGAACGTTACCATAAATTCCATGTAAAAAACGGCTATACAAAAAAGCAGGCCATTACTTTAAAAGAGCTTACCCAACTTGATATTGGCGATTATGTAACTCATATAGACCATGGTATAGGGCGGTTTGGCGGTTTGCAAAAAATTGATGTGGAAGGCAAAAAACAAGAAGCTATAAAACTTATTTATGGCGAACGCGATGTATTGTATTTAAGCATCCACTCATTACATAAAATTACTAAATTTAACGGTAAGGATGGTAAGCCCCCAAAAGTATATAAGTTGGGTAGCAAAGCATGGAAAACATTAAAGGAAAAAACCAAAAATAGAGTTAAGCATATTGCATTCAACCTTATAAAATTATATGCAAAACGTAAGGCAGAAAAAGGTTTTAGATACAATTCCGACAGCTATTTGCAACACGAACTGGAAGCGTCGTTTATCTACGAAGACACACCCGACCAAAGCACAGCTACAGCCGATATTAAAGCCGATATGGAAAGTGAACGCCCAATGGACAGATTGGTTTGTGGCGATGTTGGTTTCGGCAAGACCGAAGTAGCCATTCGAGCTGCATTTAAAGCGGTCGATAATGGTAAACAAGTTGCGGTTTTGGTGCCAACAACTATTTTAGCATATCAACATTACCGAACGTTTAAAGAACGTTTAAAGGATTTTCCTGTAACGGTCAATTATATAAACCGTTTTAGAACGGCCAAGGAAAAGCGGGAAACGATGGAAGCTGTAGAAAAAGGAGCTGTCGATATTATTATAGGTACACATCAGTTAACAAATAAATCGGTAAAATTTAAAGATTTAGGTTTATTGATTGTCGATGAAGAACAAAAATTTGGAGTAGCTGTAAAAGAAAAATTAAAGACCATTAAAGAAAATGTAGATGTGCTTACTTTAACGGCAACACCTATACCAAGAACACTTCAGTTTAGTTTAATGGCGGCACGCGATTTATCGGTTATTACAACACCGCCACCAAACCGCTATCCTATTGAAAGCCATGTTATCCGTTTTAACGAAGAAACCATTCGCGATGCGGTAAGTTATGAAATTCAACGTGGTGGACAGGTATTTTTTATCCATAATAGAATTGAAAATATTAAGGAGGTTGCCGGATTATTGCAACGCTTGGTGCCCGATGCCAAAATTGGAGTAGGACACGGACAAATGGAAGGCAAAAAGCTGGAAGCACTTATGCTTGGGTTTATGAACGGAGATTTCGATGTTCTGGTAAGTACCACTATTGTAGAAAGTGGTTTAGATGTACCCAATGCCAACACCATTTTTATAAACAATGCCAATAATTTTGGGCTTAGCGATCTGCATCAAATGCGTGGTCGTGTGGGGCGCAGCAACAAAAAAGCATTTTGTTACTTTATTACGCCCGAATATTCGGCCATGACCGAAGATGCCCGAAAACGCATTACCGCTTTATCGCAGTTTACCGAGTTGGGCAGTGGTTTTAATATTGCCATGAAAGATCTGGAAATTCGTGGTGCGGGCGATTTGTTGGGTGGCGAACAAAGTGGCTTTATTAATGAGATTGGTTTCGATACCTATCAGAAAATATTAAACGAAGCCATAGAGGAACTTAAGGAAAATGAATTTAAAGAACTTTATAACGAAGCCGAGAATAAAAAGGAATACGTGAAAGATGTTACCATCGATTCCGATTTCGAATTGCTATTTCCCGATAATTACGTTAATAATATTGCCGAGCGTTTAAACCTATACACCCAACTTAACCATTTAAAGACCGAAGACGAACTTAAAAAGTTCGAAAATAATTTAATCGATAGGTTTGGCGAACTGCCCCAACAAGTGACCGATTTGCTAAATAGTGTCCAAATAAAGTGGTTGGCAAGCAAAATCGGATTCGAAAAAGTAGTGATGAAAAATGGTAAATTTATCGGCTATTTTATAAACGATAAGCAAAGCAGCTTCTATCAAAGTAAAAACTTTACAAAAGTGCTTCAATTTGTTCAAAATAACCCAAACAAATGTCGAATAAAGGAAAAACAGACACGTAGCGGTTTACGGTTGTTGCTTACTTTTGAGAGTATAAAATCGGTTAATCGGGCTTTAGAAGCATTAAAGCCTATTATGGCGTAATTATTGATTATAATCAACATATAAAAACATATTGATTTTGAAACGTTTTATTATTTTAACAGTTCTGTTTTCAAATATAGTAATGGCGCAGCACACCATAAAGGGCGTGTTTTCTCCGGCAAAAGATTATGAAGTGGTTTTATTGTACAAAGTAACACCCACCATTTCAGAATATATTGATAATGCAGTAGTTGCCGAAGACGGAGCCTTTTCGTTTACTTTAGATTCAACAGTAACCAAAGGTGTTTATAGGGTGGTTTACGCCGTTCCGCAAGAAGACTTTAATTTTGATGTGCTTTATAACGGAAACGAAAATATAGAACTCCAGTTTAATTCGGAAACCGGTGTCGATTTTACCACTTCTTCCGAAAATAAATTATTAGCTTCGTACACCAATAGTATGTCTGCCATTACCCATAGCATTGGTAATTTCTTTAAAGATTCCAAAGGAAAAGAAAAAGTACTTATGGATATTTTTAAAACACAACAGAGCACTCAAGAAGAATATGAAAAACTGGCAAAAGGCACCATTGCCCTAAACTTTATAAAAGCCAATAAACCTTATACTCCAACACAGTTTGAAGATGTAAATACTTATGTAACTAATCTCGAAGATCATTATTTCGATTATGTCGATTTTACCAACAAAACATTGCAGGGCTCTAATTTTTTAGAAGAACGCATGTTGAATTATATATTTGGAGTAAGTAAAATAAAAGATGACGAAACGGCCAATTACAAAGCCAATATAGATGTGTTTAATAACGCTATGCAGGTTGCACCTACCAAGGTAAAACGTGTACTGTTGGTAAGTTTATGGGAACAATTTTCGGAACTAAAACAGGAAGTCGTAGCCAATTATATTTCAGAAAAGTATTTGATACCTGTAGCCAAGTCGTTAAATGATAACGACCTGGTAGAAACTTTGACTCTGTACAGAGATCTTTCATTAGGGCACCAAGCTCCCGATTTTTCTTTCGAAATTACCAAAGACGAAAAACCTGTTTTACAAAACCTTAGCGAATTAAAAACAGCTCAATATTATGTCCTTTTATTTTGGAGCAGCTCTTGCTCGCACTGTTTAAAAGAGGTTCCCGAGGTAGCAGCTTATGCAAAAAACCAAGATAAAGATAGCGTACAGGTTATTGCAATTGGTCTGGAAGAAGAACCATATCAATGGAAAAGTCTAAC
Source organism: Aestuariibaculum sp. (assembly GCA_047975295.1). GTDB lineage: Bacteria > Bacteroidota > Bacteroidia > Flavobacteriales > Flavobacteriaceae > JBKEDH01. The sequence goes on from JBKEDH010000024.1 coordinate 4,264, forward strand.
TTACGATTTACCCGAATTTATCCATGTTTATGGTGAAAACAAATGGGACAATAAGATAGCCAAGAGCTATGGTGTAAATAGCACGCCTAATTACTTTATACTTGATAAAGACAAACGTATCGTTGCAAAACCATACGATATTAATGCATTGAAAGCATTTTTTGAGAAAGCAGATACATTGCCAAAAAACTAAAAGGATTTTTAAAATTAACGATTTAGTGCATAACAAAAATTGGCCTTAAATAATTATTGTGTTAATTTTTTAAGACCTTATAAGTTCCAAAAATCCTGTAAAGTCTTTTGGTGTAACATTTTTGTTATAGGCTTTACATAACTATTGCAATTTTTTGTCATGTACCGATTAAACTATAACTAAAAATGGTAAAATGCATTTTCAAGATGTTCTATAGCAAGTTGTTTTCCGTTTTTAACAATAGCAATAATATCAAAACGAACCTCGACATCTAAGTTGTTTCTGGTAACATACTCATCTATGGCTTTTACTAAAAGCTTAATTTTTTTGGGTTTTACAAAATCCTGCGGATTGCCAAAATCGGTACTGCTACGTGTTTTAACTTCAACAATGGCGAGCGTATCCTGTATTTGGGCTATTATATCAACTTCGGCTTTGCCAAAGCGGTAGTTACATGCTACAATATCATAGCCTTTTTCTATTAAAAAATCAACAGCCAATTGCTCTCCTTTTTTGCCTAATTCATTGTGTTGTGCCATAGCTTAAATATAATAAAAATCTACATTAATATATTTTTTAGTTTAGCCTAAAAATTTATATATTTATAGCCTAAAATTAATAATAATGGTAACCTTATCGGAAGAGAATTATTTAAAGGCCGTTTATCATCTAAGTAAGCAGGGAGTCGAAGCTGTTAGTACAAATGCCATAGCCGAAAAAGTTGGGGCAAAAGCATCGTCGGTAACCGATATGATAAAAAAAATAGCCGAAAAAGATTTGTTTAACTATGTAAAATATCAAGGTGTAACCCTTACTGAAAGTGGCCAAAAAATGGCTGCGCTAATAGTGCGTAAACACCGATTGTGGGAGCTATTTTTGGTAGAAAAACTTAACTTTTCTTGGGATGAGGTACATGAAGTTGCCGAGCAATTGGAACATATTAAATCTTTAAAGTTGGTAAACGAACTCGATGCCTTTTTAGGTTTTCCTAAGCAAGATCCGCATGGCGATCCCATACCCGATAAAAATGGCAATATAAAAAACATAGAAAAAGAACTATTGTCTGCCGTAAAGACTGGAAATACCTGTTTTTGTGTGGGCGTAAAAGATTCTTCGAAGGCATTTTTAAGCTATCTGAACAAAAAGGAAATAGCTCTTGGTTCGAAATTTAAAATTTTAAGTAAAGAGACTTATGATGGATCTATGGTATTACTGTATAACAAAGCAGAACTTAATATTTCCAAATCGGTATCGCAAAACATTTTTGTAAAGGTAAATTAAAGGAAATGGATGCAATTGTAAGTTATTTTGAAAGTATAGATCCTGTTCAGGGAGCATTATACGCTTCGGTATTCACATGGTTGTTAACAGCCGCCGGAGCCGCTTTGGTATTCTTTTTTAAAGGTATGAACCGAGCACTTATGGATGGTATGTTAGGATTTACGGGAGGGGTAATGGTTGCGGCAAGCTTTTGGAGTTTATTGGCACCGGGTATTGAAATGAGTCCGGGCGAAGGCTTCGAAAAAGTAATCCCTGCTGCCGTTGGTTTTGCTTTGGGTGCATTGTTCCTATTTGGTTTGGATAAACTGTTACCACATTTACACCTCAACTTTAACGAAAAAGAGAAAGAAGGTGTAAAAACACCATGGCATAGAACAACTTTATTGGTACTGGCTATAGCCATGCACAATATTCCAGAAGGTTTGGCAGTTGGGGTTTTATTTGGCGGTGTAGCGGTAGGTATTCCCGAGGCTACTATTGGAGGTGCTGTTGCTTTGGCTTTGGGTATTGGGATCCAGAATTTTCCCGAAGGCTTAGCGGTTTCCATGCCTTTGCGACGTCATGGTGTTAGCCGTTTTAAAAGTTTTTGGTACGGACAATTAAGTGCCATTGTAGAACCTCTTGCAGCAGTACTTGGTGCCGTAGCGGTTACCTTTTTTGCACCTATTTTACCATATGCTTTGGCTTTTGCTGCAGGTGCAATGATATTTGTTGTGGTCGAAGAGGTTATCCCCGAGACGCAGCAGGATAAATATACCGATATTGCGACCCTTGGTTTTATTGGAGGCTTTATAATTATGATGACTTTAGATGTAGCTTTAGGATAAAAAAATGATAGATATTGTCTATGAGAATTTGTACAGAAAACCATAATTGTAAAAATTAAGAATTATGGAAATGATTTTTGATACTTATCCAAATAAACTTTTTATGAACAAATACTTGATGTTCTTTTTTGTTTCTACACTTGCAATAGCGTGTATTCCCGTACGGTTTGCACCCAATATAGATGATTATAAGATTGTTTCGGCAAAGAAATTTAAGCGTAATTTACCAAAGCGTAATACCTTTGTTTTTGAAGACCCCAAAAATGCCAACGAATTTTACTCCTATATCAATACTAAATACGAGTTAAACCATATTGATGTTGAATGGAATGTACCTTTTACAATAAATAATACCGAATATTATTTTTCGTTCTATGAGGTAGAACGGGTAGATGAAACCATAAATATTTTACCTATTGCTACCGATGCCATATTGGAAAAGAATAATATAGATCCTGTTCTTGAAAATATCTATACCACAAGAAAAGGAAATTGGTATATCGCCATTGTGGTATCTAATAGCGAAATGAAAGATTGTTTAAAAACCGGTAATCCGGATTACGAAGCTATTTTGCAATATCTGAAAGATATAAAATACGAATACTTAAATACCACAAATTATATAGAGGCGTTATTTAAAAAACAAAATTAACCGCAACCGCAATTACTGTCCCCTCCGCAGGATTTTTTCGATTTCGATTTTTTCAAGATAAACTTTTTAGTCAAAAAGAGTACAGCAAGCACAAGAGCTGTTATAACTAATATGTTTTGTACAGCAGTATTCATTATTATTTTTTGATTATTTTGACATAACTTTCACAGTACAGGACAAAACTTGAAGGTTTTTAAAACCTTCAAGGGATAGTAAATTATCTTAATAAACCAATAAAAAGATGTTTTGTCGTGTACTAAACATAATTTTTTTAATTCTGGATATTACATTTCTATTTTAAAAACTGAAAAGCAATTAATGCGGCTATATAGGCAATACCACTCATGACTACAAATTGGATTATTGGCCATTTCCAGCTATTAGTTTCCCGTTTTACAATAGCCAAGGTGCTCATACATTGCATGGCAAATGCATAGAAAAGTAATAAGGAAATACCCGTTGCCAAGGTAAATACTTTTGTGCCATCGCTATGGGTTTCGTATTGCATTTTTGTTTTTATGGTTTTTTCTTCTTCGTCGTCCATTTCACTGCCAACACTGTAAATGGTGGCCAATGCACCAACAAAAACCTCGCGTGCCGCAAACGAACTTACTAGAGCAATACCTATTTTCCAGTCGTAGCCCAATGGTTTTATAACAGGTTCTACCGTTTTGCCAATATAGCCCAATACCGAATTTTCCAATTTAACCGATGCAATTTCATCATCGATAATGGCTGTTTCAAATTCTGGGATTTTAAGGGTAATGGAATCCTCAATTTGTTTATTTGTAAAGGTTTCGCTGGCTTCTTTAAAACCTGTAATCAATTCGCTTTTGTAACGTTCAATTTTGTTTTCTAACGACAGTTTTTGGGTATTGTTAAATCCGTTTTTTTCAATTTTGGTAGTTACAGTTTCCTCGGCACCATCAAAATCTTTATTGCTTCCTATGGTTCCTAAAAACCATAAAATAACAGAAATAGCCAAGATTATTTTACCGGCACCAAATACGAAAGCCTTTGTTTTTTCAACTACATTAAAAAATACGTTTTTAAGTAGTGGTAATTTATAATTGGGCATTTCTACCACAAAATACGATTTGCTGCTTGTTTTTAAAAATTTACTCAATATGGCTGCCGAAATAACGGCTACAGCAAAACCCAAGATATATAATACCATTAGGGTCAAGGCTTGGTAACTTAGTCCAAATATACTGCCTTTTGGGATTACTAAAGCAATAAGTATTAAATATACAGGTAGGCGTGCCGAACAGGTAGTGAACGGTGTAACCAAGATGGTGATAAGCCGTTCTTTCCAGTTTTCTATATTTCGAGTAGCCATAATGGCAGGAATGGCACAGGCCGTACCCGAAATTAAAGGTACTACGCTTTTTCCACTTAGTCCAAAACGGCGCATTATCTTGTCCATTAAAAATACCACACGGCTCATATAACCACTTTCTTCTAAAATTGAAATTAAAAGGAACAAAAAAGCAATTTGTGGTACAAAAATAACAATGCCTCCAAGTCCAGCTATAATTCCATCGGAAATCAAATTGGTAAAAACCCCTGGCGGCATAATGGTTTTGGTCCATTCGGTAAGGGCTGCAAAACTTTCGTCTATAAAATCCATTGGTGGTCCCGACCATTCGTAGATAGCCTGAAAGATAAGCAGTAGGATAAAGAAGAAAACAACATAACCCCAAACCTTGTGCATTAATATCTTGTCGAGTTTAGAACGCAGATCTTTTGCTTGGGAGGTATCGACCGTTAGCGTGTGGTTAAGCGCATTGTTTATAAATTGATACCGCTTTATGGTTTCCCGATGTTGTAAACCCTTTAGGTCGTTTTTGCTCTTGGTTTTAAAGTCGGTAACGCCTTTAAAATCGTTTCGGTCTATTTTTCCAAAATTAATATCTTGGCTTATTACCAACCAAAGTTTATAAAGTAAGATGTTTGGAAATGTTTTTTGTAAACTACCAAAATATTCGGGATCTATATCACTAATTTTGGTACAAGGTGTTATTTGTAGTTCTTTATAGTTGGCGATATGTGTTTTTAACTGGGCGATACCTTGTTTTTTTTTGGCGCTAACCAATGCAATTTTGGTGTTTAGTTGTTTTTCTAAACGTTCAATATCCAACGAAATACCTTTACGCTGCATTCTGTCTGCCATGTTTATAACCAATAGCGTTGGGATTTCCAGATCTTTTATTTGAGTGAACAAAAGTAGGTTGCGTTTTAGGTTTTCAATATCGCAAACTACCACCGCTACATCGGGAAACAATATATCGTTTTTGTTTAATAACAGTTCTATTACCACACTTTCGTCCAACGACGAAGCATTTAAACTATAGGTTCCGGGTAAATCTAGAATATGAGCCTTATCGCCATTGGGCAACTTAAAATTTCCTTCTTTCTTTTCTACTGTTATACCCGGATAATTGCCCACTTTTTGGTTTAATCCGGTAAGGGCGTTAAAAACCGAAGTTTTTCCTGTATTTGGATTCCCTATTAAGGCAACGTTTATTTTTTTATTCATTTACCTTATCTATTAAAATATGGGAAGCCGTTTCTTTTCTAATGGCCAAATGTGTTCCGTTAATGTTTAAATACAGAGGATCGTGAAAAGGCGCTACCTGCACGAGTTTAACGGAATTTCCAGGCAAACAGCCCATTTCTATTAATTTAAAGGGAATATGGCTAGAAGATACATCTTTTATAACGCCCCTTTCGCCTTGTCTTAAATCTGCCAAAGTAAGTTTCAAAACCTTATTAGGATTAAATTAAAACAACAAAAATAGCGTAAATATTCAGTCTAAAAAAATTTAGCCCAATTATTGATAAAGCAAGCATACTATAAATTGATTTTTGCTTAGAATGCGTTTAAATTTTTTCAATTGACTAAAAAATTGCTGTTTTCACCCATTTTTCATCTTTTTCCTTCCGTAGCTTGGCTATGCAACTCAAAAAAAGCTTTCAACCCAAAAAGTTTAAATGAGTTCTTAAAATAAGTTCAATATTATAGAAATTAAAGCGTTCTGCATAACAAAAAATTAACTTCTTGGTTTTTTGTCCAAATAAAGAATTACGTAATTTTATCGGCAAACACCAATTAAGTGTTTATTTCATAATTAAATCACTAAATAACAATTTGTATAAAACTCAGAATAAATGAAGCCAATTAAAGCATACGGAACCCAAACCAAAGACACAGATTTAGAACCTTTAACCATTGAACGCCGCGAACTATCGGAAAGCGATGTTAAAATAGATATTATATACTGCGGTGTTTGCCATAGCGATATCCATACTGCACGTAGCGAATGGGGGCCTGCGAAATATCCCGTTGTTCCGGGGCATGAAATTATAGGAAAAATAAGCGCCATGGGCGAACAAGTAACAAAATATAACATAGGCGATTTGGTAGGAGTGGGCTGCTTGGTCGATTCCTGTAAAAAATGTAGTTCCTGTAAAGACCATTTAGAGCAATATTGCGAGACAGGAGCCACTTTTACATACAATAGTCCCGACCCTTATTTGAGTACACATACTTTTGGTGGATACTCCGAAAACATTGTGGTTAATCAAGAATTTGTGTTGCGAATCCCCCTTAATTTAGATGCTTCGCGGGTAGCACCCTTGCTCTGCGCTGGTATTACAACGTGGTCTCCTTTGCGCCATTGGAACATAAAAAAGGGCGATAAGGTTGGTATAATAGGTTTAGGAGGCCTTGGCCATATGGGCATAAAATTTGCCCGTGCCTTGGGCGCTCATGTCGTAATGATTACAAGATCCAATAACAAAGCACCGGATGCCGAAGCTTTGGGGGCTCACGAAGTATTGATTTCTACCAATGAAAGCCAAATGCAGCAGCATACCAATTCGTTCGATTTTCTTTTAAATACCATACCTGTTAACCATAATGTAAATCCGTATTTAGGACTTATGAAACGTGATACCACCATGGTTATGGTTGGTGCGGTAGAACCTATATCGAATATCCATGCCGGAATGCTTATTTCAAAAAGAAAACATATTGCGGGCTCCATGATAGGCGGTATTAAAGAAACTCAGGAAATGTTGGATTTTTGTGGAGAACACAATGTCTTGTCAGATGTCGAAATAATCAGTATACAGGACATCAACCAAGCGTGGGAACGGGTGGTACATGCCGATGTAAAATACCGTTTTGTTATCGATATGAAATCGTTGAAATAGAAAAATAGATTCAGTTTTTATATATTTAAAGCCTAAAGAGAAAATAAAACCAAAAACACTATGGGAATATTCGACAAAATAAAAGAAAAACTAACCAACGAATTTATTGATATAATCGAATGGTTGGATTATACCGACGATACCATTTGTCACCGTTTCGAACGTTATCAAAACGAAATAAAAAACAATGCCAAGCTTATTGTGCGCGAAGGGCAAACGGCCGTTTTTGTAAACGAAGGGCAACTTGCCGATGTATTTACGCCGGGAACCTATACTCTAAACACCCAAAACCTACCTATTCTTACCACTTTAAAAGGGTGGAAGTACGGTTTTAACAGTCCGTTTAAGGCCGAAGTTTATTTTGTAAACACCCATTTGTTTACCGACGAGAAATGGGGTACCAAAAACCCGATTACACTTAACGACAATCGTTTTGGGCTTGTGGAAATTCGTGCCTTTGGTACTTACGCTTTTAAAATTAACGATGCCGGTAAATTTATAATTGATATTGTTGGAACCGATAGCAATTTTACCAATTTTGAAATAAACGAACACCTAAAAAGTCTTATTGCTACTCGATTTACCGATACTGTTGGTGAGGCCAATTTACCCATAGAACTGTATGCGGCAAATACCACCGAACTGTCTGAAACCTGTAAGGAAGTCATGCAGCCGGAGTTTTTAAGTGTTGGTATTTCATTAGAAAAATTTTATATCGAAAACGTATCGATGCCCGAGGATCTTAAAAAGGAAATCTTCGAATACAGCCGTATCGATAAATTGGATTTAGATAAGCTTACCAAATTTAAAACTGCCAAAGCCATCGAAGCAGCTGCCAAAAACGAAGGTGGTACTGCCGGAGCCGGAATGGGCATGGGTATGGGTTTTGTTTTGGCACAGCAAATGGGTGGTATGATGCAACAACAACCAATAGGCTACCAACAAACGCCGCAACAACAATTAGGCGCAGTACCACCGCCAATGCCGGCAGCAGTACAATATTACTATGCATCCAACGGCAAGCAAGCCGGCCCGGTAACTTTCGAGCAGTTAAAAACACTTTTTGCTGGCCGTACCGTAAACAAAGATACTTTGGTCTGGAAACAGGGCATGGCCAATTGGGCAGCCGTAAAAGATATTGAAGAGTTAAAAGCGTTTTTAGGAGGAAATACGCCACCACCATTACCTCTACAATAACAACCGATTTTTAAAGTAATAAAACCGCTGTAAATCGGTTTATGGAAGAAGAAACCAAAACAAAGGCATCCGAATTAAAAAAAGCCTGTACCAATTGTGGTGCCGAGTTACTGTATGCACCGGGATCGACACAATTAATTTGCGAGTACTGTGGTAATAAAGAAGCTATTGTACCTTCTAAAATACCATTTAAGGAACTAAAATTAAAACCTTATCTGGAAAAGCAAGGAGCTCAGTCTCATAGCGAAGTGCTTACCATGATTCAATGTAAAAATTGTGGTGCTAACCAGCATATCGAAGATAACTACAAATCCTTACACTGTATTTATTGCAGTATGCCCTTGGTTATAGCAGATATTAAGGAAGAAGAATGGATTCTCCCCGGAGCGGTTTTACCCTTTCAAATAAACCACGATAAAGCCCATAATATTTTTAAAAAATGGGTAGATGGTTTGTGGTTTGCACCGAATAATTTAAAAAAAGCAGCTTTAGATCCCGATTTAACACGTGGCCTTTATTTGCCTTATTGGACTTTCGATGCACAACTTGATGCCGATTATTCCGGAAAACAAGGTACTTATTATTATGTTACAGTATCCTATAACACTATGGAAAATGGAAAATCGGTTAGAAAGACAAGGCAAGAGCAACGTACCCGATGGACGTCCACAAGCGGACGGATTTCCGGTTTTATAGACGATACCCTAATAAAAGCATCGGCTCAAAGAACAGGACAAATACCACAAAAAATAGAGCGTTGGAACCTAAAATTGTTAAAGCCTTTTAATAGTAGCTATTTATCGGGTTTTGTTACCGAAAAATATACCATTTCGCTAAATAAAGGGCATTTAGAATCGAAAGACGAAGCCTCTGAAATAGCAAAATACTGGGCAAAACAGGATATAGGTGGCGATACGCAACGAATTACATCGCTAAATATGCGGCTAAGTAACGAAACCTTTAAACATATTTTATTGCCTGTTTATATTAGTAATTATAAGTTTAAAGGTAAAACGTACCACTTTTATGTTAATGGTGAAAATGGTACTATTTCCGGGCAACGCCCCTATTCGGTTTGGAAAATATTCTTTTTGGTGGTAGTCGTTATTATTTTGGTAATAGCTTTAGGTACGTTGGCAGGCAACGGTTAACTTGCTGGCTTTGATAATGTTAAATAATTTAAGTAAGCTTGTAATGATAATGTGTTTGTCTTATTAAAAAGTTAGAGTAATATTGGAGAGCTACTGTAATAAAGTGAAGAAATGCTTAAGATAAACTAAGTCAAAAATGTTTCTTTTGGAGATTCTCCATCTCGTATAAGATGATATTGAATTTTATTAGCATTAATTTAAAATATAGCCAAAAACTGTTGTGATATCTTAATAATTTAGAATGATTATCCGTATATCTCCCTAAAGTGTTTTTTATTTGGATAAAAACATAGAGATGAACCTAATAGACTTTATAAAAGCATACCCCGACGAGGAAAGCTGCAAACTGAAATTCAAGGAATACCGTGAGCAAGCGGGCGTTGTTTGCGTCAAATGTGGAAGTACGGAGCATTACTGGAAAAAGGATAAGGAACAATACGAATGCAAAGCGTGCAAGACCAGAACGACCTTGCGAAGTGGTACGGTAATGCACAAATCAAAGCTACCCTAC
>JBKEDH010000082.1:0-11904 GCA_047975295.1 Aestuariibaculum sp.
CTGGAACCACAATAGTAGAAAAACCGGATGCCACGCAAACTCAAAAGGATTTAAGAAAAGCGTGGATTAAAGGGTAATTTTGTCCCTTTTGGGGCTAATCATAAAATAAGAAACCTCCGTTAAAAACGGAGGTTTCTTATTTTATGATTAGCCGTATTTATACCTAAATACATTTTTTGTAACTTACCGACGCTACCAAAAGTCTGCCGAACAAAGCCTCTCCAAAATATCTTTGGTTAAATTTGTGCAAGGAGCGTAATTTGGACAAGCAGAAACTAACCTTACATCTTTATTTGGAAAACATGGGTTTTCGGGTTATTGGAAGGGGTTTGAATGTCAGTAATGTTTCGGTATTGAATTGGGTCAGGTCAACTGGTCAATTTATTAGGGAATACCAGTTTTTTCGGCGTACTGTATCCCTCGATCTGAGTGGAATATTAAATCTATGCTTATCTTGCGCTTACTTATGGCTATTTTCCATGCAGCGATGATATTGTCTTGGAGAAGATGTGTACGGCTTTTTTAATATCTCAAGTTCAAGCTCTTTTTCTTTAAGCGCCTTGTGCAGTCTTTTAACCTCTAATATCGTCAGGTATTGGTTTTTCTGGCTTGGGAGATGTCGTTGTTTTAGATGCCTTACGCCATTTATAAATCCTTTGGATTTCTATGCTCAACTCGTCTGCCAGTTCTTTTATGTTCTCTCGCTGGTAACTTAACCGTACTGCTTGCTCCTGTAATTCCGGGCTGTAATATCGTTTTTCATGTTTCTAAGCTATTTGTTTTGTGACAAACAGTCTTAAATTTTATGTCCGAGTAAAGGTAACAACTCCACTAAAACCAGTACTTTTTGCTAAAAACAGCAAAAAAAATATAAGCGAAAAGATAATCGCAATGCCTACAAAAAAATATGAACAAAAAAATGGATTTAGTAGATAGTTTTACGAATATCCCTTAAGATTTAACTACAAGTTTGGCAATTACAAATTAACAAACAACAAAAGGGAAGTGGAATTAAAAGAAATTGAACGTATACATTAAAAGTATTGCTTCACTTTTGCCCAAAACCCTTTAGGGGAAACTTTCATTTCGTCTTCCAATTCCTGCATGGATTTTGAAGTCTCATTTAATCTGTTAAATATTTTTGCCCGAATTAAATAAATAGAAGGGATTACAATTATCATAATCGGGAATAAATAGATTAGTTGATTGGAATCTACCGAACTAATATCGTCTCTTATTGTAGCAAATATTTGGTAGCCATACATGGATATTGGTACCAATAAAACATGATACCACCAATGCCTACAGGTAAAAAACCAAATTAAAAGTAAAAATAAAGGGACAACTTTTCCGGTTAGTGTCCATGCTAGTACAAATAAACTTTCATAATATTTACTTTCATAAGTAAACAAAAAAGTGTTCCAAACTTTTTGTTCGGGAACACTTTCGTAAGAATAAAATAGGTAAGGCGTTATTGCTATTAAAGTAGCGATAATTGTACCTACAATAAGGCTTTTTTTATCCGTGGCGAGGAACTTTAATCCTTGATTTTTCGATTTTTGCTGTTTCTTGCTCATTTTGGTTGGCTGTACTTGCTGTGTAAGCTGTTAACAACATTCCACCTAAAAGGGCTAAAGCGATTAAGTACTTTTTAGTTTTCATAATTCTAAAGGGGATTTTAAATTAATACTGAACCAAAAGTAGCCAAAGCACCGTTATTAGAAAACACATATTTGTTAAAAAAATATTAAAAATTATTTTTTTTAATAAATACATTGCGGAAAATCCGTAAAACTCAGGTTTTTTTGTATTTTACTGTTGTTAAAGTGTACATAATTATTGTTAGGGTATGTTATTAAAATATAGTTGTCTGTTGTTGTTCGTGCCAATACTTACTGTTAGTATGTTATAATGGCTTGGCAATAAGGGTTTAACCATGTTTGGCCATTCGATAAAGACCCAATTTCCGGAGTCCAGATAATCCTCAATACCAAAATCCAATATCTCATCAATATCATTTATGCGATATAAATCGAAATGATAAACTTTGCCATTAATTAAATAGTATTCGTTAACTATGGAAAATGTGGGGCTACTCACTTCGTCACCAGATCCCAATAATGTTACAATATTTTTAATTAAAGTGGTTTTTCCAGTTCCCATGTCACCTTCAAACAAAATGATTTTAGAATCAAATTTATTTATTAGTGTTTGGGCAACATCTTCAATTTCATTTAAATTGTAAGTTATTTTTTGTGACATATACTCGAAAACAATATTACAAATTATTTACAATAAACCCTAAAAGAATATTATGTATTTTTTATGTGGTTTTAGGTGAAAAAACAGCAAACGGAATAATCATTTCTTCTAACGAAATACCTCCGTGTTGGTAAGTATTTCTGTAATAGCTTACGTAGTGGTTATAATTGTTGGGGTATGCAAAAAACAAATCGTTTTTGGCAAAAATAAACGAACTGCTCATGTTAATTGATGGTAAATGGGCTGCTTTAGGATCCTTAAAGGCAAAAACATCCTTGTCGTCGTAGGTAAGGCTTCTTCCGGTTTTATAGCGTAAATTTAAACTGGTTTCCCTGTCTCCTATAACTTTAGAGGGGGCTTTAACATTAATGGTGCCATGATCGGTGGTGATTATAAGCTTAAAGCCAAGTTGTTTGGCTTGTTGTATCATTTCCAGTAAAGGTGAGTTTTTAAACCAACTTAACGTTAAAGAGCGGTAAGCTTTATCGTTCGATGCCAGTTCCTTTACTACTTCCATTTCGGTTTTGGAGTGCGAAAGCATGTCCACAAAGTTGTAAACAATAACCGTTAGATCGTTGTTTTTTAATGCTTTAAAATTATCGGCCAACTTTTTCCCCATTTTTAAGTTGGTTATTTTATGGAACTCATAATTTAAATGGGTAAGGCCTAGGCGTTTTATCTGTGTTTCAAGAAAATCGGCTTCGTGTAGGTTTTTGCCGCCTTCGTCGGTATCGTTTTTCCAATATTGGGGGAACAGTTTTTCCATTTCACTAGGCATTAAACCAGAAAAAATGGCATTACGGGCATATTGGGTTGCTGTTGGCAGAATACTGTAAAAGGCCTCTTCGTTATCTTTTTTATAGTAGCTGTTAATAGTGGGTTCTATGGCTTTCCATTGGTCGTACCTTAAATTATCGACAACAATAAGGAGTGTTGGTTGTTCTTTGTTTAGCTCTGGTACAATTTTCTGTTTAAATAAGGTGTGCGACATAATTGGTGCGTCGTGACTGCTAAACCAATCCAGATAATGTTTTTCTATAAATTTGGCAAATTGGGTATTGGCCTCGGTTTTTTGCGATTCTAAAATCTCGAACATCCCGGCATCTTCAATATTTTCCAATTGTAATTCCCAGTAAAGTAGTTTCTGGTATAGCCCAACCCAATCTTCAAAAGTATTTACCATGGCCAAATCCATGGCTATTTTTCTAAATTCCTGTTGGTAGTTCGATGTGGTCTTCTCTGAAACCAATCGCGAATGGTCCAGATTTTTCTTTAAGCTCAATAAAATTTGATTAGGGTTTACTGGTTTTATCAAATAATCTGAAATTTTATTGCCAATGGCTTCTTCCATTATATATTCTTCTTCGCTTTTGGTTATCATAACCACCGGAAGGTTTTCTTGTTTTTCCTTTATTTCGGTAAGGGTTTCAAGTCCGGAAAGACCGGGCATATTTTCGTCCAGAAAAACAATATCGAAAGTTGAGGTGTCCAATGCGTCGATAGCTTCACTGCCACTTTTGCACGTGGTTACTTTGTAATTGCGTTGTTCTAAAAATATAATGTGTGGTTTTAGTAAATCTATCTCGTCATCGACCCAAAGAATTTGTATGGCACTCATTTAAAAATATTTATATTTAATTAAAAAATATGGCTCTGTAAAATAATTTATATTTGTATCTGTAAAACTTAAACCAAAATAAAGTTTGAACAAACTTAAAATATTAAACGACCCAATTTACGGATTTATTACTATTCCAAATTCCTTGATTTTCGATTTAATCCAGCATAAATACTTTCAACGTTTACGCCGAATAACCCAAATGGGGTTATCGTATTTGGTTTATCCGGGGGCACACCACACCCGTTTCCATCATGCCATTGGTTGTGTGCATTTAATGCAGGAAGCTATTAAAGTACTTCGTTTTAAGGGAGTTAGCATATCTAATGAAGAAGAAGAAGGACTCTACGCAGCCATTCTTTTACACGATATTGGGCATGGCCCTTTTTCGCATGCTATGGAACATAGTATTGTGGAAAACGTGTCGCACGAACAAATTTCCCTGCTTTTTATGGAGCGTTTAAACGAAGAATTTAACGGAAGTTTAACGCTTGCAATCAAAATTTTTAAAGGTGAATACCACAGAAATTTTATGTGTCAGCTCATTTCAGGACAGTTCGATATGGATCGTGCCGATTACCTAAAACGAGATAGTTTTTATACAGGTGTAGCCGAGGGCAACATAAATAGTGAGCGACTAATAACCATGCTTAATGTAGTAAACGACGAATTGGTGGTCGAGGAAAAAGGTGTTTACAGTATGGAAAAATTTATAATTGCAAGGCGGTTTATGTACTGGCAGGTGTATTTGCACAAAACTGGTGTTGCAGCCGAGCAATTGCTTATAAAAGTATTGCAACGTGCCAAGGAGCTTTACGTTCAAGGTTTTAAGTTAGAGGCCAACCGTTCGTTATTGTTCTTTTTGGAACATAAAATCGATTTAAATGGTTTTAGTGACGAAATACTGGATGTTTTTTCTAGATTGGATGATTTTGATATTATATCGGCCATGAAACATTGGCAGAATCATAACGATTTTGTACTTAGCCAATTAAGCAAGATGATTATTAACCGAAATTTACTAACGGTAAAGTTAAAAAAGAGCCCAATAAAGCCCAAAAAATTGGAAAAACATATTAATGCTATTATGGATAATTTCGCCATTAGTAGGGAAGAAGCACAGTATTTTGTTTTTTGTGGTACTATGGCCAATCAAGCTTATCAATTAAAAGAAAACGGTATAAATATTTTACATAAATCCGGAAAAATACAGGATATTGTAAAGGTATCCGATCAACTTAACCTAAAAGCACTATCCAAGCCCGTTACCAAGCATTTTGTTTGCTATCCAAAGGAATCATTTTTCACTATAAACCGTTAATACAGGAAATTCGTATAAAACTTTTGTACATTTTTCATATTTTTGCTAATTATAAAAAAATAACCGTTAAATACAGAGTGTGAAATTTACAGCACAGCAAATAGCAGGAATTTTAGAAGGTGACGTAGTAGGAAATCCGGATGTTGAACTTTCTAAGTTATCTAAAATAGAAGAAGGCTCGGAAGGTGCCCTTACTTTTTTGGCAAACCCTAAATATACATCTCATATATATACCACCAAAGCTTCGGCTACCATTGTAAACAAATCTTTTGTTCCCGAAAGTGAGATAAGTACAACGTTGATAAAAGTTGAAGATGCGTACGGTGCATTTTCAAAATTATTGGAATATTACAATTCGGTTAAGTTGAACAAAACGGGTATTGAGCAACCTTCCTTTATTGCCGGATCTTCAAGTTATGGCAATAATGTCTATGTCGGAGCTTTCTCTTATATTGGGGAAAACGTAAGAATTGGAGAGAACGTAAAGATATTTCCCAATAGTTTTATTGGCGATAATACGGTAATAGGCGATAATACAGTTGTGTTTGCCGGAGCCAAGATATATTCGGAGACCGTAATAGGCAACAACTGCGTTATTAATTCTGGAGCTATAATTGGTGCCGATGGTTTTGGGTACGCCCCCAATCAAGATGGTGGTTATAACAAAGTACCCCAAACCGGTAATGTTATTATTGAAGATAACGTCGATATTGGTGCCGCAACCACCATCGATAGGGCTACATTGGGTTCTACCGTAATAAAAGAAGGCGTTAAATTGGATAACCAAATACAAATTGCCCACAACGTTGAAATTGGCAAGAATACGGTAATTGCGGCTCAAACCGGTATTGCGGGATCAACCAAAATAGGCGAAAATTGCCAAATTGGAGGGCAAGTAGGTATTGTAGGTCATCTTAAAATAGGCAATAACGTTCGGATACAAGCACAATCGGGTATTGGGCGTAATGTAAAGGACAACGAAGTACTTCAAGGATCTCCGGCATTGGCGTATGCCGATTATAATAAATCGTACGTGCATTTTAAAAATCTGCCAAAAATTGTTAAAAACATTAATGATTTACACAAATAAATAATGGGAATAATTAATACCGAAATCAAACAAAAAACCATTAAAAACGAAATCTCTTTAACGGGAGTTGGTTTGCATACAGGAAAAAATGTTTCTTTAACTTTCAAACCGGCTCAGGCCAATTTTGGTTTTGCCTTTAAGCGTAACGATTTGGAAGGTGCTCCCATTATCGAAGCCGATGCCAATTACGTAACCAACACACAACGGGGTACTTGTTTAGAAAAAAATGGTGTAATTATACAGACCACCGAACATGTTTTGGCCGCCTTAATCGGTTTGGATATCGATAACGTTTTAATTGAATTGAGTGCTTCCGAACCACCGATAATGGACGGTTCGTCTAAATTTTTTGTTGAAGCTTTGGAGCAGGCCGAAATAGTAGAATTGGACGCCTTTAGGGAAGAATATGAGGTTACCGAGGTAATGTCTTATACCGACGAAGATTCGGGAAGTGAAATCTTGATTATGCCCGCAAAAGAGTATCAAGTGACTACCATGGTCGATTTCGGGACAAAAGTTCTCGGTACCCAAAATGCAACTTTAAACCAGATTTCCGATTTTAAAAAAGATATATCGAATGCCAGAACCTTCAGTTTTTTGCATGAAATTGAAATGCTTTTGGAACATGGTTTAATAAAAGGTGGCGATTTAAACAACGCCATTGTTTATGTCGATAAAGCCTTATCGGCCGAAACCATGGAAAAACTCAAGAAAGCTTTTAACAAAGATAATATTGCGGTTAAGCCCAATGGTATTTTGGATAATTTAACCTTACATTACCCCAATGAAGCCGCAAGACATAAATTACTTGATGTGTTGGGCGATTTGGCACTAATAGGCACAAGAATAAAAGGAAAGGTAATAGCCAACAAACCGGGACATTTTGTAAACACACAGTTTGCAAAAAAAATGGCTAAGGTTATTAAAAATGAAAGACGTAATAACGTTCCTAATATCGATTTGAACCAAGAGCCATTAATGGACATTACCAAAATTATGGACATGTTGCCGCACCGACAACCGTTTTTATTGATAGATAAGGTGTTCGAGCTTTCCGATTCGCATGTAACCGCCATAAAAAACGTAACTATGAACGAAACGTTTTTTGCAGGGCATTTTCCGGGAGCACCCGTAATGCCCGGTGTATTAATTGTCGAGGCTATGGCACAAACGGGGGGTATATTGGTTTTAAGTACTGTGCCCGATCCGGAAAATTACCTAACGTTTTTTATGAAAATGGACAATGTTAAATTCAAACAAAAAGTTTCGCCAGGTGATACCCTGATTTTTAAATGTACATTGATAACACCAATACGCCGTGGTATTTGCCACATGCAAGGATATGCCTATGCCAACGGAAAATTATGTGCGGAAGCCGAACTAATGGCGCAAATTTCAAAAGTTAAATAAAAAAATATGAATCAACCACTTGCATACGTTCACCCAGGGGCTAAAATTGCCAAAAATGTAGTGATAGAACCTTTTGCGACCATTCATAATAATGTGGTAATAGGAGAGGGAACTTGGATTGGCAGCAATGTAACCATTATGGAAGGTGCTCGTATTGGTAAAAACTGTAATATTTTTCCGGGGGCTGTGATTTCGGCTATTCCTCAGGATTTAAAATATAACGATGAAGATACAACGGTAGAAATTGGTAATAACGTTACCATTCGCGAATGTGTTACCATTAACCGTGGCACAACCGATAGGATGAAGACCGTTATTGGCGATAATTGCCTTATTATGGCCTATTGCCACGTTGCACACGATTGTATTGTGGGTAAAAACTGTATTTTCTCAAATAGTAGTACACTTGCCGGACATATAAATGTTGGCGATTATGTGGTTTTGGCCGGTATGGCAGCCGTACATCAATTTGTATCCATAGGTCACCATGCTTTTGTAACAGGAGGTTCTTTAGTGCGTAAGGATGTCCCGCCTTATGTAAAAGCAGCCCGCGAACCGCTTTCTTATGTAGGTATTAATTCGGTTGGATTGAGGCGTCGTGGATTTTCTTCCGAAAAAATAAGGGAAATACAGGACATATACAGAATCCTGTACCAAAAAAATAACAACAACACCCAAGCAGCCGAAATTATCGAAGCCGAAATGGAAGCTACGCCCGAACGAGACGAAATCCTTCAGTTTATAAAAGATTCGCAACGGGGTATTATGAAAGGCTATTTCAAATCAAATTAATATAAAAAGAATAAAAAGTAAATATGGCAACAACAAGCGATATTAGAAATGGATTATGTATAAGGTATAATAACGATATTTATAAAATTATCGAGTTTTTACACGTAAAACCGGGTAAGGGGCCTGCTTTTGTACGTACCAAACTAAAAAGTGTTACCACAGGAAAAGTATTGGACAATACATTTTCGGCAGGTCATAAATTGGAGGATGTTCGTGTAGAAACCCATAAATTCCAATATTTATATAACGATGGCGAATTTTATCATTTTATGAATGAAGAAGATTTTACGCAAATCCAATTACGAGAATCGGTTTTGGACAATCCCGGACTAATGAAAGAGGGCGAAGTGGTAACCGTGATTATTAATACTGAAGACAATATGCCACTATCGGTTGAAATGCCTGCAAGCGTTATTTTAGAAGTAACCGCTACCGAACCGGGCGTAAAAGGCAATACGGCAACCAACGCCACCAAGCCGGCAACAGTTGAAACAGGTGCTACAGTTAACGTGCCGTTATTTATAAATGAAGGTGATAAAATTAAGGTCGAAACCGAAAAAGGCACTTACAAAGAACGGGTAAAAGAGTAATATTACGTGAAGTTTCCGACCCCACATACCCTAAAACAAGTAGCGCAACTTATTGGTTGTAACTATATTGGAAATGACGATTTTCCTGTGCTTGGCATGAACGAAATCCACGTTGTGGAACCGGGCGATATTGTATTTGTGGACCACCCTAAATACTACGATAAAGCCCTAAGTTCGGCGGCAACCGTTATCTTAATCAATAAAGAAGTGGAATGTCCAAAGGGTAAAGCGCTTTTAATAAGCGGCGATCCTTTTCGAGATTTTAACAAGCTAACCGAACATTTCAAGCCTTTTAAATCGGCATCCGCTTCAATATCTAAAACAGCCAAAGTAGGCGAAGGAACGGTAATACAACCCAATACTTTTGTTGGACATGATGTAACTATTGGAAAAAATTGTTTTATCCATTCCAATGTTAGTATCTACGACGATATCATTATTGGTGATAATGTTACCATTCATGCCGGAACGGTTTTGGGTGCCAATGCCTTTTACTATAAAAACCGTCCGGAAGGTTTCGACAGGTTAAAGTCCTGTGGTCGCGTGGTTATAGAAAATAATGTCGATATAGGTGCTTCTTGTACTATCGACAGAGGCGTAACGGGTGATACAACGATAAAAGAAGGTACAAAAATAGACAACTTGGTGCAAATAGGTCACGATACTGTAATTGGTAAAAAATGTTTAATTGCTTCGCAAGTGGGTATTGCCGGTTGTGTGGTGGTTGAAGATGAAGTTGCCATTTGGGGACAAGTTGGTATTTCCAGTGGTATTACCATAGGAAAAAAAGCAGTACTTTTTGCTCAAGCGGGCATAAGTAAAACCTTGGAAGGTGGTAAAACCTATTTTGGTTCTCCAGCCGAAGATATCCGTAAAAAATATAAAGAATTGGCAACAATACGACAGTTACCGGAATTGTTAAACCAATTGAAAAGCAAAAAATAATACAAAGCGTCGTAAAAAGTACAATCAAAAAAAGTATTTTTGCGTAGCTTTACCCAAAATAGAAATAAAATGAGTGTTTTAGTAAACAAAAATTCAAAAATAATAGTTCAGGGCTTTACAGGAAGCGAAGGTACTTTCCATGCCAGCCAAATGATTGAATATGGCACCAACGTTGTAGGAGGTGTAACACCTGGAAAAGGAGGGCAGACCCATTTGGATAAACCCGTTTTTAATACGGTAAAAGAAGCCGTTGATCAAGTAGGTGCCGATACGACCATTATTTTTGTACCGCCCGCATTTGCTGCCGATGCCATTATGGAAGCTGCCGATGCAGGGATAAAAGTGATTATTACGATTACCGAAGGTATTCCTGTTGCCGATATGATTACGGCTTCAAACTACATAAAGGATAAAGATTGCCGTTTAATCGGCCCTAACTGTCCGGGTGTTATTACTCCGGGCGAAGCAAAAGTAGGTATTATGCCCGGCTTTGTGTTTAAACAAGGGAAAGTAGGTATTGTTTCCAAATCGGGAACTCTAACTTACGAGGCTGCCGACCAAGTAGTAAAACAAGGATTAGGTATTACAACAGCCATAGGTATTGGTGGCGACCCCATTATCGGTACCACGACAAAAGAAGCTGTAGAACTTTTAATAAACGATCCCGAAACCCAAGCTGTGGTAATGATTGGTGAAATTGGCGGACAATTGGAAGCCGATGCCGCAAATTGGTATAAGGAAAGTGGCAGTAAAAAACCAATTGTAGGTTTTATTGCCGGCGAAACAGCTCCTGCAGGACGTACTATGGGACATGCCGGAGCCATTGTTGGTGGTAGCGACGATACGGCACAGGCTAAAAAGAAAATTATGCGTGCCTGTGGTATCCATGTAGTCGATTCGCCTGCCGAAATAGGTAAAAAGGTAGCTGAAGTTTTAGGGTAACTTTTTTTAATGGGTTCGTTAGCTTACCAGTCTAAACAAGGTTAAGAATCTAAAAATGGTTTATATTACTAAACTAAGTAAACCTCAAAGGTTTTTTAAAAATCTTTGAGGTTTGGTTGTTATTATAAGGGTATGCGATTAGTGTTGGGATTTCCTATAAAAGAAATACTGCTTACAATTTTTTCCGATTTAACCACAAGTCTTGGATTAGAAGTAATTAAATTAATGGAATGGAAATAGGAACCTTCTTTATTGTTATAATGCTTTTTTCTATTCCTGGGGTAATTCTATTTTATAGCGGTATTAAAATTTTACTTAAAAACAAGCATATAAAGAAAAATGGTATTAAAACGACTGCAGTAATAATTGATATTGTAAAATATACAGATAGAAGTTCTCATGATTCTGGAACTAATATATCTACCTATCCTATTATTGAATTTATGTCTATTGATAAAGAAAGAATAACTTCTAAGTTAAAGGAAGGTAAAGGAAATTATTTAATAGGAGATAAAGTGGGGGTCATCTACTTAAAGAATGAAGATAAATATGATATTATAACAAATGAAAATTTATGGCGTATCAAATTCCCGTTAGGAATGATTGTAGTTGGTTTTATTATTTTATTGGTTATCGCTTTAACTATAATATATAGAATTTAAAAAGATTATAACTATCATTTAAAAATGTCGAGACCAAAAAAATTACTATCTCAAAGACATCCTATTTTTTATTTTCTATCTGTTTGGGAAAAAAGAATTAGGAGAAGATTATTATGGCTTTTTGACAACAAGAAATATACAAATTCAAAACAAAATGAAAAGTTAGAATATCGAGTAAAAAAACATCAATCAAAACTTTTAAAAAAACTTGGAGAAACAGATATGGTTCTTCAATATAATAAAATAGACAATCTTAAATTGGTTGTAGAAAA
>JBKEDH010000083.1:0-13253 GCA_047975295.1 Aestuariibaculum sp.
TGCAGTTTATCATATCTTATAGACCAAACTTCACACTTTTCAAGGGCTTGCGATTTTATTGTCGTTTCTTTTTGTTTTAAAAAAGAAAGATAATCGCAGAAAAAATCGTTTTCATAATAGAGGTTGATGCATACATCGTCTTGACCATTCCAAACAAAAAGTCCGGCAGAGCCATTAATGATAATATTCATAAATTTTTCTGTGGAATTATGTTCCTTAATTACTTCGTTTTTTTCAAATATTCTATAAGTTAAATAAGAAGAAAATGTTTCCCATACAGATAGTTCAGCTTCAAAATATTTATCGAATAACTTTTTAATATTTTCTGCTGTTGGTTTTGTCACTTACGTTTTTTTTGTTAAAGGTAGCCAACTATAGGCTATACCTATCGTAATCGTAGTACTTCCAATCGGTTTCATAATCCGAATTCCCAATGGAAAAATTAGTTTCTTTATCTGCAATATACAGAAAAACCCGAAATGCTTTTTTTATATCATTTTTAGTCTCTGTCACCACAGCAACATTCTTTTGTCCCCATTTACTCCGCAAAACGGGTTAAGACTATCTTGGGAACGTTTTTCACTTTTTTCATTTGTATTAGTCCACTTTGAGCCTATTTTTTTTAGAGCATTACCAATAACAAAAGTGTCAACCTGAAAACCAACTGCGCAAATGGCTGTAAGCCTTCCATCATTATCCACTCTCATATGGATACGCTCAAATGGAATTTTAGAAAATTCGGCTACTTTTTCACCAAGTGCATGGCGATTTTGATTGTATTGTACCCCAAATTTTGTATATCCGTTTGTAAAGGGATTTACTACCTTTACTGTATCTTATCTTGCATCAAAAACCAAGGATTCTTCATAGAATTTGTAAACATCAAAATTAGAAGATATGCATTCAATTTTCAAATCTCCCTTTTTAATGTAGGTTGGCAAGCAGCATATAACATTAGAGAACTAAGCAACGGTATGCAAGTGTAAAATAGTTTTAAGGTTATCCTAAATTTAAGCATCAACATTTTTACTTCTCCCCTTTTTGCCCCACAAAACGGTGTTCCTGCGATTTAAACAATACGTTAAAACTGGTTAAGCTACCGTAAATTCGGGTAATGTATTGTTGCAAATCTATTTTGCCTTGTTCGTCCAAATTACTGGCATTTATACGTTGTTCCATAACCCGTAAACGATCTCTTACCATGGTTATTTTATGAAAAAAGGTATCTATGGGCAATTCGTGGGCTTTTAAATTGGGGTCGGCAGGTTCCAAAATAAGTTTACCGCCTTTGTATTTATCGGCAATAGTAACGGTTTCTCCCATACCGTTCCACTTTTTTAAAATGTTTAGTAGGCTTTTTTCTACTTCGTAAAAACTTATGGTGTCCACATCGTCGTCGGTAGCCTCAATCACTTCAAAAACACTATCCAAATCAATAGTCTCCAATCCATTTTCAATAAAGGTAACCCAATAATGTTGCGCTGTTACGTTGGTTACCACACCTTTTCCGTATTCGGAATGATTAATGCGCGAGCCTATTCCTAATAATTTCATTGTTTATTATTTTTATTTGGAAACAATAATAAGGAATTTCTTTTTAAAATGAAGTCCCTACTTAACTGTTAATTAACAACTAAAATTGTAAATTTGCGGTTTTGCCTATTTTATGAGTAAATTTGAAGATACTATTGAAGTAAAGGGAGCACGGGTACACAATCTTAAAAATATTGATGTTTCGATCCCCAGAGAAAAACTGGTTGTTATAACCGGATTATCGGGCAGCGGAAAATCATCTTTGGCATTCGACACTATTTATGCCGAAGGGCAACGTCGCTACATCGAAACGTTTTCGGCCTATGCCAGACAATTTCTTGGTGGTTTGGAGCGTCCCGATGTGGATAAAATAGACGGACTTTCGCCCGTTATAGCCATCGAACAAAAAACCACAAGCAAATCGCCACGTTCTACCGTGGGCACCATTACCGAAATTTATGATTTTCTACGTTTGCTTTATGCCCGTGCCAGCGATGCTTATAGCTATAATACGGGCGAAAAAATGGTAAGTTACAACGACGAACAAATCAAAGAACTTATTAAAAAAGATTTTAAAGGCAAACGCATTAACATACTCGCACCTATTATACGCTCACGTAAAGGCCATTATCGCGAACTTTTTGAACAAGTTGCCAAACAGGGCTTTGTTAAGGTACGTACCGATGGTAAAATACAGGATATTGTTAAAGGTTTAAAATTGGACCGCTATAAAACGCACGATATCGAAATTGTAATAGACCGACTGGTTATAGACGATACCGAGAATAACGACAAGCGTCTTGCAGAAACTATAAATACAGCTATGTACCACGGCGAGGATATCCTTATGGTTTTGGATCAGGACACCAACGAAACACGTTATTTTAGTCGTACTTTAATGTGTCCATCGTCGGGGATTTCATATCCGAACCCCGAACCCAACAATTTTTCGTTCAACTCGCCCAAAGGAGCCTGCGGTGTTTGTAACGGCATAGGTACTTTGCATCAGGTTAATCCTAAAAAAATTGTTCCCAACGAAGAACTTTCCATTAAAAACGGAGCATTATCACCATTGGGTCCACAAAAAAACAGTTGGATTTTCAAACAATTGGAAACCATTTCGCAACGCTATAACTTTAAACTTACCGATACTTATAAAAGTATTCCCGAAGAAGCCAAACAGGTAATACTTAACGGCGGAAATGAAAAATTTTCGGTTAGCAGCAAAACTTTGGGTGTTACACGCGATTATAAAATCGATTTTGAAGGTGTTGCCCGGTTTATTGAAAACCAATATAACACAGCCGACTCCACTTCGTTAAAACGCTGGGCAAAAGAATATATGGACAAAGTTAAATGTCCTACCTGCAATGGCAGCAGGCTAAAAAAAGAATCGCTATATTTTAAAGTAAACGAAAAAAACATTGCCGAACTGGCACATCTCGATATTGCCGAACTGGCAAAATGGTTTAAAGTACTGCCTATACATTTATCGGAAAAACAATTTAAAATTGCTGAAGAAATTATAAAGGAAATCGTTACCCGATTACAATTCTTGTTAGATGTAGGCTTAGATTATCTGGCCTTAGATCGAAGCTCAAAATCGCTTTCCGGTGGCGAAGCACAACGTATCCGTTTGGCAACACAAATAGGATCGCAATTGGTCGGTGTACTTTATATTCTCGACGAACCCAGTATAGGCCTACACCAACGTGATAACAAAAAATTAATCAATTCTCTGGTTTCTCTGCGGGATGTTGGCAATTCGGTTATCGTGGTAGAACACGACAAAGACATGATAGAGCGTGCCGACTATGTTATCGATATAGGCCCTAAGGCTGGTAAACACGGTGGAAACATTATAAGTATTGGCTCCCCAAAAGAACTTTTAAAACATAGCACCTTAACAGCCGATTATTTAAATGGTAACAAACAAATTGAAATCCCCAAAAAACGCCGTGAAGGCAATGGGCATTTTTTAGAACTCAACGGCTGTACCGGCAACAATCTTAAAAATGTATCGGTTAAATTTCCTCTTGGGAAAATGATAGGTATAACTGGTGTTTCGGGCAGTGGCAAATCTACTTTAATTAACGAAACCCTCTACCCCATTTTAAATGCCCATTATTTTAACGGCGTAAAAAAACCCATGCCTTACAAAAGTATAAAAGGCTTGGAACATATCGATAAAGTTATTGACATTAACCAATCGCCCATAGGTAGGACACCACGTAGCAATCCGGCAACTTATACCGGTACTTTTAGCGAAATCCGATCGCTTTTTGCCAAAACACCCGAAGCCATGATTCGGGGCTATAAAGCCGGACGTTTTAGCTTTAATGTTAAAGGCGGACGTTGCGAAACCTGCCAAGGCGGTGGTTTACGGGTTATCGAAATGAATTTTCTACCCGATGTACATGTAGAATGCGAAACCTGCCAAGGTAAACGCTTTAACCGTGAAACCTTGGAAATACGCTATAAAGGAAAATCTATAAGCGATGTTTTGAGCATGACTATTAACGAAGCTGTTGTTTTTTTCGAGCACATTCCAAAAATCCATAAAAAACTAAAAACCATTAAAGATGTTGGTTTGGGTTATATAACCTTAGGCCAGCAAAGCACCACTCTTTCGGGTGGCGAGGCACAACGCATAAAACTGGCTACCGAACTTAGCAAACGCGACACAGGAAACACCTTTTACATTTTGGACGAACCAACAACAGGACTTCATTTCGAGGATATTCGTGTTTTAATGCTTGTACTAAACAAACTAGTAAACAAAGGCAATACCGTGCTTATTATAGAACACAATCTGGATGTAATTAAAACTGTTGATTATATTATCGATATCGGTTATGAAGGTGGAAAAGGTGGTGGCCAAATAATTACCAAAGGTACGCCCGAAGAAGTCGCAAAACATAAAAAAAGTTATACGGCAAAATTTTTAAAAAAGGAATTGGTTTGATATTTGTATCTAAAAAAAATTAAATTTGACAGATTAAAAATTGCTATAACGACAAAAAAGAAAACAAAACATGAGAAAAGAACAGCACCACAAAGGTTGGAACGAAATAAAAACAAACGACTCTTGGGCCATTTTTAAAATAATGGGCGAATTTGTTAACGGTTACGAGAAACTAAGTCGTATAGGGCCTTGCGTTTCCATTTTTGGTTCGGCACGCACAAAACCCGACCAACCATATTACCTACTTGCCGAAAAAATAGCCAAAAAAATTGTCGAGGCCGGTTATGGCGTTATTACCGGTGGCGGGCCCGGTATTATGGAGGCCGGAAACAAAGGAGCGCATATTGGCGGTGGTACTTCGGTAGGCTTAAATATTGATTTGCCGTTTGAGCAGCACGACAACCCATATATTGATTCTGATAAAAGTTTGGACTTCGATTACTTTTTTGTCCGTAAGGTTATGTTCGTTAAATACTCTCAAGGTTTTGTAGTTATGCCAGGTGGTTTTGGTACTTTGGACGAACTGTTCGAAGCCATAACATTGATACAAACTAACAAAAGTGAACGTTTTCCTATAATTTTGGTCGGCACCGATTTTTGGAAAGGCCTCTTAGACTGGATAAAAGCTACGGTTTTAAATGGTTTTGGCAATATTAGCCCAAAGGATCTGGATCTTATCCATTTAGTGGATACCGAAAACGAAGTTATTGAAATCCTAGAAACATTCTACGAAAAATCTAGACATAGTCCCAATTTTTAATTAAGCTTATTGTAACGCATCATTAAAGCAAACATTTACATAAGCAGTTTAAAACTACGCTTTATAATATTATTTATATTGGTATGTTTTCTTGGCTATGGTCAAAATAAAATTGACATAGCAGCCGATTTCGATATGGATAACGGTGAAATTATGATATTGCAAACCATTCGGTACCAAAACACCACGCAAGACGAACTTACAACCATTTACCTCAACAATTGGAGCAATAGCTTTTCAACAAAAAAAACACCTCTTGCCAAACGTCTTGCCGAAGAGTACAAAAGCGATTTTCATTTAGCAAAAGATATAGAAAGGGGCTACTCTTCTATTGCATTTATAAAACAAAAAGACGACTATTTAAAATTTCAACCTTTAAAAAAGCAACCCGATATTATAAAGGTAGAATTGAACGAACCCTTAAAACCCAATAGTAGTTATACCATACAGTTACAGTACAAAGTAAAGCTTCCAAGCGATAAGTTTACAGGTTATGGTTACAATAAGGAAGGTAATTTAAATTTAAAATATTGGTTTATTACACCTGCTGTTTACAATGGTAAATGGCATTATTATAGCAATAAAAACCTAGACGACCTATTTGTTGCTCCAACAGATATGAATCTCGACATTAAATACCCAAAAGAGTACACTTTAACTTCGGAACTGGATATTATAAACAGCGAGCAGCTTCCCAACAAACAACGTATAATCTTAGTAGGCACCAAACGCGTGGATACTAAGCTTATTTTAAGTAAAACCAACGATTTTGAAATAATACAAAACGATAGTTTATCTTTAATATGCGGTACAGAAAAAAGCGATTTGGAGCTTATGGAAAAAATACTACTTACCGAAAAGATTATAAATTATGTATCTGGTAATTTTGGAAAATACCCACATAAAAAATTACTTATTACCAAAACGGATTATAACAAAGATCCTGTTTACGGCTCCAACCTTTTACCTAAATTTATAAAACCTTTTCCAAAAAATTTCAATTACGAAATAAAACTACTTAAAGTTGTTTTACGCAATTATCTTGAAAACACTCTAATAGTAAACCCCCGAAAGGAACAATGGTTAATAGACGGTATTCAAAATTATTGCCTAATCAATTATGTTAATACTTATTATCCTAATGTAAAATTATTCGGCTCTTTATCGAATATATGGGGCATAAAAACATTTCATGCTGCCGATTTATATTTTAACGAAAAATACCCATTGGGCTTTTTGTTAATGGCCAGAACCAATAGAGACCAGCCTCTTGCCATGGCAAAAGATTCTCTATTAAAATTCAATCATAATATAGCCAATAAGTACAAAGCCGGCCTTGGGTTTAACTACTTAAACGATTTTGTAGGTAAAAACACCATTAAAAAGGCTATCGATTCGTTTGTTTGTAACAACAAGCTAAAACCCATAAATATCAAAGATTTCGAGAATTATATAAGCTCAAAAACCGATAAAAATATTGACTGGTTTTTTAACGATTATGTAAAAACCCGGAAAACAATTGACTTCAAAATCAAAAAAATCAAAAAAAATAGCGATTCTGTTACAATAACCATTAAGAACAAAAAGAACAATGGCATGCCCATTTCGTTATATACTTTAAAAGACGACAGTATCGTATCGAAAACATGGATAGAAAATTTAGATGTTGAAAAGACCTTAACACTCCCCAAAAACAACGCAGATAAACTTGTTTTAGATTACGAAAACCTTATCCCCGAAATAAACAAAAGGGACAACCAAAAGTATTTAAAAGGGTTTTTAATTAACCGAAAACCATTGCAGCTAAGATTACTTAAAGATTTCGAAGACCCCAACTACAATCAGGTGTTTTTTATGCCTCTTTTAGAATTTAACAATATTTATGATGGTGTTTTATTGGGAACAAAAATATACAACACCACAGTTTTGCGTAAACAGTTTAATTACAAAATACAACCGGTATATGCGCTTAACTCCAAAGCATTAACCGGCTCGGGAGCTATTTACAGAATACACAATTTTAAAAACAGTAACCTATATTACTTAAATTATGGCATTGTAGGTAGTTATACCTCTTATGCCAAAGACCTATTTGTACGAACATTAAAACCAACGGTAAGACTTTTATTTAGAAACAACAACGATTTTAGATCTAACAAAAGGCAGGCCATAACGGTTAGGTATGTCGATATCAAAAGAGATAAAGACGTTAACAATACATTAACCTCCAACAAGCCCAATTATGGTGTTTTTAATATTCGCTACATACACTCCAACGATAACCTTATAAACTTTAGCAAATGGTATGGCGATTTTCAAGCGTCGAAAACATTTACCAAAGTAGCCTTTAACTACGAATACAGAAAACTTTTTGAAAACAATAGACAGTTAAATCTAAGGGTTTTTACAGGTGCCTTTATAAGAAACAAAAGCAATACAGACAATGGCGATTATTTTAGTTTTGCCTTAGATAGACCAACCGATTACCTGTTCGATTATAATTACTTGGGACGCTCGGAAGCTACCGGTATTTTTAGCCAACAATATATCGATGCCGAAGGCGGTTTTAAATCGAAATTAAAAACCTCTTTTGCCAATCAATGGATTTCTACTGTCAATACCAGCACTACACTATGGAAATATGTATTGGCATATGGCGATTTAGGACTTGTAAAAAGCAAACATAACAACGCTAAATTTGTTTACGATTCGGGAATACGGGTCAATTTGGTAACCGATTATTTTGAATTGTACTTTCCTATTTACTCCAATTTGGGTTGGGAAATTACACAACCACGCTACGACCAAAAAATAAGGTTTAAATTCACTGTTGATCCTGAAACTTTATTCGGCCTATTTAGAAGACGCTGGTATTAACTCGTTTGAATTTTATTCAATATTTACATGTTTAATTTTATTTATTTTAAGAAATATTCAATAAAACAAATATTTTTATAAATTAAACTTAAAATATAAGAAAACACATCTTAAAATATAATTGCAAAAGACACTTTCTTTAATTACATTTGTAGCAGTTAATCTTACCCAGATATGCAAACAATCCAAGACCTAAAAAACAACTTATCGTTTGATGATTTTAAAACAGAGGTTTTAAACGATTATAAAATCGCATTGCGAAGCCGTGAATGCAGCGTGCTTGGCCGTAGGGAAGTATTGACAGGAAAAGCCAAATTTGGCATTTTTGGAGATGGCAAAGAAGTTCCACAATTGGCCATGGCCAAAGCGTTTTTAAAAGGCGATTGGCGCTCGGGTTATTATCGTGATCAGACCTTTATGATGGCTATAGGCGAACTTACCACAGAACAGTTTTTTGCAGGGTTGTACGCCAATACCGATATTACATTGGAGCCCATGTCTGCCGGTCGCCAAATGGGCGGTCATTTTGTTACACATAGTTTAAACAACGACGGCAGTTGGAAAGACTTAACCAAACAATACAACTCGAGTGCCGATATATCGACTACGGCAGGACAAATGCCGCGATTATTAGGCTTAGCACAAGCTTCGCAAATATTCAGAAATGTCGAGGGCATTAACAGTTCCAAATTCTCCATAAAAGGAAACGAAGTAGCTTGGGGTACCATAGGAAATGCCAGTACCAGCGAAGGACTGTTTTTCGAAACCATTAATGCCGCAGGTGTCCTGCAAGTTCCCATGGTTATTAGTATTTGGGACGACGAGTATGGTATTTCGGTACATGCCAAACACCAAACCACAAAAGAAAATATCTCTGAAGTACTTAAAGGCTTTCAACGAGACAGCAACAATAAAGGTTATGAAATTTTACGTGTTAAAGGCTGGGATTATGCCAATCTGGTAGAAACCTACCAAGAAGCCGCTACCATAGCACGTAAAGAGCATGTACCTGTTTTAATCCATGTTACCGAAGTTACCCAACCATTGGGACACTCTACTTCCGGATCGCACGAACGCTACAAAACTACCGAACGTCTAAATTGGGAAAACAAACACGATTGCAATAAAAAAATGCGTGAATGGATTGTTGAAAGCGGTATAGCCACAGAAGAAATACTTCTTGAAATGGAACGTGCCGCAAAAAAAGAAGTCAAAGAAGCCAAAAAAAATGCTTGGCGAACCTTTTTACAGCCCATACTGAAAGAACAACAAGAGCTGATTGTACTGATAGACAACATCACATCAAAAAGTATTAACGGTATTTTTATTAAAAAAATAAAAGATAGTCTTTCTGCTATTGACGAGCCCTCCAGAAAACAGATTTTTTCGTATGCACGAAAAGTATTGCGCTATACTCTGGGCGAAAATTATCCCGAAAAAGAACAATTGGAAAAGTGGATCGATACAAGTTTCGAAACGGTACAGCCAAAATACAGTTCTCACCTATATTCCGAATCTAAATTTTCCAGCCGATTGGTAAAAGAAGTCAAACCGGCCTACAACGAAGAATCCGAACTGGTCGATGCCCGAATCATTCTACGCGAAAATTTCAGAAATATTTTCAGTACCATTCCAGAAGCTTTGATTTTTGGTGAAGACACCGGTAAAATTGGAGATGTAAACCAAGGTTTGGAAGGCTTGCAAGACATTTTTGGAGAATTACGTATTGCCGATACAGGTATTCGAGAAGCGACCATAATAGGGCAAGGTATTGGCATGGCATTACGTGGTTTGCGCCCTATTGCCGAAATTCAATACCTCGATTATTTGTTATATGCCTTGCAAATTATTAGCGACGATCTGGCAACTATCCATTACCGTACCAAAGGCAAACAAAAAGCACCACTAATTGTAAGAACACGTGGCCACCGCTTAGAAGGTATTTGGCACTCGGGCTCTCCCATGGGAGGTATTGTACATTTGGTAAGAGGTATAAATGTATTAGTACCAAGAGACATGACCAAAGCTGCAGGATTCTATAATACCATGCTGCAAAGCGACGAACCCGCTATTATTATAGAGTGCCTAAACGGTTACCGATTAAAAGAAAAAATGCCAATTAACTTGGCCGACATAAAAACACCTGTTGGTGTAGTAGAAACCATAAAAGAAGGCAACGATATCACACTTGTTTCCTACGGTTCTACATTAAGATTGGTACAGGAAGCCTCCAAAGATTTACAAGCTATCGGTATCGATGTCGAAATTATCGACATACAGTCCCTATTGCCTTTCGATTTAAACCATGATATCGTTAAAAGCGTACAGAAAACCAATCATTTAATCATTATTGATGAAGATGTTCCCGGCGGAGCTTCTGCCTATATCTTAAATGAAGTTTTAAATACACAAAACGCTTATCAACATCTAGACAGTAAACCCATTACACTCACGGCCAAAGCGCACAGACCAGCTTATGGCAACGATGGCGATTATTTTTCAAAACCTTCTGCCGAAGATATTTTTGAAACTGTTTATAGGGTGATGCACGAGTTAAATCCAAATAATTTTCCTAAATTACGCTAATTTTTTCACTTAAATTATTCGTAACATGACAAAAAACACACTTCATTTAGGGCTGTTAATCTTAAGAGTAGGGTTTTCGGGCTTAATGCTAACACATGGTATTCCTAAAATAAGCATGCTTTTTGAAAGTCCTATAAAATTTGGTGATCCCATTGGTTTGGGAGCAACAACATCTTTAATTTTAGCCTTAATAGGCGAAGTGGTAGCTCCTGTTTTGGTGCTTATAGGTCTCAAAACAAAATTGGCTACCGTTCCGGTTATAATAACCATGGCTGTAGCCGCTTTTATAGTACATGCCAGCGATCCGCTTGGCGTTAAGGAAAAAGCATTGCTTTATTTGGTCGGATTTTTGGTTATTTTCTTTACCGGTGCCGGAAAATATTCTATCGATAAAAAATAGGTTTAGAACTCGTTTAAATTTGTATGATAGCCTTTTTGTATAGTTTATTTTTGATGCCGAATAAGGCAAAATAGAAGATAATAGCTGGGCTACTTGATTAAATTTTAACGAAATTCTGCGCAAAAAGAGACATAGAAAAACAATTGATATAAATTTAAACAGGCTCTAAACGAGTTCTTAAACAAATCCTGTAAAAAACGCTTTGTAATTGGTTTTTATACTTTAACCAGTTACAAAGCGTTTTAATTTTGGTTCTTTATTTGAATGCTTGTAGCAATAGTTTATATTTGCACTTCTTAATAAATAACTCATGAAGATTTCCTACAATTGGCTAAAACAATTTATTAAAGTTGATTGGACAGCAGAACAAACAGGCGAATTACTAACCGATTTAGGACTTGAAGTAGAGGGCATAGAAACCTATCAATCTGTTAAAGGCGGATTGGAAGGTGTTGTTATTGGCGAAGTTTTAACCTGCATACAGCATCCCAATGCCGATAAATTAAAACTAACTACTGTAAATATAGGTAGCCAACAACCATTGCAAATTGTTTGTGGCGCACCTAATGTTGCCGTTGGACAAAAGGTTCCCGTTGCCACTATCGGAACAACCTTATATACCGAAACCGGAGAAGCATGGTCCATAAAGAAAGGAAAAATTAGAGGAGAGGAAAGCTTTGGAATGATCTGTGCCGAAGACGAATTAGGTCTTGGAAAATCGCATGATGGCATCATGGTCTTAAATCCCGATTTGCAGGTAGGAACCCCATGTGCCAATATTTTCGAAATAGAAAACGATCAAGTTTTCGAAATAGGACTTACCCCCAACCGTGCCGATGCCATGAGCCACTATGGTGTTGCAAGAGATTTAAAGGCGGGACTGCTACAAAAGGAAATCAATTTAGAACTTATAACGCCATCTGTTAGTGCTTTCCACACCAATAACCGTACGCTTAAAGTAGATGTCAAAGTAGATAACAAGGAACTTACACCACGATATTGTGGCGTAACCATTTCCGGAATAAAAGTAAAACCATCGCCTAATTGGTTGCAAAACCGTTTAAGAGCTATTGGCCTATCCCCTATTAACAATATTGTCGATGCTACCAATTATGTACTTCACGAACTGGGCCAACCGCTACATGCTTTCGATGCTGCTAAAATAGCAGGTAACAAAGTTGAAGTTAAAACCCTTACAGCAGGAACCAAATTTACCACTTTAGATGGAGTAGAACGTCAACTTCACGAAGACGATCTTATGATTTGCGATAGTGAAAAACCCATGTGCATTGCAGGTGTTTTCGGTGGAGAATATTCGGGGGTTACAGAATCTACAACATGTATTTTTCTTGAAAGTGCCTATTTTAATCCGGTCTGTATTCGTAAAACAGCGAAACGGCACAGTTTAAATACCGATGCTTCGTTCCGGTTCGAGCGTGGTATAGACCCCAACATTACCGAATATGCCCTAAAACGGGCGGTTCTGCTTATTCTGGAAGTAGCCGGAGGTGAAGTAACAAGCGACATTACAGATCTTTATCCAAAAAAAATACAAGATTTTCAAGTACGTATCACTTTCGATAACGTAAAAAAATTAATTGGCGAAGAAATTCCCAAAGAAACCATAAAAAGTATCCTATCTTCTTTAGATATTAAGGTAAACAGTGTTACCGAAACTGGGTTAGGCCTAACCGTACCATCGTACAGAAACGATGTACAACGTGAAGCTGATATTATTGAAGAAATTTTGCGAGTTTATGGCTATAATAATATCAAAACCAATACCAAATTAAACGCATCGATTTCCAACGCTTCAAAATTCGAAGATTATAAAATCCAAAATATAGTTGGCAATCAATTGGCCTCACAAGGATTTTATGAAATTTTATCCAACTCGTTAACAACCCCCGATTACATTGCCCTAAGTGAACAGTTAAGTAACGAACACGATATTGCTATACTAAATCCGCTTAGCAACGATTTATCGGTTTTAAGACACTCGCTGTTATTTTCCGGGCTGGAGGACATTTCATTCAACATTAACAGAAAGCGGAACAACTTAAAATTGTTCGAATTTGGCAAAACCTATCATCTTTACAATACTAAATGGGACGAGTTTAAACATTTATCGG
>JBKEDH010000143.1:0-2182 GCA_047975295.1 Aestuariibaculum sp.
ATTGGAGCCGCAATGGAGGTACATTCTTATTTAGGCAATGGATTCCAAGAAGTCATATACCAACGTGCTTTGTCCTATGAGTTAAATTTAAGAAATATAAATCATGCTCGAGAAGTAGAAATGGACGTAATGTATAAAGACATTCAAGTTGGGCAACGTAGAGTTGATTTCTTAATAAAAGATATTATTAGTGTTGAAATTAAAGCATTGACCCAATTGGAAAATGTACACCTTGCACAAGCAATCAATTATTTAGAAGCTTATAATTTAGAAATTGGATTACTTATCAATTTTGGCGAAAGCAAACTAAAATTTCACAGACTGGAAAACAAAAAATTTAGGA
This sequence comes from Aestuariibaculum sp., assembly GCA_047975295.1. Classification (GTDB taxonomy): domain Bacteria; phylum Bacteroidota; class Bacteroidia; order Flavobacteriales; family Flavobacteriaceae; genus JBKEDH01. Next base: position 344 of record JBKEDH010000143.1, read on the forward strand.
AGCAATCATGATATCACAACAATCACCTACATCACAGTTCAAGACAATTGAAGATGTTCATTTAGCCCAAACTATGAATTATGTGGAAGCCTACAACTTAGACATAGGATTATTGATAAATTTTGGCTCAAAAAGCCTACCGGTTAAGCGGATATATAATGTAAACCACCCCGACAATAAAAAGAAAAACGAAATCCTAAAATCCAATCATCCTAAAAATCAAAATTCAGACAAATGAGCAGCATAATGAAAGAAGATTGGGTGGAATATACTATTGAAGAGTCTTGTGAAATACACGATAATTTAAGAAAACCGATAAATTCAAAAGAAAGAAAAGAAAGAATAAGTGGCAAAAAATCTGAAGAGTTATACCCATATTATGGTGCTACTGGTCAAGTTGGATTTATTGATGATTATTTGACAGATGGGGACTTTGTTTTAGTTGGAGAAGATGCCGCACCATTTTTAGATTATTCCAAAGATGTCGCCTATAAAATTTCTGGAAAAACCTGGGTCAATAATCACGCACACATATTAAAATCAAAATTAAATGATGATTTTTTACTTCATTATTTGAATAACTTTAATTTTAATGGATATGTTTCAGGTACTACAAGATTAAAGCTAACTCAAGGTAAGTTAAAACAAATCCCTATATTACTTCCACCTCTAGTCGAACAAAAAGCCATCGTCAACAAAATAGAAGAACTCTTTAGCAGTTTAGACAGCGGTATTGCCGACCTTAAAAAAGCACAAGACCAACTCAAAATATACCGACAAGCGGTTTTAAAAAAAGCGTTTGAGGGGGAATTGACGGATACAAAAATTAGTAATGGTGCTTTACCTATTAATTGGAATTGGGCTTCAATTTTTGATTTTTTGTTTGACAATAAAAAGGGAATGGCTACAGGTCCATTTGGAACAGCCTTGAAAAAACACGAACATAAACAAGAAGGAGTCCCTGTACTGGGTATTGAAAATATAGGAGAAGGAAAATTCAAAATGCCAAATAAAATTTTTGTAACACCTGAAAAATCTATAGAACTGAAATCTTTTAAGGTTTTAGAAAATGATATAATAATTTCAAGGTCAGGTACAGTTGGTGAGATTTGCTCTATACCAAAGCAAATGGAAAACTCATTAATTTCAACAAATTTAATTAGAGTTCGACTTGATTTAGAAAAGGTTTTACCAAAGTTTTTTGTTTACCTTTTTCAAGGTGGAAATGTTCGAGAACAAGTTAAGGAACTTTGTAAAGGTTCGACTAGGATTTTTCTTAATCAAACAATTCTTAAAAAATTAAAATTGCCATTATGTTCTATTGATGAACAGAAAGAAGTTATAAAAGAAATAGAATCTCGTTTATCGGTTTGTGATGCCGTAGAGCAAAACATTGCAGATAGTTTAGAAAAAGCCCAAGCCTTACGCCAAAGTATATTGAAAAAAGCCTTTGAAGGCAAACTATTAAGTGAAGAAGAAATAGCAGCTTGTAAGCAACACCCAGATTATGAATCTGCTAGTGTTTTGTTGGAGAAGATAAAAGCAGAAAAGACAAAGAAAAAATAGCAACTGGTGCAAAAATGTAACAGTTCAATAAAAAATGAAGGAACAAAATCAAATAGAGATATATCAATCTAAAGATGGTACTACTCAAATTAATGTACAATTTGAGCAAGATACGGTTTGGCTTACACAAGCCCAAATGGCAGAGCTGTTTGGCAAAGATGTAAGAACCATTAATGAACATCTTAAAAACATATATGCTTCTGAAGAATTAATGTCAGATTCAACTATCCGAAAATTCCGGATAGTTCGTCAAGAAGGGAAAAGACAAGTAAG
>JBKEDH010000144.1:0-6365 GCA_047975295.1 Aestuariibaculum sp.
TACATTGAATGGCTTGCCTTCCTGTATCACTTTAGCAACAAACCAATAATCGTCTGCGGGCATATTTTCACCATTGTAAGTACCGTTCCAGCCTATTGATGTGTGCGTAAGTGTTTTTAACAGTTTTCCGTAACGGTTGTAAATATAAACCATTGTGCCGGGAAGTTGATTAATGCCTACAATATGCCAAGTATCAAAAAAGCCATCATTATTAGGTGTGAAAAATCTGGGTATATCGATAACAAATACCTCGGTTGTGGTATCGGTACAGCCATTTATATCTCTTACGGTTATGGTGTGCGGCCCCAATGTTACATTCTCGAAAACATTAGATGTTTGTGGTTCGCTACCATCTATAATAAATACATAGTTTCCTACGCCATTTATATTTACCGTTATGGTATTGGGGTCGGTAAAATCGGTTTTGGTTGTAAAATTAATAGTTGCCGTTTCAGATTCGATTACATTAAAGTGTTTGGTATAAGAACAGTGGTTTCCGTTGCCGTAATTGGTAGTTACCTCGATCCAATATTCGCCAATGGTATTCATATCGGTTAAAATTATTTGGGAATCCGTTTCGCCCGTGGACCAAAGGTAGCTATCGTTGGGGTTTTCGGTATCGGCATTGATAACTGTAGGTAGGTTTTCGATACAAAGTACATAAACATCGTTTATAGGTATAGTGGGCAAGGGATTTATGGTTATGGTAAAACTGGTTGTAGAAAAGCATTCCGTTGCTTTGTTTTCTAACCTAACAAAGATAATGTCATTATTTCTTGCTGGATATGGATTGTTTAATGGGTTTGAGTTATTGATGGCATTTTCTTCGCTATCATAATAGTTTATGGTGTAAAGGTCAGGAGCTAATCCGTCCAAAACTTCACGGTCTTTATTCGATAAATCTATATCTAAAATACCATCAAAATCGTTGTCGCATACCATAATATCTGTAGGTGAGCCAATAACAGGATTTGGATTGATTTGTATATTGAAAGCTTGGACGACAAAACAAATATTATTGGTATTTTCTACCCGGGCAAACAAGGTGTGGTTGTAGGCTGTGTAATTAAAAATATTGTTTGTTATAGTAGATGTGCCATTTTCTGCATCGTTTTGTGTGTTGTAATAAGTAATGGTTGTACTATTTGGGTTGTCTGTTAGCAGATTGTCGATATTAGATAAATTGTACGAATTTGTGCTGTTTTCGCAAATTTCTATTGTACCGATATTGTTTACCAATGGAAGTGGATGGGCATTGAGCTGTAAAGGAAGGACACTATAACAGCGGGTTATGGTATTGGCGACTTTTATATATATTTCTGTTGTGCCTGAAGGGAAATTAGTTGGGTCTGAAATGGCATTGCTGTTATCCAGTCTGTCGTTGGGGTTAATGTCGTTAAGATTTTCAAAATAATTGATTATTAGGTCGTCTTCAAACCGTTCGTTAATGGTAAAAATAGCTTCTTCCAAATTAAAAAGGGCAAAACCGTTACTGTCGATGCCACAACTAACCAAAGGCTGGGCGTTGCTAATGTTTGGTGTACCGGTAAGGGTAAGGTTTAGGCGTTCTATAACAAAACATGTTGTATCGGTATTTTCAATCCTAATATATATGGTTTGCGGGTTTGTACTGTTTGTTACAGTATCCGACAGCAGATCGGTATTGTTCTCGGTAAAAGTTTCGTTTAAGTGAAATGTGACATCAAGATTATCGGGAGATCCGTTAATTGTTTGGCTTCTTATGTTGTTTAAATCAAATTCTTCCACGTTATCATTACCCATATCGCAAATCGTATAAGATGTAATTGCATTATATTGGGGAGCGGGAGATACCCTGATTAAAAACGAAGAGGTATCGTAACAATTGGGGGTGCTTGTGTTTTCTACTCTTACATAAATAGTTTGGGGGTTACTTGTGTTTTGGTATGTTACGGTTTTATCGATGGTATTAGTCATATTGCCATTTAGAGCATCGGATTCGTTCTCAAAATAATACACGTTGTTTCCGGTCTGTCCGTTTAAAATATCGTCATCCTTTTCAGAAAAGATAAAATCATTGATGGGGTTTATACTGTTGTTTCTGTCGTTTTCGTTATCGTAAAATGTAACCGTTATGGGCAGTGGCAAATTATTGATAATGGCTGTTTCTACCAAATCCAAATTAAAATCTACGGGATTATCTATATCATCATTGTTAACGCATATTGCAAAGTCGCCTGTGTCTGTACCGGTTAATAGTAAATTGCTGTGCAGTTCTATAGGGACAATAGATGGACAGTTGGTACTATTGTCTTCAATTCTTACATAAATAGTGGCAAAACCGGGGCTTAAGTTAAAATTGTTTATTTCGTAGTTGGTTATATCGGGAATGGGATAGCTATTTGCTACAGCGGTTTCTCGGCTTTCGTGGTAACTAATGCTAACATCGGATTCCGGTATGCCGTTTAATATGTTGGATAGGTTTTGGGTTAAATCAAAAAAAGCATTGCCATCATGATTGGTGTCGCAGGCATCCATATATTGGGTGGCATTGTTTATTAGGGGACCGTTGGTAATAATAACATTAAACGATGTTGTGGTGTGGCAACCGGTGTCTTCGTTTACAACCCTGGCATAAACCACTGTTCCGTTTGTAAAGTTGTAGTCTTCGTCCAAAGGATTTTCACCCGTATCGGCATCTGCTTGCGAGCTGTGATAGGAAACCGTAAGGTTGGGCAGGTTTCCGGTAATTGCGGTATTTTGTTGGGTTAGGTCTATTTCGGTAATCTGATTGGGAGTGTCATCGCTATCGCATACTTCTAAATCTGGTGGAAATCTTTTTTCGGGCAGCCCGTTAACAATAAGATTAAACGATGAAAAACTAACGCAACCTGTATTGATATCATCAATTCGAACATATATGGTTTGGGGATTTGTGGTATTTGTTATTGGTACTGTAACGCCAGGATCGGTTCCACTTCTTGCAAGAGCCTCGCTAAGGTGATAGGAAAACGAGTAGTTATTAAAGGTAACAACCTCTCTTACATCATCGTCTTTTGTGCTTAGGTCGAAACTTTCGGTACCGTTCCTGCTTTCGTCATCACACAATTCAAAATTACTTATAGGTTCTATGGTTTCTTCAGAGTTAAGTATAAGATTTATTTCGTCTTCAAGTATGCAGGTTCCACTACTTAGGGGAATACTGATTTCAACCCGATAGTTACCACTGTTGGTTGCATTTAAAATGAAGCCGTTTTCGCCAATAATTTCACTATTATTAAAAAACCAACGGTATGTTGCGGCCGGATTATGTATGTTGGCATTTAAAGGTAGCGAACGGGCACACACATTAATGTCTTCACCAAAATCGATTGCATTGGGTAGGTTGCTTTCAATAAAAATGGAGGTATCGCCTTTGCCATCAAATTGATCGGCAACGATTAGTTTAACATGGTATTGCACATAGGGTATAAAGTTGGCAGTTGCGGTTAATACTTCCGTTCTTCCGTTGTAATTGGTATCCCCGACATGATGTCCGCCAAAATATTGGGGGTTTTCGGCAGGACAGGCACCGGAGATTTCATCATGGATGGTGTTTGTTGAAACTGGTATTGTAGTACTCGGTACTAATGCAATGTTTTGGTATGATCCCGTACTGGACGATTCCCTTATTAAAAAGGCGAAACCATCGGTTACTTCACAGGGATTATAATCGTAATATTCTTCGGAGGCAAGTATATAACTGAACTGTAATGGCCCTGTTGTCGAGATAATATCAAATTCTATGGATGTAGCGTTTACGGTATTGCCAATGCCCAAAGCGGTTTCTATATCGGTATCTGTTCCCCAACTTAATCCGTCTCCATCATTAAGAAAGGTATTGTTTTCACCGTTTCCTGCGGCTAATGTATTTCCTGTAGATAATATGATACCATTTTGGAAAGGGAAATTGGACGAAGCCCTATTAAAAGATGCATAACTGGGCACACCAACAGAAGTACCGTTTACCGACGATGTGATATTGGTAATCTCTACACAATTGTTCTGGGCAAAGTAGTTTTGGATAAGCTGTTCTAAACCAATAGTGCTGTTAGTTGTTATTTGTTGTGAATATCCTGTACGGGCAACTAAAAATAACATTATAAAAAAGAACAGTATGTATAAATTCTTTTTCACTTAAAGTAAAATGCTAAATGGTTTTTAATAGCAAGGTATAGTTTTTTTTTTACTAAAAGCAAAATAAAATAAGTTTACTGTGTTGATTTACAGTAGTCTGCGTTAACGTTTTAAACTGAAGTGATTTTTATATACCCTGCCATCTTGTAGTTTTACAACAAACCAATAGTCGTCGCTGGGTAAAGATTCACCGTTAAAAGTGCCGTCCCAGCCAGTATCTAAAGGTGAAATTTCTTTAAGCAGTTTACCGTACCGGTTGTAGATTAAAGCTTTGGTATTGGGCTGAAACATATTGGATACACCTATAATTTGCCAAGTATCGTTATGGCCATCGTTATTTGGTGTGAAAAATTTTGGAAATCCTATTACCGAAACCAATTCTTTTATGGTGCCACAGTCATTTTTGGTATCCTTTACCGAAACATAATAAAATCCGGGTTTTATATTTTCGAAAATATTACTTTCTTGATAAGGAAACAATATGTTATTATCTCCGTCCAATAAAGCAAAGGTATATTCACCTTCACCGCTTGTTATAATAGTTATGGTATTGTTGTTTGAGGTATCCTTAACCTCAAGAGTATCTATTGTGGCAATATTCGAGGCTTCTACAGTAACTATACGTTCTTTGCTGCAATTGTTGGCATTGGTAATTGTAACACTGTAGGTTCCAGCTTCATTAATTTGTATGCTGTGGGTGGTTTCGCCTGTGGACCAAAGATAAGTGTAATTTTCAGGATTGGCTAAGATTCCAGAATCGATGGTAATGAGTTTCGGGTAGGTGTTTAAGCAATAATTGTAGCTCTGTGTTGGTTCTGTATCTGGAAGCTTGTTTATGCTTAAAGAAACTTCGTAAATTCCAAAGCAATCTTTATGATTCTCGGTACGTGCATAAATGGTTTGCGAATATGCTGTTGTGTTTTTGTAATTAACATTTAATGCATCTTGTTCTAAAAGAGCATCATCGTACGAGGCATAGTAAATTATGGGATATGTTGTACCATTTAATGCTTGTATTCCGGTAGAAATAGTGTTAAGGTTGAAGGTGTTAATTCCATCTTCAGAATCTATTTCGTCACAAACAGCAGGAAAGGTGTAACTTCGTAAACTTGAAAAACTAACATCTAAAGATAGGATAGATGTATTAAAACAGGATGTTTCGTTATGGGTTACTGTTACATAAATGGGATGTGGATTATCGGTATTGTAATTATAAGATGAGTAGTTTGTTATTTCATTGGTTCCGATGGAATCTAAAAAGAAACGGACATTAACATTTGCTGCCCCACCTGTTAATCCATCGGTAGCTTCGTTTAAATTAAAACGGGTAAAACCACCAGAAATACCGTCCTCATCACATTGAATAAGTGTGTAATCGAAAGCGTCGGGGTTTTTGTTGTAGCTAACAATAGCAACACCTCTTAACAATTGATCGCAGTTGCCCGTATTAGGATCTACAAGCACTTCGTATTTACCTTCCTGATCAACAATTTGAGTATTGGTGGTATTGGATAAAGGGATTCCATTAAGTGTCCATGAATAAGTAGCGCCACTTACTATAGGTGCTTCGAGAGGGTAGGTGGTGCCATCACATAAAGCTAAGTAGGTTGTAGAGATGTTGTTTTTTATGATGTCTATTTTTTCGGTAAAAAACGAGGTGATAAAAGGTGGTAGCCCTTGTCTGGAATTACGGGATAACCGGAATGCATTATGTCTGTAATTACACGCTGTTCCAGTATTGTTTGGTTGGTCTATGGCAGAAAGAAATGGAAGTCCGGTAGAGTATGTAGCGTTCATGGCTCTGTAGATTTTTCCGTTTGGTGCTAATTGCAATCCGCCCCTAAAGGTTGTTCTATTATCTATAACGGTTTCGCTACTGCTTATATTGGTAGAGGCTAAATTGTATTGTAACAATGCCCCATATTGGGCATTGGGGTCACGAGATCTGTCTTCGTCTCGTATTTCGAAATATGTGGTAACGTACAGTAGATTATTGTTTGGAGAAAATTCTAAACCATAAGGGATTTGCGGGTTTTTGCCACTATTGGAAAAATTAATATCGATTGGTGTTTGGGTAAGTACTTGCCCGGTACTTCTGTCGAAGTTGTAAAGATAAAGTCCGTTAGTGGCATTGGCAGAAGCCAGTTTGTCGCCACTTGGTGAGAATTTTAGATATCCGCGATTGTCCAATATTTGTATGTTAAAGGTAG
>JBKEDH010000168.1:0-8284 GCA_047975295.1 Aestuariibaculum sp.
TATAAAAACGATCTTGTTAAAATTCTACTTCCCGAAGAACTTCAAAAAGTCGATAAAGCACTTAGAAGTATAGGCTTGGGCAACTTGGCTGACGAAGGTTTAAAGGCCATTAACCGAACTGGGTACACCTTGTTTTTCTCCAATAACAACTTCATTAAAAATAACATTTTTAGTATTGGTAAGTGTTATTCCGTTTTTTGCCGAGCCAATGGTTATATGGTTTAAGGTGACATTTTCAACTTTTAACTCGGGATAGCCTTCAATAACAATGGCTGCGTTTGAAGCGTTTTTAACGCTTATATTTGATAGTGTCACGTTTGATATTTTTGAAGGAAACTGCCCGCTCCCTTCGCCATGGTAATTGGCGGTTACATAAATAGCATCTTCAACATCTAAAAAATTTATATTTTCAAAATGAATATCTTTTATATAGCCTCCCCTATCAGAATTGGTTTTAAGATAAACACCTCGTTTTAAATATCCGCTTGCTTCACAATTGTAAGCAAAAACGTTTCGCACGCCTGCCGACATTTCACTGCCTATTACTAAAGCGTGCAAGCCTTTGAACCTGCAATTTCTGATGATAATGTTTTCTGACGGCTGTTTGGAATTTGCCCTGCCATCGTGATCTCTTCCGGCTTTAATAGCTATATTATCATCACCATTATCAAAATCTATATTTTCAATCATAACATCGCTTGAATTTTCAATATCAATACCATCGTTGTTTTTGTTGTGTGCATTATATTTTAGGCCTCTTAACGTAATGCTCTTGCTTTTTAATAGGTGAACGCACCAAAACGGGGCATCTTCTACCGTAACATCTTCAATAAGGATATTTTTTGAATTTACGAATTGAATAAGTTGCGGTCGCAAATAATGTCCATTACCAAAAATACGCTTTTTCACAGGTATTTGATTGTGGTTCATATCCCGGCTTAGTTGTTTTCCTTTTGTTTCGATGGATTTCCATGTCGCCCAAAACCCACCTCCTTCGCCGTCAATAATACCAGTTCCGGAAATGGCTACATCGGTAACGTTTAAACCATATATCATGGGGCTGTGGTTGTACAGCGTGGTACCTTCCCAACTGGTTAAAACTATCGGATAGTCGTCTGGATTGGTTCCAAAAACAAGTTTTGCTCCTTCTTCCAAATGCAATCTTGTATTACTAACAAAATAGATGGAACCATTTAATTTATAAGTTCCTTTCGGAACGATTATAACACCTCCATTGTGCTTTTTACAATGTTTCATAGCCTTTTCAAATGCCTGTTTGCAATCTTTAACTCCATCTCCTTTTGCTCCAAATTTTGTTATTTTAATGGTATCATTTGGAATGGCAGGTAACTTAATTCGGTTTTCAATATGGGCTATTATTGAATCTTTGTTAAGTGCCGTTTGACCAATACCGTACTGTGTTGCCAAGATTAGGCAGGCTATTAAAAATTGTTTTGTTGGCATCTTCTTTATGTTTTATGTTTTGTTTCTATTTATTCAATTCAATTGCAGCCAAAACAAAAGGCCCAAGAGCATGTGAATTATCGGTTAAAATGGGTTCACTCATATAGTACTCAAATGTTCCGTTCCTATATGGATTTCCGCCTAATCCGGCACTTTTACATACCTGGGTAATGTGTATTTCGCCATCGTCATCAATTTTAACCAATTTATTTACCAAACCATCAAAGCCCTTATTGGCCATTTCAATATATTTTTTGGGTAAATAGCTTTTATTGGCACCCTTAGCCAATGCATAAACCAACATTGCCGACCCAGAAGCTTCTAAATAATTTGGTGCTCTGTCCTGCATATTAGGTACTTGGTACCATAAACCTGTTTCATCTTGATACTTTATTACAGCTTCAGCCAATTCATTTATATAATCGATAAATTGTTGCCTGTTAGGGTGATTTTCAGGGTAAAAATCTAAAGTATCAACTAATGCCATAGCGTACCACCCTAAGGCACGAAGCCAAAAGTTTGGGGCTGTTCCTGTTTCTTTATTTGCCCAATCCATTTTTTTGCTTTCATCCCAAGCATGAAAATACAACCCGGTTTCAGCATCTAAAGTATGGTCGTGAAGTAGTTTGAAATGATGGGCTATATCGCTTAATTTTTTGCCGTCTTCAAACTGGGTATTATATCGTGCGTAAAAGGGTTGCCCCATGTACAGCCCGTCTAACCACATTTGGTTTGGGTAAATACGTTTGTGCCAAAATCCACCAGAAGGTGTTCGCAAATGTGTTTCTAACTGTGCCCGTAGGGTTTGAAGTGCCGTTAAATATTTTTGGTCTTTTGTGTTTTTATAAACATCAAAAAGGATTTTTCCTGCATTAATGTTGTCGATATTATAATCTTCGAGTTTGTAATCTTTAATTTCCCCTTTTTCGTTTATTAGGGTATCAGCATAGGCTTTTCCATAGTTAAAATAGATTTCTTTTCCTGTTTTTTCATGTAATTTTTGAAGCGCCAAACAGAACATGCCTATTTTGTAATCCCATTTGGTTTGGATTTTGTCATCGATATTCCATGCTTTCGGATAACGTTTGATAACCGACAGAGCCATTCGCTCTGACCATTTTAGGGTGTCTGAAATGGTGAGTTGTTTTGTTGGCTGTTCTGTTTTAACTTCTTTTTTTCCTTCTTTACAATTTAAAAGGAACAGTATGGCAAATGTGCAGATACTTATTTTTAAAATTATTGGTTTCATCTCTAATTTAAACTTATTAGTGTTTTTGGTCTGTTGTTATTTTTCAACTAAGAAAATGAGTTTCATAAAGAAATTTAAGTGGTAACCTTTATTTATATTCGATTTTAGAGTATTATTCTACATTAATTCTAATGTAAAGAGCAGGTTACAACAAAATAATTTATACGCCAACAATAGAGTTGGTTTCTCTTTTTTTATCGTGACGATACAATTATTGAAAATGTTTAAACCTGATTTTAAAACCAGATTTAAACATTTTACTAATATGGAATTAAAATAATTTCCTAGGCTATATAATTTAGTACTTAATTATACGCCGGATTTTGAGGATAATCTTTATTTTGATTAAGGTCGATGGCATCTTGTGGTATGGGTCTTAATATTTTAAGCTCGCCATTTGCTCCGTTAAAGTTTCCGGCTTCAACCAAATAATGATGTGCCGATGCTCTTTCTACAAGTTTACCGGTTCTTTTTAGGTCGAACCATCTGTGGTATTCGCCAAATAATTCACGTCCTCTTTCATCGAGAATATAATCGATATCAAATTCAGCAGGAGTTGCATCAACTACACCGGCTCTACCTCTTACTTTATTTAATCGCATTAATCCCGTTGTTGGGTCTCCAGATTTTAAATAAGCTTCGGCTGCAATTAAATAGGTTTCCCCAAGCCTCGATAGTACAATATCCCTTGTACTTGGCCTTTCTCCACTAAAAGGAGCTTTCGGATCGTCGAACTTTTTAGCCGGTATGGTTTGATAATCTGATGAAAAACCAAAGGATGGTACATATTCGCCATAAGGATGAATTTCTGCTTTAGGATTTGCTAATGCATAGGCAGCCAATTCTGTACTGGAAACCCATGAAGGTTGATAATACTCTGTAACGGTTAATGAACTTAAATCGGCTACATCATAAAAGTCATAATATCTTTCATAAACCTCTATCATAAAAGTAGTAGTGTACCGTTGATCATCTTGGGTAAAAAGATCAATAGCAAACTGCGTAGCACAAAGTGTATATGTTCTATGTGGTGCATCTCCTGCTACTTCCGATCCACCTTGATATGAAGAGAAAAAAGCACTTTGTCTGTTACCTAATTGAGTTGGATTGGTACTTGTTGATGCTGCCGAGTATTGAACGGAAAATAATATTTCATCGTTCATTTGATTGTCAGGACTCCAAAGTTCATCAAACGGAATGGTTAAATCTTGTCCAGCAATAGCAGCATCGGCCAAACTTGCAGCTGTAGAAAAATCGGTTGTACTACCAAACAACTCGTATCCTCTTGTTAAATAAACTTTTGCTAACAAATGTTGTACGCTTCTTTTGGTAACTCTGCCTATAAAGGCATCTTCACTTACCACATCTAAAGCTATTTCCAGTTCAGAAATAATGAAACTATATATCTCTTCCGCTGAATTTCTATCGAATGCCGTAATTGGTCCATCGATAAAATCAGTAACTAAAGACACACCACCATACGTTTGCACTAATAGAAAATAAGCATTAGCTCGTAAATATTTAACCTCGCCCAATAATCTTTGTAAATTTGGGGTTTGCTCAGTTAAATCGCCATAATACATTGCTGTATTTGCTGTTTGTATAGCTTTATAGCAGGTATTATAAATATGATCTACCCCTTGCGAAGAAGGGTTTAACTCTGTGTATTGTGCCAATCCTTCTGGCTCGGGTGTTCTTCCTTGAGCATACAAATCTGTCCCTGAACAAAACATAAAAGCATCGCCACCGTAAATTTCGCGTAATTGCGAATAATTTGCATTTACTAACGAATTAAATCCTTCAGCTGTAATATAAAAATCTTCAGCTGTTGTGTTCGATAGATTTTCTTCTTCTAAAAAATCGTTACAAGAAGAGAAAATAGAAGTTATTAAAGCTGCCAAAATTATATATCTTTTTTTCATTATTCTTTTTTTAAAATTTAACACTTAAACCTAACTGATATGTTACAAATGCAACTCTACCGGTTTCTAAGTCTGCCGAAGCCCACTCTGGATCGTAACCATCATAATCTGTAAAGACAAATGGATTTAAAATATTGGCATACACACGAAGCTTTTTAATTTTAAGTTGTTCTACAATCTTATCGTTAAAATTATAGCCAAGTGATATATTTTTCACTTTCACAAACGATGCATCTTTATAATAACCCACTCCATTATTTCTCCAATATGTTCCGGTATTCCTTGGCTGTGGATACTTATTGGAATATTGAGCAGGAAGCCCAGCATCATTTTCTGGCACATACCAAGTAATGTTTTGTTTTTGACGCCCCCTATCACGCACATCGGTAAAATTGGCATGGAACGGGCTATACACAAAAGAACCTTGATTGGTAATAATGGAAGCCGAAATATCAAAATTTTTCACTCTTAATTTCGTAAATAAGCTACCTGTCCAGTCTGGATCACTCGACCCCAATATTACGCGGTCATCATCCGGGTCAATTCTACCATCATTGTTTACATCGACAACTTTTGCCTGACCTTCGGATTGACCATATGATGATGCTTCTGAAGCTTGGCTGGCCTGCCAAATGCCATCAAAAATATAGTTGTAATGTGCATCGATAGATTCACCTATAAACCATCCATTACCAACATCATCCACTTCGTTTTGGCCATAAAGAGATTCAATGGTATTTGTATTATTAGTATAGGTTAAATTAACTTCCCAAGATACATCCTCTTTTTGTATCACTCTTGTATTTAAACCAATTTCTACACCCTTATTTCTAACAGAACTTACATTGGCATTAATAAACTCGTAACCTGTTTCTCTGGGTAATTGCTGTTGTGATAATAAATCTTCCGAAAGTCTGTTATAAACATCTATACTACCGCTAATTCTGTTATTTATAAAACCAAAATCCAAACCAAAATTCCATTCTTTTGTTTTTTCCCAAGATAGTAATGTATTGGCTATGGAACTGGGTAAAAAGCCTGTTGCTACACTTCCGTTAAAATCGTAAAATGTTTGTAAATCGAGTGTATTTAAGGTTGAATATGGAGTTATTACATTGTTTCCTGTAAATCCGTAACCAACTCGTAGTTTTAAATTTGAAATAGATTTTGAATCACTCATAAAATCTTCTCCAGAAATTTTCCATGCAATAGCTCCCGACGGGAATGAGTCCCACCGGTTATCTTCTGTAAATAACGAAGATCCATCCCATCTGTTAGATAAGGTTATTAAGTACTTATCTTTATACGAATAGTTTAAACGGGCTGCAAATGAACTTAAAGTTTGCTTTATATAATTTGTTCCTAAATTGAAAGAAGACTGGCTTCCTGACCCTAAATTATAAAACCCTGTATCAAAAGGTTGGTTCCTTGAGCTGGCGAAAGAAGTTTCGATTCTATTAGAATATAAACTCTGAAGACCTAAAAACTTAACATTATGGTCTTTATTGAAGGTATAATCGATATTAAATTGATTGTCCCACGTGTAACTAAAGTTTTCAGACTTAATAATTTCAGCCGATGGCAAATTATTATTACTAATACCTACATTTGTAAGCGCTCCCCAAGCCAAGCCTTGCCTCCATGTATCCAATCCTGGAGAAAACGTTGTTTTAAAAGATAACCACTTTATAGGTTGGTACTGAAAATAAATAGTTCCTATAGCATTCCATCGTCTTGTTTTGTCCGACGAATTGGCAATCTCAAGCAATGGGTTAAAAGTACTTGTTTTATTAATGGCAAAATCTCCACTAGTTGGGTAAGTTAATTTACCAGGTTGAGGAAATAATTCACCAACTATTTCATTTCCATTATCATCAACAGCCCAAGGACTTAAAAACGGATTCAATCTAAAGGCTTCACGCATAGCAAGGTTGCTACCCAATTGATTTTCGGAAAGTGCTACGGTAAAGTTAGCTCCGGTTGAAAATTTGTCGTTAATTTTATGGTTTACACCCAATTTTAAGGTGTATTTATCTAATTCTTCATTTTCTATATTACCCGTCTCCCGTTGGTAGCCCAAACCAAAATTATAAGCTACCCCATTATCTGCTCTACCTGTAATAGAAAGGTAATTGTTTTGTTGGATACCACTTTTTAAAACGGCATCATACCAATTGAACGTATCGTTATTTTCGGCACGGCTAATAAAAAGAGGATTTCCTCCAGCTCCATAAGCTGTAAATAACTCTGCAGGATCAATAATTCCGTTACTATTGGCATCTGATGCGGTAGCCAAATAAGCCGAACGATGGTAGTACCACCATTTTTCTCCATCCATCATTTCGGGTAAACGTGCCACTTCTTTTACACCAAAAAAGGTATCAAATGTAACATTCATACTTCCTTTGGCACTAGACCCACTTTTGGTTGTCACAATTACAACTCCGTTAGAACCTCTTGAACCATAAATTGCAGTAGATGATGCATCTTTTAAAACATCTATTTGCGCTATATCTTGAGGATTTAAAAAGTCTATACCGTCTGTTGGCACACCATCTACAACATACAAAGGTTCTCCACCTGCTATGGAACTTTGTCCTCTAATAGTTATATCGAAACCGTCTCCAAGACGCCCTGTTGAATTGTTAATTTGAACACCAGCAACGTTACCTTGAATAGATTCAAGTGGATTGGTTAGATTACGTTCAGTTAACGATTCTGCATCTAACGTTCCAACAGAACCTGTTAAATCAGATTTTTTTACGGTACCATAACCAACAACTACAACTTCATCTAACAAGCCTGCTTCTTCTTCCATAGAAATGTTTATAGATAATTGCTTTCCAACGGTTATTTCCTTCGTTTTATAACCCATATAACTAAACACCAAAATATCGATTGAAGCTACATTAACGGAATAGTTACCATCAAAATCGGTAGTTGTTCCTGTAGTTGTGTTTTTAATTATAATAGAAACTCCTGGAAGTGGCATCCCTGTTTCATCTGTAACTGTACCTGAAATACTTGTTGTGTTTTGGGCATAAATTGGTAGACATAAAAATACTCCCAATAGAAAGTAATAATATTTAAAATTCCTTTTTGTTTTCATACTTATTTAGTTTTAGGTTATCCATTTTAGTTTTTAAATGAGTTATTTACATTACTTTATCTGTTTCTTTCCATAGGTAGTATTTTTAAATTATAACAAATTTATATTTATGCAATCGATTACAATTATATGAAAATTTAAATATTTAACAAAATTTTCTTTAATTTATTTGAGTCATAAAACCCTTGTATTTTACAAAAGAGGTATGCTTTAAAGTATATACCGTTATTCAATATTAAAATTTTAGAAATTTCAGAAGGGTTAAAAAGGTTTGTCGAGCCAATATTATGGATAGATTTTACTAAGATATTCAGACAAACAAAAGCAGCTAAATTGGACAATCACCAAGGGTATTTTACAATAAATCATGGATATTAACCTTTCTTGTAAATCCAAATAAAAATCACTACGCTAATAGAACAAATATATTAGGTTAATACTGGATATCTTTTGGGTAAAAAACAAAATGCTTTACATAAAAAAACGTACTTTTGCGTTTTCAAAAAAACCATTATAACAATAATATATACAGATGATTCA
>JBKEDH010000169.1:0-33494 GCA_047975295.1 Aestuariibaculum sp.
TAGTACCGATAAAATGCAAAACTCTAATACACCTTTCCGCATTTGAGCTTTTGTATTTTCAATTTTCATTTTTAAGGCTTTTTAATGTGTCTTAACTGTTCGTTTTTTTTTGATTGTTTACCATTTATTATACTTGTTTTTTTAACGAGTTCATCATATAATAGTTTCTTATGCAAATATATATTTAAAAAAAGGTATTATGCAAAACATAGTACTGAATTTAACATTTTTAACAAAAAAATAATTGTAATTATTGCTTTTTTGGATTGGATGATTGAAAATGAATGCTGGGTTAGATGTTAGATACTGGATATTAGAATTGACCCTATGTTCTAAATATATCTAAATTTTATACATTAGTAAAAAATAAGGTACAATTATGGCTTTAACTTATAGGAAACTAAATACATTTACATTTTTTAAATTGCCTTCGGCTTATATATGTGGTGTACGAACCAAGTATATAGATGCTACAACTTGCAAGGTTACCGTAAAGCATCGATGGATAAATCAAAATCCGTTTAAATCGATGTTTTGGGCGGTACAAGGTATGGCAGCCGAATTTTCGACAGGTGCTTTAATGATAAGTAAAATACAGGCAACGGGAAAGCGGGTATCGATGTTGGTAACATCAAATCGAGCAACTTTTACTAAAAAAGCAACAGGAAAGATAATGTTTACTTGTAATGATGGCCATTTGATTGATAAAGCGCTAAGTAAAACGCTTGAAACAGGCGAGGGACAGACAGTTATTATGACTTCGGTAGGAGTTAATGAAGATGGAGTAACAGTTTCTACATTTAATTTTGAATGGAGCATTAAATTGAAAAGTTAAGATCTATTCAATATTTAATTGGTTAAACAGATATGTTTTTTTGGTGTTAAGTATTTTATTGTTAGTGTTTTATGTTGGTTGTATGAGAAAAAAGTATCTATGCTTAAAAAATGTTAATTATGATAAAAAATAGTTAAAATCTATATGTGGATTTTAATTTTCTCTATCTTTAAGCAAGAAATTAGTTAGCTTATAAAACATATTTACTTATCTATAATTCTATTAATAATCAACTTATGGCTAGAGCGATGTTAGAGTACACTAAAACGGTACTTGATAAGGTAAGTTTCGATGCAACTTTATTTTGCAGGGAAGTAAAAAAGGCGGCACAGCGTTTATTGCCTTCAGAGTTAGAAGAACTCAAAATTTTTATTGTTTCTTTGGTGCAAAAGAAACCGGAGTTAGATCGGTGTTTAATTTATTTAAAAGCATAAAAAAAGCGGCCATTTTGGTCGCTTTTTTATTAAAAAATACGGATATACGATTGTGTTCTATTTGTTAGGCAACGGACTGACAATCTTTACATTTTGAAAAGTAATGGCGCCCCGTACCACACCCAAAATAACATCTTGCAGGGCTTCTATAATTTGCATTTTAAGTTCGCTTTTGTGATAAATAAGGCTAACCTCCCTTGCCGGTACCGGATCGTTAAAATAGTGTAGGTTTTCTTTTTCTTTTTCGTTTAGTTCTAAAGTATGTAAATAGGGTAAAAGTGTCATACCCAAACCTTCGTTAGATAGTTTTATCAAGGTTTCAATACTGCCGCTTTCCAACTGAAAATGGTCGTCGGGATGATTTTTTAATGCTTTGCAAAGGTTTAATATTCCATCCCTAAAGCAATGGCCATCTTCTAAAAGCAGCATGTCATCAATATTTAAATCGTCTGTATTTATCTTGGTGTTATTGTGCAGTCTGTGACTTTTTGGAATATAGTTTACAAAAGGTTCAAAATATAAAACCCTTTCCTTAATGTTCTCGTCTTCAAGTGGTGTGGCAGCAATGGCAGCATCTAAATGGCCATCTTTTATTCTGGAGATAATATCTTCGGTGGTCAGTTCTTCTATTTTAAGCTTTACCTTTGGGTGCCGTTTTACAAAAAGCTTTAAAAACATAGGCAATAATGTGGGCATGACTGTTGGTATAATACCCAGTTTAAATTCGCCACCGATAAAGCCCTTTTGTTGGTCCACAATATCTTGTATTCTGTACGATTCGTTTACGATGTTACGGGCTTGGGTTACAATTTTTTTACCTACTTCGGTAAGTTCGATGGGCTTCTTGCTACGATCGAAAATCTGTACGTCCAGTTCGTCTTCAAGCTTTTGTATCTGCATACTTAAAGTAGGTTGTGTAACAAAACATTTTTCGGCTGCTTTTGTAAAATTTTGGTGTTCGGCCACAGCCAAAACATAATATAATTGTGTAATAGTCATAATAATCAATTTAGCTTATAAAAATATAAAAACTATCAATAAAAATTATAATAAAGTGTATTAATTATAAATTAAATTTGTAGTAAGAAAATGATAACAAAAAAATAATTGATCATGACATTAAACAGTATAGGTTTAGATACCCAAAAAACAAAAGAATTAGCCGCCGATTTGAATGGATTATTGGCCAATTTTCAAATATATTATCAAAATTTAAGAGGTATTCATTGGAATATTAAAGGAAAACGTTTTTTCGATTTACATGCCAAGTTCGAAGAGCTTTACAACGACACCAATATAAAAGTAGATGAAATTGCCGAACGTATTTTAACCTTGGGCGAAACGCCTTTGCATACATTTGGTGATTATGTGGAAAATGCACAGGTACCGATAGGGAAAAATATTTCACAGGACGAAAAAGCGGTTAATTTAATTGTTGATTCGTTAGCCGTTTTATTGAAAATTGAACGTGAACTATTGGATAAATCTGGTGAATTGAATGATGAAGGTACCAACTCGATGATGAGTGATTTTATCACCGAACAGGAAAAAACCGTTTGGATGATGAAGGCTTGGTTAAGCGAGACGGTTTAATACTATTTTGTTTGGTGTACAATACAAAATACAAAGTATCTTTTGGTGTATGACAAAACCCAATTTTTACGACCTCAAAACCTTTGAGGTCGTAAAAAAAACTCAACAAATTCTTTATAATTTACAATGAAAGTCTCATTTAATTCGTTCCTCGAAATGAGCATACAATATCTGTTTTAGGTGACCAAAACAGATGTTTATAAAAGGAAGTGAATACCTAATTACAAAATGCCTCTTGATTTAATCTCCAAGTACTTATTTATGGTGTCTATGGTTAGGTATTCGGGAGTAGTAAGAATGGAATGGATACCATATTTTTTTAGTTCGTTTACAATAAGTCTTTTTTCAAAATCGAATTTCTCTGCAATTACTTTATCGTAAACATCTTGTATGGTTTCAGATTTGGTTTTAATCAGGTTGTTTAATGCGGTATTTTTAAAGAAAATAATAACCAAAAAATGACTTTTAGAAATAGCTTTTAAATATGGTAGCTGACGATTAAGGCCATTTAAAGTTTCAAAATTAGTGTACATTAAAAGTAGGCTTCGGTGTGTTATGTGGCGTTTTATGTTGGCATACAATTTACCAAAATCACTTTCGAAAAAATCGGTATCGATATTATAAAGTGCTTCCAGAATAAGCTGCATTTGCGTATTTCGTCTATCGGCAACTACCATATTGTTAATGCGTTTAGAAAACGAAAACATGCCTGCTTTGTCCTGTTTTTTTAGTACGATATTACTTATTACTAAACTGGAATTTATGGCGTAATCAAGAAGGCTTAATCCGTTAAAGGGCATTTTCATAACACGACCTTTGTCTATAATGGTGTAAACGGGCTGCGACTTTTCATCTTGAAATTGATTTACCATTAATTGGTTACGTTTGGCAGTAGCTTTCCAATTTATGGTACGTAAATCGTCTCCCAGAACATAGTCTTTAATTTGTTCAAATTCCATGGTATGCCCCAGACGTCGTACTTTTTTAAGCCCAATTTCCAACGAATTTTTATTAATATTTATCAGTTCGTATTTTTTTAGCTGCTTAAAAGCAGGATAGGTGGGCACCATGGCATTGCCGTTAAAAGTAAAGCGTTTGGCCACCAATTTAAGAACGGACGATGCGTAAATGTTTAAATTGCCAAAGTGGTATTCGCCGCGTTCGGTAGGTTTTAAAAAATAATCGATAGCATTCTGTTTACGGGAAGCTAAAGTGTTTTTAAGCTTAAAATCCCGTTTTTGAAACTGTTCGGGTATTTCGTCGATAATTTCCAAATAGATTAGAAAAGGATAGTTGTTTTCAATAATTATTTGAATACGGTTTTTATCGCCATTAGAAAGTTTATCGGGCAGGATACGTTGGGCTTTTATCTTGTTTGTTCCGATAAAAACCAATAAAAGATCGATAATAAAAAAGAAAATAAGTACCAATATCGATATTTGCGCCACATTAAACAGCAAGGGAATAAAATAACTTAAACCAAAAAGGACAATAATGCCTATTCCTGCATAAAAAAAACGGGGCTGTATGTATAGGGGTTTAAACAAGGTTATGGGTTTGGTTATCGTTGTTTATTGTTGTGTTTTAGTTGGTTACTTTCGTTAATGGTTTATCTTGGTATTTCAACCGATTCTATTATTTGTTTTATTATTTGTTTACTGGTTACACCTTCCATTTCGCGCTCGGGTGTTACAATAACCCTATGGTGCAGTACAGGTATTGCCGAGCGTTTAATGTCTTCGGGTGTTACAAAATCGCGTCCCGACATGGCTGCAAAGGCTTTACTCGATTTAAGTATGGCAATCGATGCCCTTGGCGATGCGCCCAAATATAAAAATGGATTGTTTCTGGTAGTAACAATTAGTTCGGCAATGTATTTTAACAAATGTTGTTCTACCAAAATCTGACTAACGAGCGATTGGTATTTGGTTATCTGTACGGCCGATAAATATGACGAAATGGCTTCGGTTTTGGTCTGGCCCTTTAATTTGTGCTCTCGTGATAAGATTTCAATTTCTTCTTCCAAATTTGGGTAGTTTACATCTATTTTAAATAAAAAGCGGTCCAATTGTGCCTCGGGCAAGCGGTAGGTGCCTTCCTGTTCTACGGGATTTTGGGTGGCAAGAACCATAAAAGGAGCGTCTAAACTGTATTTGTTGCCATCGATGGTTATTTGCTGTTCTTCCATAACTTCGAATAAAGCAGCCTGTGTTTTGGCCGGTGCACGGTTAATTTCATCAATTAAAATCATGTTCGAAAAGATAGGGCCTTTTTTAAATTCGAATTCCGATTGCTTTAGGTTAAAGACCGAAGTACCCAAAATATCGCTGGGCATTAAATCGGGTGTAAACTGTATACGGCTAAATTCTACGCTTAACGTTTTGGCAAGCAGCTTTGCCGTAACCGTTTTGGCAACACCGGGAACACCTTCAATTAAGGCGTGTCCTTTTGCTAAAAGTGAAGCAATAAGCATATCGACCATGTCTTTTTGGCCAACAATAACCTTACCTATCTCATGCCTTATTTGTTGAACGCTGTTTTGTAGTTCGAATAAATCTAAACGATTTTTAAACTCGATATTATCGGCTGTTGTATTGTTTTCGGTAGGTAGTGGCATGTTGTTTTCATGCTGGGGCAAATGGGATTCGTGACCGCTGTTTTCTGTATGGTTGTCCATTATTTATTTTTTATAAAAGGTTTCGATAAATTGGTTTAGTTTTATTAAGTTCTCTTCGGTAGCTTCGTTCTCGGTTTTTAACCAATTTATATAATTAATAAGTTGTTCTATATCTTTGGTTTTTTTTCCTGTTTTGGCGGTTAATTTGGTAATAAAAGCTTTGTTGAGTTCACTAGTGTCCAAATTGTAGTCACTTCTTATTTTTTCCAAAAGGAAAGTAATTTTCTTATCGATTAGGTTTTTATGGTTTTTGGTTTCAAAATATAAATTTGAAATGGTTTTTACAAAGGCAACGGTGGTATTTTCCAAAGGTTTTATAATTTTTATAATGCGCTGTCGGCGTTTGGCATTAAAAATAATAAAGAGCAGGGTAAAGATTAATGCGGTGTACCATGCCCATTTAAAGGCAGGTTGCTGTAAAAACCAACTTAGGTTCGATTGTTTTTCGACATTTATATTGTCATGGTAGTTGGTTTGGAATTTGGTGTATGAATCGAAATAAACTTTACCAGTGGGTAGGTACGAGATAACATCTTCGACATATTGATACCGATTGTTTTTTAGCAGATTGTAATTGGTAAATATTTTGGGTTCGGTATGAAGGAATACTTGCCCTTTTCCGAAACCGAATACAACAAAATTATCAAGTTGTAATGTATCGTTATCAACATAGCCCAAAACGGTATGATTATCGAGATATAAATTTGAAAAATAACTGTCGCCTTCGTTTTTATCGATAAGTGTTTGTCGCAAGTGTTTGTTGCTAAAGCTTAACGGCGAAATACTGTCCTTATCGTTTGTGCTATAATCGGTATTTATTTGAAGGGTATCGTGGAGTTTTTGTGGAAACGAATAATCGGATATAAAAAGTGTATTGCCTGCGGTAACAAAGTTTAAAAGCTCATTGGTCGATTCGTCCTCTAGATAGTTGGAATTTCCAATAATTATAAAACAAGTACCGGTCTTATAGTTTCCTAAACTGTCTTTGGCTTCGATGGGTAGATAACTTGATGGTTGATGGTAAACTGTTTTAATATCATTGTTCTTAAAAAGGTGTGGTAGTTCTTTATAAAAAATGCTTATACCGTAGGGTTTGTTGCTTTTTTCGTTAAACGATTCTTCCCAATCAACAATGCGTGTCATTCTTGAGCCTAAAAACAACGCTCCTGTAACAATAAGCGTAATAATAATGATAACAATAATAATGGCATTTTTCATTATTTAATTAAATTTAAAAGGGTTGAAAAATGGCCTTTGGCTTTTTGGTATTGCACATTGTTAAGTGGAAACTCACCATACCAAATATAATTGTACAAATACGAGTTAAAGTCGAACTTGCCATAAAAGGGCTTGTCGCTAAGCTCGTTTAAATATTCGGAGTTGGTTTTGTCGTCTTCAAATTTTATATAGTTTTTTAGGCTTAGATTTTTAAGTGTTAGTAAATAGTAGTATCTAATGGCCAGTCTGTAATCGGCGTTGTTTTCGGCATTCTGTATTAAGGTTGTAATATCTGTATGTTCAATGTTTTCGGCTGTGATGTCTTCGGTCCTATTAATTTTTCTATTTCGTTTTGAAGTGAAGAAACCGGTACCGCCATCCTTTAAAAGAAAATAAACTAAGAAGATGACTGCAATGGCAAGGATAACATAAAACAACCATGTTATACCATTGGAAATAAGTGGTGGTACGTAATAAGCGTTATTGTCTTCTTTTATTTCAATATCGTCTTTCTTTTTTTTATAAGCTTCGTAATTTCCAGAGCCATTAAGGGTTTGCCCAACAATTTTTTTTCCTTCGTAATTATAGGTGTTTCCGGAGTAACGTTCTTTAAAATCGGGATCGAACCGTTTAGTATATTGGGGATCCTGTAAAGCAAAGAGAGGTATGCAAAAACCAGTTAAAAACAATAAAATAATACTAATATGTAAAGGTTTTATTTTCAAATGGAATTTGGGATTAAAGCTGGGTTTGCAGTTATTTTTCGTTGTACCTTAAAAGGATAAATAAGATAGTAGTAGCCAATTAAACTTAAAGTTGATAAAATAATACCTACCGATAACCAATGTGGCATAATGTTGGAATATCGTGTAACAAAGCCTTCTAAAAATCCGGCCGAAAAAGTAAATGGAAATGTGCTAATCAATATTTTAACACCTATTTTGGCTCCCATTTTAAACGATGTATATCGGGAATGGGTTTTAGGAAACAGAATACTTGCACCGAGTATTAGTCCGGCAGCGGCCTCGATAACAATAGCAAAAATTTCCATAGCCCCATGGATCCAAATACCTCGTACACTCTCCCATAATACGCCGTGTTCGTAAAAGAAATACTGGAAGGATCCCAACATAATACAGTTTTTAAATAAGATGTAAACCGTTCCAAATCCGCCAAAAACACCCATGGTAAAAGCCAAAACGCCTACCCGAAGGTTATTAAATGTAATACCTATAAAACTGCCCCAGTTACTGCCGCTTTTGTAAACGGCAACGGGATCGCCGGCTTCGATATTTGCCAAAGACATATCAACATAATCATCGCCAAGAATAGAGCGTACAAACTCCCCATCGTTAGCTGCCGAAATGGTACCAATAAAAGTGAAAGCAAAGAAAATAATGAACGCCACATAGATAAATTTGCGGTATTGGTAGCAAATTAACGGTATTTCGGTTTTCCAAAACTCCAAAAATCTATTGGTGTCTTCTCGTTTGGTTTTGTAAATTTTCTGGAATGCTTTTGCTGCTAACTGGTTTAAATATGTAACAACTTTACTTTTAGGGTAGTAGGTTTGTGCATAAGCCAAATCGTTTACAATGTGGATGTATTGTGAAGCGAGCTCGTCGGGATTTTCAAAGTCATTATTAAAAATTGCCTTTTCAAAACTCAGCCATTTTTCCTTATTTTGTTTTATGAATGAAACCTCTCTCATATATTTGCTAAATTAAAATATAAAATGGCAGAGTTACAAATAAACACGACACAAAATGTAAAGATAAATTTTAATTCTGTTGGCGCAGGCGAACGGTTATTGGCATTTATTGTCGATATGCTTATAAAGTCCGGGTATGTCATGCTTTTAAGTTCGTTTTTTGGTGTGTTCCAAAATATGGATCACTGGTCGCAAATAGGGATAAACACCATTTTAAGTATTCCGGTTATATTTTATACCTTGATATTGGAATCTGTTTTAAATGGACAGACCCTTGGAAAAAAGGCCATGAAAATTCGTGTGGTAAAGATAGATGGTTACCAAGCTTCGCTATCTGATTACGTGGTGCGTTGGTTTTTTAGGATTGTCGATATTTATATTTTTGGTATTGGTTTTTTTGTAATTATATTCAGCAAGAAAGACCAGCGTATTGGCGATATGGTTGCAGGAACATCGGTAATAACCTTAAAGGACAGTGTAAACATTAAGCATACTATTCTGGAAAACCTTACCGATAATTACAAGCCCACGTACCCAACCGTTATAAAATTATCCGATAACGATGCCCGGATAATTAAAGATACGTTTACCGATGCAAAATCGAACCGGGACTATAAAACCCTAACACGTTTACGGGAAAAAATTGTTGAAGTGGCCAATATAAAAACCATAAAACAGCGTACCGATATCGAATTTATCGATGTTATTTTAAAAGACTATAATTACTATACACAAGATATGTAATGTTTTATACCATAGATATATTGGGCGTAATAGCCTTTACCATTTCTGGAGTTTTGGTTGCCATAGAAAAACGTATGGATGTTTTCGGTATTTTAATAATAGCCTTTGTAACTTCTGTTGGCGGTGGTACTTTACGCGATTTGTTAATTGGCAATACGCCCGTAAGCTGGATGCAAAACATTACGTACACCTATGTTATTGTATCGACCGCTATTTTGGCCATTATATTTAAGAGTAAACTAAGCTATTTGCGTACTTCGCTTTTTTTGTTCGATACTATTGGTATTGGCCTCTATACGGTTTTAGGAGTCGAAAAAGGGATAAATGCAGGGCTGCATCCCATAATCTGTATCGCATTGGGTACCATAACTGCAAGTTTTGGCGGTGTAATCCGCGATATATTATGTAATGAAATACCGGTAATTTTTAGAAAGGAAATATATGCCACGGCCTGTATTTTGGGCGGAATCGTGTATTTTTTGCTCCAAAAACTACCCATAGATAATAATATTGTTTTTATGATTGCCGGCGCCGTGGTAATTGTTGTCCGGTTGTTGGCAGTAAAATTTAAAATAGTATTGCCCTCGGTTTATAAAGTAGAAAAGTAAAATAAACTCTAAGAACTCACCTTGACTTTTTATAATTGGTTAAAAAATTGCTATTTTGAGCCTGATTTTTGCCTTTTTTTGCTTCCGTAGCTCTACCATGCAAGAAAAAAAAGCCTTTAACCAAACTTAAAATCACTAATTTTCACTTCAATCAAAAAGTCTAAGTTAAAAAATAACCAGCCGAACAAAAGAATACCTAATTTTCGCTTTAATCCAAAAAGTTTAAACGAGTTCAATTCGTTTCAGTAACTTTGTGAGCTTAAAAGAATAACTATTGAATTATCTAACTGTTGAAAACCTATCAAAATCCTACGGAGAGCTTGTACTTTTCGAAGGTATATCGTTTAGTGTACATAAAGACCAAAAAATTGCTTTTGTAGCCAAAAATGGTACGGGCAAAACCTCTATTTTAAATATTATTTCGGGTGAAGATACGCCCGATTCCGGTACGGTAACCTATCGTAACGATATTACGGTTTCCTTTTTGTCGCAAGATCCTAAATTCGATAAAAACCTAACAGTAGAAGAAACTATTTTTGCAAGCGATAGCGATATTTTAAAAGTAATCCACACCTACGAAAAGGCTTTAAAAAACTCCGAAGATACCGAAGCATATCAAAAGGCTTTCGAGCAAATGGAACTGTACCATGCTTGGGATTTCGAAACGCAGTACAAGCAAATACTTTTTAAGCTAAAGCTCGAAAATATAAATCAAAAAGTAGGTACACTTTCTGGAGGGCAAAAAAAGCGTTTGGCTCTTGCTAATGCCTTGATTAACAAGCCGGATTTGTTAATTCTGGACGAGCCCACCAACCATCTGGATTTGGAAATGATTGAATGGTTGGAAACATTTTTTGCCAAAGAGAATATAACACTTTTTATGGTAACCCACGATCGTTATTTTTTAGAGCGGGTGTGTAATGAAATTATCGAACTGGACGAAGGACAATTGTACAGTTATAAAGGAAACTATTCGTATTATCTCGAAAAAAGGGAAGCAAGGATAGAACGTGCCGAAATTGAAACAGGAAAGGCCAAACAGCTTTTTAAAAAAGAATTGGAATGGATGCGCCGACAGCCCAAGGCCCGTACTACCAAATCGAAATCAAGAATAGACGATTTTCAGGAAATAAAACACAAAGCCCACCAACGCCGTAAAGAGCATGTTATTCAATTAGAGCTTAATATGGAGCGTTTGGGCAGTAAAATTGTAGAGTTTCACAATGTATCAAAAACTTTTGGAGAAAGACTTATTTTAAACAAATTTAGCTATACATTTCAAAAAAGCGAGCGTATTGGTATAATTGGCAAAAATGGTACGGGCAAAACCACATTTTTAAATATCCTTACACAGACCATGCAACCCGATTCGGGAAAGATTATTATTGGCGATACGGTTAAATTTGGCTATTACACGCAAAATGGTATTGCCATAAAACCAGAGCAAAAGGTAATTGATGTGGTTAAGGAATTTGGCGATTATATTCCCCTAAAAAAAGGCAGACAAATAAGTGCACAACAACTGTTGGAGCGTTTTCTTTTTAGCAGAAAAAAACAGTACGATTTTGTGGAAAAACTAAGTGGGGGTGAACGTAAACGTTTGTATCTGTGCACGGTTTTAATACAAAACCCGAATTTCTTGATTTTAGACGAGCCCACAAACGATTTGGACATTGTAACCTTAAATGTTCTGGAAAGTTTTTTAATGGATTTTCCCGGATGCGTTATTGTAGTGTCGCACGACCGCTATTTTATGGATAAAATTGTGGACCATCTGTTTATTTTTAGGGGTAAAGGCGAGATTGAAGATTTTCCCGGTAATTATACCGATTTTAGGATATATGAAGACAGTCAACC
The DNA here is from genome assembly GCA_047975295.1 of Aestuariibaculum sp. GTDB lineage: Bacteria > Bacteroidota > Bacteroidia > Flavobacteriales > Flavobacteriaceae > JBKEDH01. The sequence goes on from JBKEDH010000169.1 coordinate 11,678, forward strand.
TGAAGTTTTAGATACGTTGCCTTCCGAAGACAAAAAAAATAAGACATCTTGGAAACAGAACGAAGCCAGTAAACTATCGTTTAACGAAGAAAAAGAGTTGCGAAATATTGAAAGCAAACTTAATGCTCTAACTTTCGATAAAAAAGAACTGGAAGCCAAATTTAATAATCCCGATTTAAGCCAAGACGATATTAATACGCTTTCGGAACAGCTACAACAGATTATGGATACCATTGCGGCCAAAGAAGAACGCTGGTTCGAACTTTCGGCCAAACAGGAAGATCAATAAGCCATGTCACGTTATTTAAAATTCCTGATAAAATCGACCAATCAACACGGGGTACATTCTCCTTTTGTTTATCAATTGGTTACCCAATGCTTTTATGATAAAGTTAAATATCCCGACTATAAATTGTTATTGGATTATACAAAGAAGAAAGATGCTACAATTTCACTAAAACAAGCAAAATTACTTTATAGATTGGTGCGTTATTTTAATGTGAAAACGGTTTTAACAAATACACCAAATGATAGATTTTTAAAAAGTTGCCTGAATTTAAGTCGGTCAGGTATTGTAATTTCAGATGTAAATCATGCTCTTGGTTTTTACAATTTGTTGTTTTTTGATAGACCTGTACCAAAATATTTAAGTCTTGCATTAAAACATGTCCATAATAATTCAATTGTGGTTTTTAATAATATTCATAGTTCAAAAGCAACTTCAAAAAACTGGAAATATTTAAAAAACAATCCAAAAATCACAGTTACTATCGATATGTTTTACTTCGGATTTGTTTTTATAAGAAAAGAACAGACCAAGGAAAATTTTGTTATTCGTTGTTAATCTGATTTCAATAGCTTTTTTAACCAATTATAAAAAATCAAGATGAGTTCATTATTAATAAGATAAAACCCCAAAGGTTAAAGCCTTTGAGGTCTTAATTTATTCATCAAATAAGAATAGGTTTCTTTAAAGCATTTGCTATAATTGGTATGTTAAACCTATATTTATATTTCGTCCCATATTATAAATGCCATTTGGTTTTAGCCGGGATAAATGGCTAATATAGGTTTTATTAGTTAAGTTAGTGGCCGAAACGGTAAACGAGACCTCGTTATTAAACACCTTAAAATGTCCGCCCAAGCCGGTATCCAATAAGCTGTAGCCTCCTGTCCGGGTTTCAAAGTCACTAATATGATTTTGGTTAAATGTAGATGTTAGTTTTAAAAAAACAAAGCTTTTGTTTAACCAAAAATCATCAAACTCTACCCGAAGTGTATTGGTAAGCGTGTTGGCCGGAATTAGTGGCAGATAGTTTTTATTTCTAAGTTTACCGGTAACGGTTTCAAAATTAGATTCAATATGTAGCCAATCTAAAGGATGCGGATGTATATGGATACCTATTTCGCCTCCATAGAGATTGGCATCGTTTTGCAAATAGGTGTAAACAGGCGCATTATTTAAGGTTTCGTCATTTGGTGATAAATAGATGTAGCGGTTTACCTTGTTATAAAACCCGTTTATGGAAACTTCAATATGTTTGTTCGAAAATTCCAAGGCCAAATCGGTTTGTAGGTTTTGTTCGTTACTTAAACCGATATTGCCAATCTCGTAACGATTGGTACCATGATGGATACCGTTAGATGTTAATTCGGCAAGATTTGGTGCCCTAAATCCAGATGCCAAATTAAGACGTGCCATAATAAATTTAAAAATGTTGGTTTTAATACCAAGCGCACCATTAAAACTATTATAGTTTTTATTAAGCCCCGAAGCAATGTCGATGTTGCGGTTGTCGTAACGTGCGCCGAGCTGTATATCCAATTTATCGAAATGTACATGAGCGGTTGCCAAAATGCCAAGATCGTTTGTTTTAGCATTGGGAATTAAAATTTCTTCGCCATAATTGGTGTTGGTTTGGTGCATGCCTTGTACACCAACTATGGTTTCGAATCTTCCTAATGTGGGCAAACTGTACTTAATATCGTAATTGGCAGTTTTTAATTTCATGTGTAGAGAGGCTTCTGTAACATCGTGATTATGTTCTTCTTCTTCATGATGTTCATAATCATCTTCATCTTCATGATGGTGGTGGTCTTCAAATTCCTTTCTGTCATTATAAATATAACCGAGTATTATATCTAATTTTGATTGGTTTAAAAAAATAGCAGATTTAGAACTGAAAACATGATTGGTTATATCTTGAAAGGGCAACAGTAGTACTTTGTTTGTAGATTGAACACCAATTTCTTCGGGAATACCTAACTTGGAACGATTGGCATTGTATCTAAATTCGGTTTTAAAAATAGTACTTTGGTAACCAATACCAGCCTTAAAATCCTGTTCTTTAAATCGGGAATTGGTAACCCGATAGTTATTTGTTTTGTAATCGGCATGTTCGGTTAAACTTCCCCTAAACAAAAGCTTGATATGCTCGGTAGATGATTTAAAACCGACATTAGTATTATAACCTTGGGTATTGGTATAATAATTTCCGTTAAAATCTGCACTTTGCGTATTGTCCTGTGCAAAACGTTCAGGATTAATATATAAAACACCGCCAATGGCATCGCTGCCATAGAGTAGGGAAGCGGGGCCTTTAATAACTTCTATGCTTTCAATTCCTGAAGCACTTATACCCAAACCATGCTCGTCGCCATACTGTTGGTTTTCCAATCGTACACCCTGCGTATAAACCAAAACACGATTGCCGCTTAACCCCCGAATTACGGGCTTTCCAATACCAACACCTGTACTTATAGTGTTTACACCGGCAATGCTGGAAATACCTTCCGATAGTGCCAGCCTACCCATTGTTTTTATTTCGTTAATACTTTGGCGTTCTACTTTCATTACGTTTTCGCTTTGTAGCTTGTGGAAAGGTGTCGATATAATAATATCTTCTATTTCTATAATAGTAGGCTCCAAGCTAATGGTGAAATGTTTTGTACCGGGAATAGTTACTTTAAATGATTGGGTTTTATAGCCCAAATACGATACAATTATAGCATGATTTCCGGAAACGATACTTTTAAACTCAAAATATCCGTTGTTATCTGTAGTTGTACCTTTTTCAATATCGGAAAAATAAATATTTACAAAAGGTAATTTCTCGTTGGTGTTGGCATCTATAACGGTTCCTGTTATTGGGGTTTGGGCATATATACCCGTTATGCAAAGCAATAGCCATGCATGTAATATTGATTTCATCTGTTTTTTTAATTTTTTGGTTTAATGAATGTTCAATAAAATGGACATTCCGGACTTACATCAATTCTAACCATTTCCTTCTTTAATATTGGAAATGATAGGATTCACGTTTACTTTATTGCTATTCTATGTTATTACCGAATGGTTGTTTTCGGTAAAAGTTGATGAAGTTAAAACAGGAGGTCCACGAAGTGAAGTTTGTAAGCGTTGAAACTCACTTAAAAATTGATATTGAGACATAATTGCTCCGGTATACTCTAAAGGAGCATATAAATTGTAGCAAAAAAATGTAGGTGTATAATTGGTAGTGAGCTTATACTTGTAAATATCGCATTCCACATTAAGCTCATGCAAATGTGTATGCACTTCACCTTTGCAGATGTCGTGTTCGTGATTGGCAAAAATATGTGCAAATTTGGCTGCTATGGGTAATAAAAGCGCAAATACCAAAAGAATGGACAAAAGCTTAAAAAGAATATGTTGTTTTATATGTTGCACTATTTAATAAACCGTTTAAAACCCATTCGTCCGAGCATTTTCTTTTCAAATTCCCAAAAAAATTTAAACTGGCCAAATAACCAACCAAAGCTTACCAGCAGGATTTGGTAAAAAATGAGGCCAACAATAATAAATAATACCCAATAAATAAAAGGATTTAGGTTTTCAATTCCCCAAAACTGTAAAATAGGTCTGCCAATGTAGGCCGAAGTCGATCCTGTAACAGCAAAAACAATAAATACTCGAATCATTTCCCAACGATATTGCAAAACCCATTTATGCTCTAGTTTTTTAAAAATCCAAAGCGTAAGTTTTAGCAGTCCATAACATATAATTCCCGACAAAACGACTAACAGAATAGTATTGTTTGTAAACAATAAACTTAAGCGGTAAGCGCTGTAAACTAAACCCAGTAGCCCTAAAATAGGGAATAGTAGTTGCCAATTATGTTTTATTTCCCAACGCTCCTTAAACTTTTTCACTTTTACAATTTAGAATGTGTAAAAATAGCGAAAAACAAATTAAATACGAGGTGTAAAAGGCCCCAATTTTTGTCTGTATTTTAGTTGAAAATAAATAAAGTAATTGTACAGTTTATAATTTACCTCGTAGCCATAATCGATATTTTGCAGATAATCGATTTGTATTTCGTATAAATTAGGGTCGAAGCGTTGTGGTTGCAATACACGGTTATTCCATTCGGTTACATATATTATGTTTCTGTTTTCTAGATGCGATTTTGAGTAATAACCTTCTGGTTTTGCAGTAGTTACAAGCCAGGAGTTAAAGCCCGGCTCTATAATAATAATTTCGTATTCCAGTTTGTCGTTAGCAATAGATACGGTATCATTTAATTTTTTGTTACTAAGTTTTTCGTTTTGTGTTGAACGGACTGTTGTTGTATTTTTTGGAGTATTACAACAAAAGAAGGAAAACAATCCGAAATAGATTATGTAAATTGAAGTTTTCATGATTTTTTATACAGTTACGAAAGCCCGTAAAGGGTATTTATCAGGCAATGGCCAATCCAACCGATATAGTTAAATTACTAAAAAATAAACTTATTACAAAAAAATCAAACAGATAAAAACTATCTTTTGGTTCTAGTTTACTGAAAATGATTTCAATAAAAAAAAGAGCCAAAACAATATGTCTTGACCCTTTTTAAGAAAAAAGTATTTAATTTTAGTGTGTGTTTATTTTCCGAACAAGCCCCCTAGTAATCCGCCAAGACCACCTTTTTTCTTATCGCTTCCAAGTACCATTCCAGCTACATCGTCTATAACGCTACCATCACCATCGGCATCAAGGATAGATTCTAAAAAGCTTTGTTCCTGCGGTGCAGAGTTACCTCCCAATAAACCTCCAAGAAGTCCACTAAGACCGTTAGAGTCGTTTACTTGTTGTTGGCTCGCTTGTTTGCCTAAAACACCCATTAAAATAGGTGCGGCAACTTTTAAAATTTGTGCTACCGAACCAGCATCCATTCCTGCTTTTGCACCTAAGGCTGCTTCTACGTTCTGCTCTTTATTTCCAAGAACGTGTCCTAATATCTTGCTGCCATCGTTAAGTACATCGTTGTTAACACCACCTCCAAATAAACCGCTTAGGTTATCTAGAATACCGCCATCATGTTTGCCGCTGTTTAGCGCGCCCAGTAAGCCCTCTGCACCTTGTGGTGTTGAAGCATTGCGTTGCATGGCTTTCATTAAAACCGGTAACGCCATAGTTAAAACATTTTGGGTTTTATCTTGTGGTTGATTGGTTTGGTTGGCGATACCGCCAATAATGGCTTTGCCCGCATCGCTGTTTAATAAATCTAAAATTCCAGACATTTTTTTAAGTTTTGGTTAATAAAATCGGGTTAATTTACAAAAAAGCCCTATACACTTTTGTATATAGGACTCAAAAATATTGATTAGGTCACATTGGATTATCCCAATATACTTATAATTTGTTCGGCAAGCTCCAAGCCAATGCGGTCTTGTGCTTCGTTTGTGGCAGCTCCCGTATGTGGTGTTAGCGAAATGGATGGATTCATTAATAATTGGATTTCCGGTTTGGGTTCGTTTTCAAAAACATCAAGGGCGGCACCAGCCACTTTACCATTTTCGATAGCTTTAACTAGAGCAACTTCGTTAACCACACCACCACGGGCAGCATTGGCTAAAATAACACCATTTTTCATAAGTTTAAATTCGGCTTCATCGATAACATAATCTTTTTGTGCCGGTACATGCAACGTAATAAAATCAGATTGTTTTAAAACGTCTTCCTTGGAAATGGTTTTAATATTAAAATTCACTTTTTGTCCGTCGAAAAAGTCCAGTTCCAAAGTAGATTTTTCGATAAACGGATCGAAAGCAATAACTTTCATGCCGGCTCCAAGGGCTACTTTTGCAGTTGCTTGACCAATACGTCCAAACCCAAGTACACCCAAGGTTTTTCCTTTTAATTCGGTGCCTTTGGCATAAGCCTTTTTTAAACCTTTAAAATTGCTGTCGCCTTCAAGTGGCATATCGCGGTTGGAGTTGTGTAAAAAGCGTGCTATACCATAAAAATGCCCAAAAACAAGTTCGGCAACCGAGTGCGACGAAGCTGCCGGAGTATTAATTACCGAAATACCTTTTTCTTTGGCGTATGCTACATCGATATTGTCCATACCAACACCGCCACGTCCAATAATTTTAATACTTGGACAGGCATCTATTAAATCTTTTCTAACAGTTGTTGCACTACGTACCAATAATACCGAAACATTGTTTTTATTAATGTAATTTGCCAATTGTTCTTGGGCAACGGTGGTTGTGGAAACATCGAATCCCGCTTTTTCCAAAGCTTCTTTTCCTACTTGAGATATGCCGTCGTTTGCTAATACTTTCATTTTTAAAGATTAAGTTATTTTTTATTACGCTTTCCGTTCTAATTCACTCATAACTTCTACAAGTGTCTGTACGCTTTCAATACCGAGGGCATTGTACATAGAGGCTCGATAACCTCCAACACTTCGGTGGCCGTTAACACCGCTAATACCGGCTTCTTTAAGCATGGTATCGAATGTTTCCTTTAAATCGTGATTTGTTAAATTGAAAGTGGCATTCATGGTAGAGCGGTCTTCTTCCATGGCAAAACCTTTAAATAGCGGATTTAAATCTATTTCGGAATACATAAGTTTTGCTTTTTTCTCGTTTTCTTCCTGGATACCTTTAATACCACCTTTACTTTTTAGCCACTCTAAAGTTAACATCGAGGTATAAACAGCAAAAACAGGGGGCGTATTGTACATACTGCCACTGGCAATGTGTTTTTTATAATCTAACATGGAGGGGATATTTCGGGATACTTTTCCTAAAACAGCCTCGTTAACTACTACCAAAGATGTTCCTGCCGGCCCCATGTTTTTTTGGGCACCAGCATAGATAACATCGAATTTTGAAAAATCCAATTCACGAGAAAAAATATCACTACTCATATCGCAGGCCACGGGAATAGGTGAATTGGGAAATTCCTTTATCTGTGTGCCAAAAATGGTATTGTTGGATGTACAGTGGAAATAATCGTAATTTTCGGGTATCGAATATTTCTTTGGAATATAGTTGAAATTGGCATCTTTAGATGAGGCCACTTCGTAAATATCGTCTAGTATCTTGGCTTCCTTTATGGCTTTTTCACTCCAAGATCCTGTGTTTAGATATCCGGCACGCTTTTCTAACAAGTTCATGGCTACCATTAAGAACTGTAAGCTTGCACCGCCTTGTAAAAATAGTGCTTTATAGCCTTTGCCTTCTAAACCTAAGAGTTCAAGGGCTAAGGTTCTTGCTTTGTCCATAACATCGACAAAATCCTTGCTTCTATGCGATATTTCCAATATAGACAGACCAGAGTTGTTATATTCCAGAACAGCTTCCGATGCTTTTGCGAATACTTCTTGGGGGAGTACGCTGGGACCGGCGCTAAAATTGTGCTTTTTCATTAAGATTATTTTAGTTGTTTTTTTAGAATTAAAACACAAAGTTGCTAATTAATTGCTAATTAAAGGGTGAAAATTCGATAATTTTTTGGCTAAATTGATAATAAAAATTCAATAGAATCGACACTATCCGCATAATCCCAAAGTTGGGGTTTTTGGGTTTGTCCAAAAGTAATTTCATTTTCTGTAAATCCATTGGAAACAATGCACTGTATTTGTTTGTTTTCGGCATTTAGTTTCTGTTTAAGGAGGTCGGGGTTGTCGTAATACTCGTAAAAAATAGTGGCAATGGGCGAAGCGTAGCTTAGGTCTTCCTTAATCATAAGAAAACCGTTTTCCAGAATATCAAATTCACTCATTAAATAAACGGCTTTATTGTAATCGTAGTTATTGGCGTATTTGTCTTTTTCTATAATAGAGTGCCAGTTGTACATGCCTTCAAAAAAAACATTGAAATTATAGTCTTTGGGCACAAATAATTTTGAAACATTTCGGCAACCAAGTCCGTAGTACCTAAAAACATCTTCGCTAAGGTTTTCTATATCGGTTTTGGTTTCGTTACCTGTTAAAACTGCTATCGAGTTACGGTTTTTTCGTATTATCGCCGGTTTGTTCTTAAAATAATATTCAAAATAACGTGCAGTATTATTACTTCCCGTTGCAATTACGGCATCAAAATGTTCCAGTTTATCGGTTGTAAAAACAATGTGTCCTTTAAATTGTGGCTCGATGTATTCTATGTATCTGGACAAGAAAGGAAGCAGATGTTTGTCGTTGCCCGATTGCTTTACCAAAATCTGATGTCCAGAAATTAAAACCGATAAAAAATCGTGAAATCCCACCAAAGGAATATTTCCGGCCATAATGACTGCTACCGTTTTGGGAGAGGTAATACACATGTTGTAGTGCTTTAACCATGTGTTTAGGTTGGTTTCGGTTAATGCCATAGCCCAACTATTTAAAGCAAACCTGATATTTTCAGGTGTAAACCAAGCATTATATTCTTCGGCCAGTTTTATTTGATGTTTAAAACCATCAAAAAACAAATCGTTGTGTTCAATATTATTGTTTTTTTGAATAATTTCGTTAGAAAACTGACGTATAAAATCTCCTAATTTTACAAAAGCCTTAATTCTTTCTTGTAAATCCATTCTGTATTTGGTTATGAATAGTTTTGGCGTTATTTTTGCCACAAAGTTAGAAAGAAAAAATGCTATGGCAATTATTATAACAGACGAATGTATAAATTGTGGTGCTTGCGAACCCGAGTGCCCTAATACCGCAATATATGAAGGTGCCGATGATTGGCGTTATAAAGACGGTACCAGTTTGGAAGGCACTATCGTACTTCCTAATGGAAAAGAGGTTGATGCCGACGAGGCACAAGAACCTATTAGCGACGAAATTTATTATATCGTACCCGATAAGTGTACCGAATGTAAAGGTTTCCACGACGAACCCCAATGTGCGGCGGTTTGCCCGGTAGATTGTTGTGTTCCCGACGAAGATAATGTAGAAACGGAGGAGGAATTATTGGCCAAACAGAAATTTATGCACCCCGACGGGTAAACGTTCTTTTTCACGATAAAATCGAACCCAAGCAGAACGCTTGGGTTTTTTGTTTTACTTTTGTCCCGATGAACGCAAAAAAAGTATTTCTTTTATTAAAAGGAGAACCACCAAAAGTTGTCCCAAATTTGTCAGACTACAACCTAATTTGTGCTACCGATGGGGCATATGGTTTTTTAAAAAGCAAGAATATAAAACCCCATTTAATTTGTGGCGATTTCGATTCTACCGATATTTTTCCAGAGAATGTAGAAATTATTGCCACACCCGATCAAGAGTTTACCGATTTCGATAAGGCATTGCAGCTCCTTTTTAATAGAGGGTATAAAACCATTCATGTTTATGGGGCAAGCGGTAAGGAACAAGATCACTTTTTAGGTAATTTAAGTGTGGCTCTAAAGTGGAAAAATAGGCTTGATCTTACTTTTTTCGATAATTATGGCCGCTATTTCCTGTTAAACGAAAACACACAACTTACCAATTGTTTGCATAAAATTGTTTCCTTGGTACCGTTTCCCGAAGCACATGGTATAATAACCCAAGGTTTGCAATATCCTTTAAATAAAGAGACCCTTACTTTGGGCAGTAGGATAGGAACTCGTAACAAAGCCATTAAAAACGAAGTAAGCATTACGTTTACAGAGGGCGAATTATTTGTTTTTGTTAACGATTAAATCATTTCGGTAAATCTAAATAACTACATTTGCACCCGCAACCCAAAATAGGTTGTTTTGTAAGTATAAAAATATAGAAACAGATGAAAGCAGGTATTGTAGGATTGCCAAACGTAGGCAAATCGACCCTATTTAATTGTTTGTCCAACGCCAAAGCACAAAGTGCCAATTTTCCGTTTTGTACCATCGAGCCCAATATCGGGGTGGTAAATGTGCCCGATCCGCGATTGGAAAAGTTGGAGACCTTGGTAAAGCCGGAGCGGGTTTTGCCCGCAACCGTGGAGATTGTCGATATTGCCGGATTGGTAAAGGGAGCAAGTAAAGGCGAAGGTTTGGGCAATCAGTTTTTGGCAAACATCCGAGAAACCGATGCTATTTTACATGTGTTGCGCTGTTTTGATAACGATAATATTGTGCATGTAGATGGTAATGTAAATCCTATTCGGGATAAGGAAACCATAGATATGGAATTGCAATTAAAAGATTTGGAAACGGTTGAAAAAAAGCTTGAAAAAGTAAAGCGCGCCGCTAAAACAGGAAATAAAGATGCCCAAAAGGAAGAAGCAGTTTTATTGCAGATAAAGTCAGGCTTGGAAAGTGGTATTTCGGTGAGAGCTTTGGAGTTTGGAGATGACGATTATACCGATTTTGTAAAACCCCTGCAGTTTATTACCGATAAGCCGGTTATGTATGTTTGTAATGTAGATGAAGGTTCGGCTGTTTCGGGCAATGCCTATGTAAAAGAAGTAAAAGAAGCTGTAAAAAACGAAAATGCCGAAGTTTTGGTTCTTGCCGTTGGTACCGAAGCCGATATAAACGAATTGGAAGATTATGAAGAGCGCCAGTTATTCTTACAGGATATAGGTTTAGATGAAGCCGGTTCTGCCAAGTTAATCCGTGCGGCATATAAGCTTTTAAACCAACAAACCTATTTTACGGCAGGTGTTAAAGAGGTGCGGGCTTGGACTGTCGATATAGGTGCAACGGCACCACAAGCAGCCGGTGTTATCCATACCGATTTTGAAAAAGGATTTATTCGTGCCGAAGTTATCGGTTATAGTGATTATATTAATTACGGTAGCGAAGCCAAAGTAAAAGAAGCAGGTAAAATGCGGGTTGAAGGTAAAAACTATGTGGTTAAGGATGGCGATGTTATGCATTTCCTGTTTAATGTGTAGAGGTAATACAAAGGCTTAAAATTAAATAAGCACTCGTACTCGTTGCTGTCTTAAATAGTGAAACAAAGAATCTCTATAATATTTAGAACCTGTTGCTTTTAAGATAGTGTCTCCTTATCAAAATTCTGAAAAGTGCGCACGAGAAGACTCGAACTTCCACGGCCTAAGTGGCCATTAGGCCCTCAACCTAACGCGTCTACCAATTCCGCCACGTGCGCAAATAAAAAGGGTATAAAGGGAAAAGACTGTCTTAAAAGTACGTTATCCATCAATTCTCAACCTTCCGATTTCAAAAAAGATACTTTTAAGACAGCCTTTTGTGACCGGGCTGGGGCTCGAACCCAGGACCCTCTCCTTAAAAGGGAGATGCTCTACCAACTGAGCTACCCGGTCTTAAAATTTGTATAACTAACGGGTTAGTGGCTGCAAATATAAAACCTATTTTTAAAAAAACAAGATAATAATCTATTTTTGTATTGTTTCATTAAAACAGTACTTACAATAAAAAATCTCTAATTTTAAAACATTCAAAATTAGAGATTTATATAATTTACTTTTGCTAATAAAAAGAATTTTGTAGCGAGAGCGGGGCACGATCCCGCGACCTCCGGGTTATGAATCCGACGCTCTAACCAGCTGAGCTACCTCGCCATTATTAGCGGCTGCAAATATAAAAACAAAATTCAGCTATACAAGTATTATGGGCACAAAAAATTATTAAAAATTATTCTTTTTCTTCTTAATTAAAGTATTATATTGGGGCTTTTTAATAAAATAAAATTTTCCAATGGCCGATAAAATTAAATTTGAAATAGAATTTTCCATTCAAGCATCTCCACAATTAATATATAACTATATATCCACGCCATCCGGATTGTCCGAGTGGTTTGCAGATAATGTTAACTCCAGAGGCGAGTTGTTTACATTTATTTGGGACGATAGCGAAGAAAAAGCAAAATTGGTAAGTAAAAAAACAGGAGAGCGTATTAAGTTTAGATGGTTGGATGATGAAGATGATAAGTCGGTGTATTTTGAAATTAAAATAATTGTTGACGATATAACCAAGGATGTTTCCTTAATTGTAACCGATTTTGCCGATGATGAAGACGAGATTGAAGAATCTAAAATGCTATGGACTAATCAAATTTCCGATTTAAAGCAAGTATTAGGTTCAACGTAAACTTCAAACCATATATTTAAAGTATATTTGTCCCGTTTTTCGAATAAAATGAAACCGGGATTTTTTTATGATAAATTACAATGGAGATCTACTCAAGGAAACCAATATGCTATCTATTAAAAATAGGGGATATACCTATGGTGATGCACTTTTTGAAACCATAAAGGCATCGTACGGTAAATTATTTTTTTGGGAAGATCATTATTTTAGGTTAATGGCGTCGATGCGGATTTTACGTATGGAAATACCCATGAATTTTACCATGGAGTTTCTTGAAGAGCAGATACAAAAAACCTTAAAGGCCAATAATATGGAAAATGCTTCCGCCCGGATAAAGCTTACCGTGCATAGGGTAGAGGGCGGCTTGTATTTGCCGGTTACAAATGCCGTTGGCTATAATATTTCGGTCAAGCAATTGGAAGACGATTTTTATATTTTAAGTCCCGATTTTTACGAAGTAGATCTGTTTAAAGACTATTATGTTTCCCCCGGTTTGCTATCAACTTTAAAAACAAACAACAAAGTTTTGCATGTAGTGGGAAGTATTTATGCAAAAGAAAACGATTTGGACAACTGTTTGATTTTGAATACCAATAAAAGTGTTGTAGAAGCTTTAAATGGTAATATATTTATAGTGAAGGATAAGGTAATTAAAACGCCGCCATTAACAGATGGATGTTTAAAAGGTATAATGCGAAAACAAATAATAGGGTTATTGAAAAAAATGCCCGAATACCAATTTGTTGAAGAATCGTTATCACCTTTTGAGCTACAAAAATCGGATGAAATCTTTATTACAAACGTTATTTCCGGAATTGTCCCTGTAAGCAAATACCGTAAAAAAACATTTAAAAGCGATGTTTCGGGCGAATTGCTTAAAAAGCTTAATGTTAACTTGCGGATTAACTAATTAAAGCTTGGGTCTTCGGGAGCATTAGACCAAATACTGTAAGCATCTCCAAACTCCAGCATCTTTTCTTTCCAGAACGATTTGTAATCCTTTTTTATAATGCCACTTTTATAAACATTCTCGGCTACTACCCAAGAATTGCTTTTAAGCTCGCTATCTAGTTGTTGGGGGCTCCAGCCGGAGTAGCCCAAAAAAAACTTAACATCACTTTCGTTAATTTTGTTTTCGGCAATTAATTCGGCTACTTTGTTAAAATCACCACCCCAAAAAATACCAAGTGATATTTCGATACTATTGGGTATTAAATCGGGTATTTTGTGTATAAAGTAAAGATTGTCCTGTTCGACGGGACCACCATTGTAAATCCTAAAATCGGCATCTACTTCGGGAATAAGATCTTTAATATTATAGTTTAAAGGCTTGTTTAAAATAAAACCTATAGAGCCTTCTACCGAGTGGTCTGCTAACAAAACAATGGAACGATTAAATGAAATATCGCCGATAATAGAGGGTTCGGCAATTAGTAAATGACCTTTTTTTGGTTTAACGGTAACCATATTTTTAGTTGTTTCGAAACTAAATCTAAGATTTATTTGTTAAAAAACCAACTTTATAGTAAAATATAAAGAAAAAGCCTTCAATTTTTGAAGGCTTTTAAATATCAATAAAGCAGATATTTTTAGTTTATTGCGTTATTTAAATCTGCACCAGCTTTAAATTTAACAACTTTTTTAGCTTTAATTTTGATAGTAGCACCTGTTTGTGGGTTTCTACCTTCTCTTGCAGCTCTTTTAGAAACTGACCAAGATCCGAATCCTACTAAAGATACACGGTTTCCTTTTTGTAAGGCACCTTCAATTTCGATTAAAGCACACTCTAAAGCTTTTTTAGCGGCAGCTTTTGTAATTCCAGCATGCTCTGCCATTGCATCGATTAAATCTGTTTTGTTCATAATGTAAAGTTTAATTATTTATAAATCGGTTAAACATTTTTTAAATCTACATACAAATTTAATCGGAATATCATGTCTCGCAAGTAAATACTGTCGAAATACGCGGTTTTGTTGATAACTTAAAGCTTTTGTTAATAAAGCAATAGCTTTTTTTAACTTAAAAGTTTAATGTTTTATGGTTGTTCCAATTCCATCCTGGCATTTGTGCTAAAACTATAACCATTTAAAAGGGAGGTTGCTTCCATAGTTCGCTTTCCTGGAAGTTTTAATTCTTTTATAATAATATATCCGCCTTTTACGGCAATCTTTATTTCTTTTTTGTTCGAAATAACCTTTCCTATGCTGTATTCGTGAATGTTTTCCTCTTTATCCGAAGCATAGATTTTTACATCCAAACGCTCTTCGCCATTTATTAGGGTACACCAAGCTGCGGGATAAGGGCTTAACCCACGAATAAGATTGTGTATGTTGTTAAGCGTAGTGTTCCAATCGATTTTGCAATTATCGCGATTTAGTTTGTATGCTGTTTTGGTTGCACTGTTTTTATTTTGTGGTGTCGTGGTAACGTTGCCACTTTTTATGTAGTGAGCCGTTTTTAAAACCAATTCGCTTCCAATTACCATTAATTTATCGTGAAGACTTCCTGCATTGTCGTTATTTTCTATGGTAACATTTTGCTGAAGTATCATATCGCCGGTATCTATTTCTTCATCTATAAAAAAGGTTGAAACGCCAGTTTGGGTCTCGCCATTTATAATGGCCCAATTAATGGGGGCTGCGCCACGATAGTTGGGTAATAACGATGCATGAAGATTAAAAGTACCATATTTTGGCATTTGCCACACGATTTTTGGCAGCATTCTAAAAGCAACAACAATTTGTAGATTGGCATTTAAAGCATTTAGTTCGCTTAAAAATACTTTATCCTTTAAATTGGTGGGCTGTAAAATGGTCAGACTTTTAGATTTTGCATACTGTTTAACGGCGCTTTCATTAAGTTTTCGGCCTCTTCCGGCAGGTTTGTCGGGGGCTGTAATAACGCCTACAATATTATAATCGTGTTTTACCAAGGCCTCTAATGTTGCCACTGCAAAATCGGGCGTGCCCATAAATACTATTCTTAGATCTTTCATAAATGACTTAGTTTATAAGTGTTGGTTGGGGTAATGCTTATAATGTTGTGTTCCAAAAGTAAGCTTAAAACGGCTTTTAGGTTGTTTTCGGTACATTGTAGTTGGTTAAAAATAGTCCTTGAGGACTGGTCACCTTGTTCCAACAGATCGATAATTTGTTTTTTTAGAGTATTGATATTGGTTGTATCATTATTATTTTTATTATTAATACAAACTGAACAAATACCACATGGCTGTATATCTTTTTCGCCAAAATAGCTTAATAACTGCATACTCTTACAAAGCTTGTTATTGTCAATATAGCGTAGCATTGCTTCAACTTGCTCTTGTTTAATCCTGTTTTGCTGTTTTATGCTTTTGGCAATCCTGTTTATAGTTATATCGTCTTCACGGGGTTCTATAAAAGTAACTTGTGCATCGGTTTGAGCAAGGTTAAGAGTTATAATATCGTCTTTTTCCAACTGGATTAAAATCTGTGTAATGGCCTCGGTGCTTATTAATGTTTTATCGGCTATTTTATTAAGATCTATTTTGGTTTGCTGGTCGAAAATACCACCGTACATACGTAATATGGATTTTACGGGGATATTGAATTTTGTACGCCTATCCAAATAACCAAAAAGATGTGTTCCGGATACCTTAAATTGTACAGTAACTTTATTTTTAAATTGTTTTGAAAGTGAGATAATACTGTTTCTATCCAGTAAAAGTAGTGTATTGTAACATAATATGGTATTGAACCGATAGGTTTTACAAAAGGTGTTAAAATCGAAATCGAATAATGTATAAGAGCCTTCGCCGTACGAAATCTGGAAATAATTGCACAACTTTCTATATACTTGTTTTGTAAAATTTACCGTAGGCAAAATACTCAAGAATTGATTTTTTATAAGCTGTTCGTCGCTTTTGTTCTTTAAAATAACGGCAAAGGCTTTTTTACCATTTCTACCGGCACGGCCTGCTTCTTGAAAATAACTTTCTATGCTTTCGGGTAAATTAAGGTGTATAACAGTTTTAACATCGGGTTTGTCTATACCCATACCAAAGGCATTGGTAGCAACCATAACCTGTGTTTGGTCGTTAAGCCATTGTTGCATGTTAGCGTCTTTTTCGTGGCTTGGCAAGCCTCCATGATAAAAGGTTGCTCCAATGTTTTTCGATTTTAAAAACGAACAGATATCCAAAGTCGATTTTCGGTTTCTAACATAAACAATAGATGGTTTGGTGTTCTTTTTTAAAATATTTTCCAATTTGTATAGTTTATCGTTCTCATGAAAAACCATATAGGCTAAATTAGATCTTAAAAACGATTGTTTGAATATTTCCGGACTTATAAAATCAAGTTCAGTAATAATATCTCTAACTACATCGGGTTTTGCCGAAGCTGTTAAAGCCACTACATTCACAGTAGGTTGTAATTGGCGGAGTAATGTAATGTTTTTGTACGCAGGCCTAAAATCGTTGCCCCACTGCGAGATACAATGAGCCTCATCGACCGCAATTAAATTCACGGGCATTTGCTTAATGCGCTCCTGTACAATTTCCTGCTGTAAGCGCTCTGGCGACATATATAAAAACTTGTAATTACCATAAATACAATTGTCTAAAAGTGTACTGAGCTCGTTAAACGAAATACCACTGGTAACAGCCATGGCTTTAATGCCTTTTTGAGCAAGTTGCCGTACTTGGTCTTTCATTAGGGCTATTAACGGAGAAATAACGATACAGATACCCGATTTAATTAACGCAGGGATTTGATAGCACAACGATTTTCCGCCGCCTGTTGGCATAAGTACAAAAGTATCGTCGCCATTTAAAACAGCGTGGATTATCGCTTCTTGATTTGGACGAAACTTAGTGTAGTTCCAATAACGTTCCAATATGTTTATGGGGTGCTCCATTACAGCCCTAATGTATTTAAAATAAAATCGGTGCGATGTGTTACACTATCAAAAGGAACGTCTATTAAGGTATAATTATACTTTTCGTAGGTTTTTGTTAGGTTTTCGTGAATTTCCAAAGCCTGTTCAAAACTTTCGTAACGTTCGTTATCGGTGGTGTAAATGGCTTTCCAGGGTTTTAGCATAAATACGGCATCGTAAACGGCATTTTTGCAGGCATCGCTAAAATATTTTGGATAATCGGTACCAATAAAATCCATATAGGCCACAACATCGGGGATTCCTCTATCGAAAAAAACAAGCTCGTCGGTAAGTTTTAAAGCATCGTTATACTGTTGTTGCCGCCCCTTTAGCAATAAATCACTGAATAAAAGGGGATCTTCAAGAAACAATTGGCTAATTCCTTGCTTTTGGGCATTAAGCGTAACCTGTCTCGAAACTTCTTCAAAACACGAAAAACCCCGTGCCATTAGTTCATTTACAATAGCCGATTTCCCTGTACTGGGACCACCAATAATAACCACTTTTTTTATCATGTTGAATACAAAATTAAGCTTAATACAAGGCAAAAGCTATCTTATTTCTATAAGCCGACTTATAAAGGCTCAATATTTTATAATGTTTTGTGCCATGTATTACAAAAAAATGAAGTTGTAAAATTCGGAATTTAACTGCGATTAAAAAAATAAAGAGAAGATAGTTCGTTAACTAAACCGTATATTTGCACTTTAAATAGAAGATTAATGAGCGAAGACAAAAAGACCGAAGCATTTTATAACAAATTGCGGGAACAGTTATACGAAACTACCAGCTGGCCATCGGAATACCTTTATAAATTTATAGTGAAATCCGATACCGATAAAGTAGAGACGTTAGAATCCATTTTTGACAATATGGGTGCAGTAATCGATACGCATAAATCCAAAAACGGCAAATATACCAGTGTCTCCATAAACGTTAATATGAAAGATCCGGAATCCGTTATCGCCAAGTACAAAGAAGTAGCAGAAAAAATAGAAGACGTATTGAGTCTTTAGTTTTTTTTGTATTTTGCACGAATATATAACTACAATTAAAAACATTTAATCCATAATTTTATTTTGGCAGTAGAAGACTTAGAATACAATACCGAGCGTGAACATTTAATTATTCCGGAATATGGACGTCATATCCAAAAAATGATTAGTTACGCCAAATCCCGTGAAACCAAGGAAGAACGTAATCGGGTAGCCAAGGCCATAATAGCCGTAATGGGCAACTTACAGCCCCATTTACGCGATGTGCCCGATTTTCAGCATAAACTTTGGGACCAGTTGTTTATTATGTCCAATTTCGAATTAGATGCCGATTCGCCTTTCGAAAAACCCGAAGAAGATCTTTTTGGTATTAAGCCCGAGCCTTTAAAGTATCCACAAAATCATCCAAAATATCGTTTCTACGGAAATAATATAAAAACCATGATCGATGTGGCCAACACTTGGGAAGAAGGCGAGCTTAAAGAAGCTTTGGTTTATACTATTGCTAACCACATGAAAAAATGTTTTTTGAACTGGAACAAGGATACGGTTGAAGACGATGTGATTTACGAGCATTTGTTTGAGCTTTCGGGAGGAAAAATCAACCTAAAAAATTCCGATGAAGATTTATCCGATTCTTCCAGCTTATTACGTTCAAAATCAAAATTTTCAAAAAAGAACAACAACCACAAGAAAAAAACACGTAAACGCTATTAAAATTTATGGGTACATTTAAAATTGAAGGTGGGCACCAATTAAAAGGAAGCATAAAACCTCAAGGCGCAAAAAACGAAGCATTACAGATTTTATGTGCGGTATTGTTAACCCCCGAACTTGTAACCATACACAATATTCCAGACATTGTAGATGTTAATAAACTCATCAATCTTCTTAAAAAATTAGGAGTAAAAGTAGAAAAACTATCACATGGCAGCTATACATTTAAAGCCGACGCCATTAACCTAAGTTATTTGGAGTCCGATGCATTTAAAGTAGATGGTCGCGGTTTGCGAGGCTCGATTATGATTGTTGGTCCGCTTTTGGCGCGCTTTGGTAAAGGATATATCCCCAAGCCAGGTGGTGATAAAATAGGCCGTAGAAGGTTAGACACCCATTTTGAAGGGTTTATAAATTTAGGAGCTAAATTTCGCTACAACAAAGAAGACCATTTTTACGGTGTAGAGGCCAAAGCCTTAAAAGGAACCTACATGCTCTTGGAAGAAGCTTCGGTAACAGGAACCGCCAATATAGTAATGGCAGCCATTTTGGCCAAAGGTAAAACCACTATTTATAATGCTGCCTGCGAACCTTACCTGCAACAGTTATGCAAAATGCTTAACCGTATGGGAGCCAAAATAAGCGGTATTGGTTCCAATCTTTTAACTATAGAAGGCGTAAAGGATTTAGGAGGTACCGAACACGCCATGCTTCCCGATATGATTGAAATTGGTAGCTGGATTGGACTTGCAGCCATGACCAAAAGCGAACTTACCATAAAAGATGTGTCGTGGAACGATTTGGGTATTATACCCAGTGTGTTTAGAAAATTGGGTATAACGGTCGAAAGATGGGGCGATGATATCCATATTCCGGCGCATACCAATGGTTACGAGATACAGAGTTATATAGATGGCTCCATTTTAACCGTTTCCGATGCACCTTGGCCCGGCTTTACCCCAGACTTATTAAGTATTGTATTGGTTGTTGCCACACAGGCACGGGGCAGCGTATTGATACACCAGAAAATGTTTGAAAGCCGTTTGTTCTTTGTCGATAAGTTAATCGATATGGGGGCTAAAATTATTCTTTGTGACCCGCATAGGGCAACCGTTATCGGTCATGATTTCAAATCGAAGTTAAAGGCAACAACCATGACTTCGCCCGATATCCGTGCAGGTGTATCCTTGCTTATCGCCGCACTTTCTGCAAAAGGCATATCAACCATTCAAAATATCGAACAAATAGATAGAGGTTACGAGTGTATAGACGAACGTTTACGAGCTATTGGTGCCAAAATTGAGCGGGTGGGGTAGCCAAGTAGTGTTATTGTTTAAAAGAGTTTATCGTATCATAATTTTCATTTATTCCATTTTAAGTTTTTCTTAACAATTTAAAATTTAGGTTTTCCATACTTTTATAGGCTAAAAATTTTTAAAAGAATCATGAAAAAAACACTTCTTATTTTATTGGCTATTACAGTTTCTACTTTCGGATTTTCGCAAATAGAAACTCCGCAATCGAGTCCGTTTTCCAAAGTAGAACAGAAAATAGGTCTAACCGATGTTACTTTAGAATATTCTCGTCCATCATTACGCGGACGAACCTTTTTTGGCAATTTATTGCCTTACGGAAAATTGTGGCGCCTAGGAGCCAACTCCAATACCAAAATTACATTTAGTACCGATGCAACCATTGGTGGAAATACATTGAAAGCCGGTACTTATGCCATTTTTGCAACACCCAACGAAAAATCATGGGAAGTTGTATTTTATACCGATACCGATAATTGGGGAACACCACGCCAATGGGACGATAGTAAAGTAGCGGCCAAGGTAACAGTCGAGGTTTACCCTATGCCCGTAAAGATTGAAACCCTAACGATGACCTTTGACGATTTAACCAATGGCTCGGCGGTATTGGGTATTCTTTGGGAATCGGTTTATGTGGGGGTTAAATTCGAAGTTCCAACAGATAAATTGGTAATGGAAGGTGTAAGCAAAGTTATGAATGGTCCTTCTGCTAACGATTATTACGCAGCTGCCGTATATTATTCGAACACCGGAAAAGATATAAAAAAGGCAAAAGAATGGATCGATAAAGCAATGTCGGGCAACGATAAACCTGCATTTTGGCAGTTAAGGCAACAATCGTTAATATATGCCAATTACGGCGATAAAAAAGGAGCCATTAAATTGGCCAAAGCATCTTTGGCTGGTGCCGAAGCAGCAGGTAATGCCGATTATATAAAAATGAATACGGCTTCGCTTAAAGAATGGGGAGGTTTATAAAAGCCATAATCATATTTTATCAAAAAAAAAGACCCGATAGATTTTTAAAATCTATCGGGTCTTTAATATTTCGAACAATTATTCTTTATTAGTGGTTGTAATTAGTCCTGTAGCGCAAAAACAGATTTAAGTATATTGGTCGTTCTAGCCGAAACGTTATTGCGTATTTCTTTTTCCTCGACGGCAATCATGGTGTAAACACCTTTTAAGGCTTGTCCCGTTACATAATCGGTTAAATCGGGATTTACTTTTTCCATAAAAGGGATATTATTGTACCTGTTTATTAGGTTAGTCCAAATTTTATCGGCCCCTACTTTAGTAAACGATTGATTGATAACCGGATGGAACTTATCGTAAAGAGCGGTTTCGGTTTTATTGGTTAAGTATTGCGTTGCGGCATTGTCGCTACCTAATAAAATATTTTTGGCATCGGTAAATGTAATTTGCTTAACGGCATCGACAAAAATGGGTGTAGCCTCCTTTACGGCATTTTCGGCAGTTCGGTTAATGGCCTTTAAACCTTCGTCAGCCAAGTTGCCCAAGCCTATACTTCTAAGTGCTTTATCGACTTTTTGAAGTTCTTCGGGAAGTAGAATTTTAACAAGATCGTTTTTATA
>JBKEDH010000187.1:0-13561 GCA_047975295.1 Aestuariibaculum sp.
TTTACAAGGGGTTACAGCTAAGCCAACAGCCTACCGATGCCTCCTTAAACTCCGAACAAGGAGACCGCTGCTCTTAAAAACGACAACACCCGCATGCTGGAAATAAAAAATACACCCAAAAAAGATACTCAGGAAAAATCAAAATGGAATGGGGTTATAAAAAGAAATTCCAGACTACACCAAAACGTACTGTAAAATCACGGTAAGGATTGTTAGGTGCCGAATAGTAATTATATGTTGCAAGTTTTTTAAAGGCCGTATTAAAATGTTCGGCTTTTAAATAGAGTCGTGTTTGGCGTATTTTTACGTTCAGGAAATAATCGAACAACGGGAAACCACCATATTTATCGTTTTCCTGTATATAAAATTCGGCAAGCAATGGATTATAAGCATCCATATAATACTTGGTGAAGTATTTAAAGGTTAATCCAGTCTGAAAAAACAATGCCTTTTTAAATAAGTGGGTGGAAAATGATATGGTATTTCGCGTAGTGAAATCGGGAACGTTTAAAATCCCTTCGGCTTCCTGTGTGTTTTGGTACAATAAGGTATTGGTTAGGGCAAACTTACCAAAAGTAAGTTCGTTTTCTAACTTGGCACGCAAATAGGTTATGGTTCCGTTGTTTTGATATGGTTTTACTTGAAGGGTATCGGCTTCCCGTTTAAAATAAACATAATCGGAAATAGTAGAATAATCGACTGTTACATCTACCAGCTTTTTATATTTTACCTGAAAGCTTAATTGCTGTGTTTTTATATTATTTAAGTTATTGCGCCAATTATAACCTACATAATTGCTTTGGTACAATAGGGTATTGTAATTTGGTGCCTTAGAACTATGGTTTAAACCGGCACTAGCAAATACATCGTCGGCTAATTTAAACGATGCTTGTGCGCTTATGTAATTGCCATCGAAATCGCCCGAGATATTAAGTCCTAATTCTCCCGACAAATCGAGACCTTTATATTGTTTATGGTATTTTCCGCCGGCTGCAAATATATTTCCTTTTAATCGATTGGGTATAACCACATCGCCATTTAATACAACAAGCTTATCGTAACCATAATTATAATTGTTAGTACTTATATTAAATTGTAAGTCTCCTATTATATTGTTACTATAATTAAGATGGAACTGATTGTAAAAGTTCTCCAACGTTGCCTTTTCCTGTAAACCGGAACTTTTAAAAGCATCTCCAAAATAAGCTGTTCTTGCTGTACTTTGGTCGTACTGATAATACTTATCCTCGAACGACATGATATGGCCTATACGTATATTATTTTTGGAGAGGGAATCGTTTTTTCGCAACAGCGCATAGCTATGATCTAGATAGAAACGTTTACCGCGCAACATGCTTTCGGCATCTTCGAAATTAACTTCGAAGATGGAGCGATCCAAATATTCTTCATCTCCATTTTCAAAATATTCGATATGCTCGTCTATAATCCCACCATTTTCTTCATTTAAAATATCTTGTGCCACTATATGTGCTTTTGCCTCATACCTTTTATTTTTTGATGTATAATTGGTTGTAAACCTAAAATTACCGGTACTTGTTAAAATATGCTGGTATTTACCAAGCGAGCGCAATCCTTTATAAGCTATTGAGAAATTAAATTCGGGCGATAGGTTGATGGTGAAAAACGAATCGGCCAATTGCCCTTGCTCGAAAGCTGTTTTATACATAAGCTCGGTTAAAGGTGTTGGCACGCGATAATAATTAATATCCTCAACTTCCATATAATTAAAATGCTTGGCACGTGCCCCAAAATTTGGCATTAAACGGGTATTTTTAAAATTATAGGACAACTGGTTGTAAGTTTGCCCCATATTTGAAAATGGCACCAGCTCGAAATCGTCCTTCCTCAAGTAGTTGAATTTATAGTCTTTTTGTATAGTTAATGTAGTATCTACATAAGTGGTATCATTTGCGTGCGAAATAATCAAATAGTCAGTAATCTTGGTCTGCTCTTTTAATTTTTCGGCATTCGACAGGGAATCCTGCGATTTTTCGGTTCCTCTACCCTCTCCTTCCCTACTTAATTTATTTTGTGCATTTAATTTGCTAAACTGAAATGCCATGAAACACATTAAAGTTATCTTTAAAAACAAAACACTTTGTTTATTACCGGACATATTAAACACATTTTTTCTATTTGGCATTTTAGCAACAAATGTTTTTTTAAGCATACAGGTTTTTATTCGGTTTCTGTTTAAAAAACAAAAGTAAGTATTTGAACGTTATTTGCAGAGATTTATTTTTTTTAGCGTTATTTTATTTACTTTATCCCAACAAAACTATATTTGTTTTATGTTACTGAAGTATTTTTCGAAATCTAATTTAGAATGTGGCACCGACGAAGCCGGTCGTGGCTGCCTTGCCGGACCGGTTACGGCAGCAGCTGTAATATTAAAAAAGGATTTTAAAAATCCAGTATTAACCGATTCAAAACAATTAAGTGAAAGCAAAAGAAAATTACTAAAGCCTGTTATAGAAATCGAAGCCTTAACTTTTGGTGTTTCGCATGTTTTTCAGGATAAAATTGACGAAATAAATATCCTTAACGCTTCTATTTTTGCCATGCACAAAGCTATTGAACAGTTAAATCCCTCGCCAGAATTTATAATTGTTGATGGCAATAGATTTAAACCTTTTAATAATATTCCTTTTGAAACCATTGTAAAAGGGGACAGTAAATATTTAAGTATCGCCGCTGCTTCGGTGTTAGCAAAAACATACCGCGATGCTTATATGGAAAAAATACATGAAGAATTTCCTATGTACAATTGGAAAAAAAACAAAGGCTACCCTACAAAAGAACACCGAGAAGCTATTAAAAAATATGGGATTACCAAATACCACCGAAAATCGTTTAGGCTTTTGCCCGAACAATTAAAATTGGATTTGTAGTGTTTCTAAAAAAGAAACCAATAACCTGGAGCCAAAATACTTTTATTATACATTAATGTTACCTAACAAACACCAACTCATTTTTATTGGACATAGGTTCGCTATAACCATAACCTTCGTAATCGAAACCTTTTAAGTCATCGATGGTTTTGGCATTAATATCAATTACATATCGTGCCATTAAGCCCCGGGCGTGTTTGGCATAAGTCATTATGGTTTTGTATTCGTCGTTTTTAAAGTCTTTAAACGTCGCCGTAATTACAGGAACTTTTAATGCTTTTGTATCAACAGCCTTAAAATACTCGTTACTTGCCAAATTTAAAAATACCTCATCGACAGCAAGTTCTTTATTAAGTGCCGTTGTTATTTGCTTTTTCCAAAATTCGTAGAGGTTTTTGTTTTTGCCTACCGGAAATTTTGTACCCATTTCCAAACGATATGGCATTATTAAGTCCAACGGATTTAAAATACCATATAAACCAGACAGAATACGGACCGTATTTTGCATTTGTTCTATTTTCTCTTCGGAAACCGTATAGGCATTAAATCCACGATATACCTCTCCATTAAAAGCATAGATAGCCGGACGGGCAGTTTTTAAGGTAAAAGGCAACTCCCACAGTTGGTTACGTTCGTAATTAAGCTGTCCTAATACAGATGAAATTTTCATAAGTTTTGACAAGCTGTTTGCCGATTTTTTCTTTAACAGTTTGTTAATACGTTCCGATTGTTTTAAAAATTGGGCTTCGGTATGCTTGGTTGTTGGCAATTCACTTTCAAAATTCAGCGACTTGGCTGGCGATATTACTAATTTCATGTTCTATATTTTATTACATTACTGCCCAACAAAAAAGGCTACTATACTGTTGAACAAAGATTTTTATTTAATGAAATGGTTTAAACTTTTTATTTTTAAGCTTTAAAAACATCTATCAAAATAACCGCTCGTTATTTTTATATTCATGTCCTTTTGTCGAGACGATTACCTTGACTACACCAAATCTCTCTACAAGGATTTTCAACTGGCTGAAAAATTGTTATTTTTGGCACACTAAATATTTCTTCGCAAATTTAAGATTAACGCTCCATATATAAAATATCAAATTATATTTTTATAAGCATAGATACCGACTATCGAATAAGGAACAATTGGTTAAAAAATCACCGCTTCCCAATCAATTTATCCTATGGGTAAAATCTTCAATAAAACTTATTGGTCATCAATATGTTTAGCATAAGTGCGCCATTTTTCGATACACAGTTGCATATCGTTGGGAACAGGAGCTTCGAAACGTAAAAATTTACCCGTTTTAGGGTGGGCAAACCCCAACGTTTTGGCATGCAGAGCTTGGCGTGGCAATATTTTAAAACAATTTTCCACAAATTGTTTGTACTTGGTAAATGTTGTTCCTTTTAATATTTTATCACCACCGTAACGCTCGTCGTTAAACAAGGTATGCCCTATATATTTCATATGCACCCGTATTTGATGGGTACGCCCCGTTTCCAATCTACAGGACACCAATGTTACATATCCCAAACGCTCCAAAACTTTATAATGCGTCACGGCATGTTTACCTTTGTGGATTTCGTTGTCTGTAAAAACGGTATTTTGCAATCGGTTTTTGGGGTGTCTCCCTATATTGCCCGTTACAGTACCCTCATCATTTTCCACATTGCCCCAAACTAGTGCCATATACTCACGTTCACTTGTTTTTTCGGCAAATTGTTGCGACAAACCGGCCATAGCCTGTTCAGTTTTGGCCACAACCAAAAGTCCGCTGGTATCTTTATCGATACGGTGTACCAAACCGGGACGGTTACTGGAATTGTTGGGTAAATTATCAAACCGATAGATTAAAGCGTTTATAAGGGTTCCCGAATAATTTCCGTGTCCGGGGTGCACAACCATTCCCGCTGGTTTGTTTACCACCAAAAGCTGGTCGTCCTCGTAAACTACATCGATTTTTATATGCTCACCAACCAAAAGCTGGTCGTAAGTAGGGTGTTTAAAAAATACCTTGATAGAATCGTTGGGTCTTACCTTATAATTCGATTTTACAGAAATATTATTTACAACAATGCCACCATTGTCTGCTGCCGCCTGTATTTTACTACGGGAAACATGTTCTATAAAATTCAACAGATACTTATCTACTCGAAGAGGGTTTTGTCCTTTTTCAACCGTAAAAGCAAAATGCTGGTGTAAATCGTCGTTTTCATTATCCGGTAATTCTTCGGTGTAATCTTGCATAGTTAAGGTCGGTTACCGTTACCCAAAACCAAATCGATAACAGAAGTTCTCGCCAATTTATCGCCAGATTTAATGGTTTCTCCTTTATACTTCATCTCCAAAACCATATCTTTGGCTATGTTGTCCTTATATGTAATTTTGCCTATTTTAAAACCAAGAGCTTCCAAAGTTGGTTTTACTTGCCTAAATGTGCGCTCGGTTAAATCGGGCACTACGACTTTGCGATATCCCGACGGATTTAAGGTTAAATATATCTTTCGGCCTTCCTTAACTTTGCTTCCTGCTAACGGTTCTTGCTCGATTACCGAAAACTTGGGATAATCGGGGTTATAGTTTGCCGAATCCTGTACTTGCATAACCAAGTTGTTATCAGCCAGTTCTATCTGGGCTACACTTATGGACTTGCCCGTTAATTCCGGAACTGTTTCAAATTCGCCATGATTGGTCGTGGCATCCAACCATTTCAACAATAAAAAACAACCTACCGCTATTGCTACAAAAGCTAGCGCTATTTGTTTTAAAAACACCTTACTTGTCAAGAATTTAATTAGATTCATTTAAAAAAATTTCAATTAGGCAAATATATAAAAAAACAGAACTGTTTTTTCTTTTGCCAATTATGTAATATTTTAGCTTTGTTTAAAATAGATACATTTACATCAAATTTTTAGATTAATTTTTTTAATTATTCCAATATCAATGAAAAAGAACATTGCTATTATAATGGGTGGATATTCCAGTGAGGCTGAAGTATCCTTAAAAAGCGGCAACGTGGTTTTTAACACTTTAAACAAAACCAAATACAAGGCGTACCGCATACATATTTTTAAAGACAGATGGGTTTATGTTGATGATAACGCCAAAGAATTTCCTATCGATAAAAATGATTTTTCAATTACCATAAACAAAATCAAGATAATATTTGACTGCGTTTTTAATGCCATTCACGGTTCGCCCGGCGAAGATGGTTTTATGCAAGCCTATTTTAAATTACTGGATATCCCCCATACCAGTTGCGATATGTATCAAGCAAGCGTAACCTTTAACAAACGTGATTGCCTAAGCATTTTAAAGCCCTATGGTATAAAAACCGCCCAATCGTATTATTTAAATCTTGGCGACACCATAAAAGAGGACGATATTATAAAACAAGTGGGGCTACCTTGTTTTGTTAAGGCCAATAAAGCAGGAAGTAGTTTTGGCGTTACTAAAGCCCATAAAAAAGAAGATTTAAAACGAGCCATTGAAGTTGCTTTTAAGGAAGACAACGAAATTATTATCGAATCGTTTTTAGACGGCACCGAAGTATCGGTTGGTGTTATTACCTACAAAGGCAAGACCAAAGTACTGCCCATTACAGAAATTGTTACCGAAAATGATTTTTTTGACTACGAAGCCAAATATTTGGGAAAATCGCAGGAAATAACACCGGCACGGATAACCGAAAGCGAAACCAAACAGGTAACGGAAACAGCAAAAAAAGTGTACGACATATTAAAAATGAAAGGTTTTAGCCGAAGTGAATATATTTTTAAAGATGGCGAACCACATCTGCTTGAAATAAACACAGTACCCGGTTTAACAAAGGAAAGTATTTTACCCCAGCAAGCAGCATGTGCAGGAATTTCACTAATTGAACTTTTTGACAATGCCATTGAAGAAGCACTAAAACAGTAAGCTGAAAAATACCACCATAACATTAACCTAATTTAATACCACTAAAAACAAATAAATATTAACAGATGAAACGTGCTTTATTTCCCGGTTCTTTCGACCCTATAACACTTGGACATTACGACATTATAAAACGAGGCATTACCCTTTTTGACGAGGTTGTTATTGCCATTGGAATAAACTCCGACAAAAAATACATGTTTTCGTTAAAACAGCGCAAGGCATTTATAGAACAGGCTTTCGAAAACGAACCTAAAGTGAAAGTTACAACCTATTCGGGACTAACGGTAGATTATTGCAAGGAAATAAACGCTGGTTTTATTCTTCGTGGCCTACGCAATCCTGCCGATTTCGAATTTGAAAAAGCCATTGCTCATGCCAACCGAAAAATGGCCACCATAGAAACCGTGTTTTTACTTACCTCGTCGCGTACTTCGTACATATCGTCGTCCATTGTTCGCGATGTTATTAAAAATAATGGCGATTACACCAAATTTGTACCCAATAGTGTAAGGGTTTAAACCAAAAAGCCTGTTAACTTGCCAAATCGCCAATCCAATTTAAGGCTTCATCCCTTTTTCTAAATATTTCGGCATACCAATCTTTGGTTTTACTTATATTAAGTACCATTTCTGCCGCCATCTCGGATCCCACGGTATTTACAACTACCGCCACCACCTTTATCTCCTTTAAACTCACAATATTTTTTTGGGCTTCGAACGTGTAACTATAAGAATTGCACTTGTTTACCAATAAACAAATGGGTGCTTTAAAGTTAGACAGCAAAAAATCGTGAAATTCGCCAACGGCAGGCATATCCATTTCAACGCCCTCATCGACTATCACTTCGGCAAGATTGTCTTTAAGTACAACAATCTTTCCAAAGGAAAGAGTATAACAATTAGTTTGTTTCATAATTTATACATTTAATAGGTTAAATTTGAGGGAGGGAACTTAAATATAATGTCGGATTAACTGTGTAAAGTTAAAAAAACTCGATAAATAGCGATAACCCAATATAGAAATTTATATGCTTATACCAGTAATTTTATATTTGCATACGAATTTTCGAGGGCTTTTTGGGTTTCGTTCACACCCAACCACTCTACTTTGGTAATACCTTCTTCTTCTTGTGCGTATAAACTTCCCAAAAAACCAGTTTTCATTTCAAACCAATAGGTTATTTTAATCTTATACCTACCATTGCGCTTAAAAATATGGTAAGTTGTTTGTAAAGGTTTTGTTATTCTTAAATCTTTAACGCCTGTTTCTTCCATAACTTCCCTTATAGCAGTATCTTCTATGCTTTCCTTACCTTCTACCTTACCTTTTGGCAAATCCCATTTATTATTCCTGTAAATAAACAATATTTTATTTTCCATATTGTAAACCTTACCACCACCAGCTATAACATTGGGAAGCTTTTTCAAGAATTTTTTAAGCAGTTTATCGGGATTATGGTGAATTAATCTAATTTCACTTAAATCTGTTGTATTGAGTTCTTTTATTACCTTGGCAATTTTAATATGATCCAACAGGTAGTTTTTAAAATAGGTTTCTTGTTCTACTACATTTGTTAAAACCAAAGGCTTGTCTCCTACAAAAATTTTAAACATGGGATAGATTGATTAGCACTTGTAAAATTATTATTTTTAATTACATAGCTAACATTTATAAAAAAATATTTTTCTTTGCATATCCAGAGCCTGTTTTAAAAGTTCTAACCAAACATTTTTAAACAGCCAACAACACCTAAGGAATATTTAGCATAAACTAATTTGTAGAAATCCTAATTTGTATGATTTTCAATAAAAACACCGCCAAAAAAACCGCCGAAGTTTTATTACAGGTTAACGCTATAAAACTTAGTCCCAACGAACCTTTTACATGGGCATCTGGCTGGAAATCGCCCATTTATTGCGATAACCGCATCATTTTATCGTTCCCGCCCATTCGTAATTATGTTCGCGAAACCATGGCCAAGGAAATCGAAAAACAATACGGAAAACCCGATGCTATTGCCGGTGTAGCCACCGGAGCCATAGGTATTGGTATTTTGGTCGCCGAATATTTAGGACTACCATTTGTTTATGTTAGGCCCGAAGCTAAAGGCCACGGCCGAAAAAATCAAATTGAAGGTTTTATAGAAAGCGGACAAAACGTCGTGGTTATCGAAGATTTAATAAGTACCGGAAAAAGCAGCATTAATGCCGTAAAAGCCCTAAAAGAAGCCAATATCACTGTAAAAGGCATGATTGCCATTTTTACATACGGTTTTAATGTTGCCACCGAAAATTTTAAAAAAGAAAACATAAACCTGCATACACTAAGTAACTACGAAAACCTATTGGAGCAAGCTCTGGAAACCAACTATATTTCGGAAAAAGAATTGCAGACGCTATCGGAATGGAACATAAATCCGGAAAAATGGAATGCTAATTGATATATAATTAATCTTAAACAAAAAATCCAGAAATAAATATATGACATTAGAATCTCCAAAAGTAAACGTTGAAAAATCTCCGGAACATGTTTTTAACTTCCTTACCGATATTAAAAACTTCAAGTCCTTAATGCCCGAAAACCTAAGCAAATTTGAAGTTATAGACAAAAACACCTTTTTGTTTGAACTAAAAGGCATGCCGGAAATAACCTTAGAAAAGAAAGAAATTGTACCTCCTAACAAAATTATTTTTGGTGCTGCAGGCGGAAAAATAGATTTTTCGCTAACTGCCGAAATTACAGAAAAAAACAGTGCTTCAAGCGATGTACAATTAACTTTTAATGGCGACTTTAACCCTATGATGGCCATGATGATAAAAGGTCCGATAAAGAAATTTATAGAAACACTTTCGCAAGGTATTCCAAAAGCTATTTAGACATTTTAAATTAGCAAACTTAATACAAAAGTGTTATTTCTTTTATGGTATATTCTTTAAGAACATCGTCTTCTAATAAAATTTGAAGATTACCGGAGTCACATACATTATTTATAAAACCAGAAAAAACACGGCCTTCGGCATCTTGAAATGTCGAAGGTTTATTTTTTCTAAACAAATAAGCATCGTACTCTTCTTTTAGTTCGGCATATTGTCCAGCTATCAACATATCAAAATAATGTCTTAGATGACTTAAAATTATGGTAATTATTTCATCTAAATTATAAACAACACCCGTTATAATTTTTAACGACGATGCCTTTGGCAGGTTTTTAAATTCGGTTTGGTTTACATTTAGTCCAATACCAATAATAGAGCTATTCATTTTGTTCTGCCTTACAGCATTTTCGATTAAAATTCCACATACCTTACTGTTTTCTGACAAAATGTCGTTTGGCCATTTTACCGACAACTTGGGTATCGAAAAAAATCTTAGTGTACGCAAAAGCGTCAAAGAAACCACTATACTAATATAAAAAGGATGTTCTATTTGAAACCCCGAAGTATCTTTATAGACACTAAACGTTAGGTTTTTTGCGGGTTGAGAGCACCACTCTGTTGCCATTTGCCCACGACCCTGAGTTTGGTTTTCGGTTACAACAACCGTATAATCGTCAAGTTCTTTTTTAGCACAAAGCGCCCTTAGATAACTATTGGTAGAGCCGATGGCACTAAGTTTGATTATGGACATATAAACGTTATTGTTATCAACTTAAATCTTAACCGTTTTAAGAGCTCAAAGAAGCAAAAAAATAATAACTTTGCAAAAATTATAAAACAATTAATGGTAAAAACACACACAAATGCAGACCAATTGATATCGACAATTATAAGCGGTATTGAAGACGTTAAAGGAAAAGAGATTTCTGTTTTGGATTTAAGGGAAATTGAAAATACGGTTTGCGACTATTTTATAATTTGCGAGGGGACTTCCAACACACAAGTTTCGGCAATAGTAAATTCAATTCAAAGAAAAGTAAGCAAAACACTTAAAGATAATCCGTGGCATACCGAAGGTTTGGACAATGCCGAGTGGGTTCTTATAGATTATGTAAATGTTGTTGTACACGTTTTTCAAAAACATATTAGAGAATATTACGACATAGAAAGTTTATGGGGCGACGCAAAAACAACTGTTATAGAAACAAATTATTAAGAAAATAATGGCAGACAATCAGAAAAATATAAAAGACAACAAACCTAAATTCAGTCCATATTGGATTTACGGTATCATTATAGCCCTGTTTATAGGGTTTCAGTTATTTGGTAATTCCGGTCAAGACTCAGGAAAAGATATAACCGAAGACGACTTTTTTAAATTTGTTAAAGATGGAGATGTTGCTGAGGTAGAAGTTATTAAAAATACCGGTGTTGTTAAAGTCTATCTAACTCCCGAAGCACAAGAAAACGAAATCCATAAAAAGTCGAGACCTACTTCGCTATTTCCAACAACATCAAAATTACCCAATTATGCCTTCGAATATGGTTCTTTAGAAAACTTCCAAAATAAGTTAGATGAAATAACGAGCACGTTGGATGACAAACATAAACCTATTAAAAAATACCATACCGATAACGAAAATTGGACCAATCTTTTAATGGGGCTTTTACCGTTTATATTACTAATTGGGGTATGGATTTACATTATGCGCCGCATGTCTAGTGGTGCCGGTGGTGGTCCGGGAGGGCAAATCTTCAATATTGGAAAATCGAGAGCCAAGCTTTTCGACCAGAATACAGATGTAAAAACGTCGTTTAAAGATGTGGCTGGATTAGAAGGAGCCAAAGAAGAAGTACAAGAGATTGTCGATTTTCTTAAATTCCCGGAAAAATATACTAAATTAGGAGGAAAAATACCTAAAGGCGCCCTACTTGTCGGTCCTCCGGGAACTGGTAAGACCTTATTGGCAAAAGCCGTTGCCGGAGAAGCCAAAGTACCATTTTTTTCTTTATCGGGATCCGATTTTGTAGAAATGTTTGTTGGTGTTGGCGCATCTCGCGTTAGGGATTTATTTAAGCAAGCCAAGGAAAAATCACCTTCTATTATTTTTATAGACGAAATTGATGCCATTGGTCGTGCCAGAGGAAAAAATGCCATGTCGGGTAGTAACGACGAGCGCGAAAACACGCTTAATCAGCTACTTACCGAAATGGACGGTTTTGGTACAAACACCAACGTTATTGTAATGGCTGCTACCAACCGTGCCGATATTTTAGATAAGGCCTTAATGCGTGCCGGACGTTTTGACAGACAAATTTTTGTCGATTTACCCGATGTAAGAGAGCGCAAAGAGATTTTCGAAGTACATTTAAGACCACTTAAAAAATCGAAAGATTTAGATTTGGATTTCCTTTCCAAACAAACACCCGGATTTTCTGGAGCCGATATTGCCAATGTATGTAACGAAGCTGCCTTAATTGCTGCTAGAAATGGTAAAGATGCAGTCGATAAACAAGATTTTTTGGATGCTGTCGACAGGATTATTGGCGGTCTAGAAAAGAAAAACAAAATAATAACACCAGGCGAAAAGAAAGCCGTAGCATTCCACGAAGCCGGCCATGCTACCGTAAGCTGGATGCTGGAACACGCTGCACCATTGGTAAAAGTCACCATTGTACCTCGAGGGCGTTCACTTGGCGCAGCTTGGTACCTGCCCGAAGAACGTTTAATTGTCCGTCCCGAACAAATGTTGGATGAAATGTGTGCCGCTTTGGGTGGTCGTGCTGCCGAACAGGTTATATTTAACAAAATATCGACCGGAGCATTAAGCGATTTAGAAAAAGTAACCAAACAAGCCCGAGCTATGGTTACCATTTACGGCCTAAGCGATAAAATTGGAAACCTGACCTATTACGACTCATCAGGACAAAGCGATTATGGTTTTTCGAAACCATATAGCGAACAAACAGCAGAACTTATTGATAAGGAAATTTCCGATATTATCGAAAAACAATACAAACGTGCTGTAAAACTGCTTGAAGAAAACAAAGACAAACTAACCGAACTTGCCGAAGTACTATTAGAAAAAGAAGTTATCTTTAAAGATAATCTTGAAAAAATATTTGGTGAAAGAAAGTTTGAAAAAGAGGAGGTATTAACAAGTTTAAAACCCAATATTACAGATAAACAAGAAGAGGAATAACCATTTTCCATAAATTTTGTTAAGCTTTTAGTAAAAATCTTAAATTAACGGCACCGTTAATTTAAGATTTTTTATCTTTGATGTAAAATGGGTTCTATTAAAGGAACAGAATTAATAGCGTTTATTAATGAGTCTTTTTAAAAAAATTTTTGGTTTAAAGACTGATAATTCTAAAGAAGGATTAAAACAACAGGATAATAGGGGCAAATATATGCCTGAGGAAAAGCCTCCCCTAGACGAAATGTTTATGATAAACTTTAAGCAAAACGGGGGGAAGTTCTTGTATTGCGAAAATTTGAACGAAGTTTATCAAAACTTAAATAACATTTTTGAGGAAAATAACTGGACCAACGAAAAAGCTTTAATTCTTGACAACAACCTATATGACAAGTTTAAAAGTGTTAATATTAATAGAACAACCAAAGAAAGTGAGGCCATTTTTTTATTAACCACCTGCGAAAAATTAATTTCCAACGACGTTTCTTTACTCATTTCGTCAAAACAAATTTTAGAGAAAAAACTGCACGATTTACCAAAAAACCTTATCGTTTTTGCAACTACCAG
This sequence comes from Aestuariibaculum sp., assembly GCA_047975295.1. Lineage (GTDB taxonomy): Bacteria > Bacteroidota > Bacteroidia > Flavobacteriales > Flavobacteriaceae > JBKEDH01. Next base: position 13,487 of record JBKEDH010000187.1, read on the forward strand.
CCAAATAGTAGATTCTATTACTGAAGGCCTAAGAGGTATTAAAGCCAAGAACAAACAAAAAATACCTACCAATAT